>JAOPJY010000002.1:0-300000 GCA_025517425.1 Halobacteria archaeon AArc-dxtr1 | reverse complement strand
CAGGCGTGTACTCGGAGCAGACTTGGGTTGTCAGAGTCCCGCTCAACCCCCAATATGTGGTGTGAACCCCAATCCCCACGCAATGGCCGTTCAACTATTACAGCACACTGTGTGTCAAAGTCGATCTCTGCTAGATTCTGTCTGGTCTCCCTTTCCTCGACTTCAACGTCATTAGGGGTAGTGAGAAGTCGTACTTCGTCTTCTGCCTCAGACGCGCTGAAGTCAAACTCTTCATATTCCATCGGAGACTCGATGTCAGGGTCAGGGCACCTCGATGAGCCAGCGCATCCCATGAAAGGAACTGTAAGGGTGGTGCCAGACGAAGCAAGGAACACGCGCCGTTTCATTTCTCACCCCTATAATGTTGACAGGTAAATATTTGCCCCAATTCAAGTCCCATTAGAATGTAAATGGATGTGGTATAGTGGGTGAAATAAAGGCGCGCAGAAATCGTGTTAATCGGAACCTCTGGTATCAGCACGCTGTTCGTGACAACTATCAACGAATTTGATTGCTGTTCCGCTACCTAGTTTACCTGACTCGAGCAGTTCAGACTCCGCGTCACGTTCTACGACGATCAGTTCGTCGTGATCACTTCGATGACGTCCCGGGGCTCGACCTCGTAGTTCTTGCCGAGCTGGCGGTTCGTCCGGCAGTCGATCGCGTGGAGGAAGCCGTCGCCGATATCGGAGTGGAGACTGTAGGCGAAGTCCTCCGCGGTCGACTCCGGCGGGATCAGGTAGCAGTCGGGCAGCACCTCCCCGCGCTCGTTGCCCAGGCCGTTTGCGCCGCCGGGGAAGACGGGGACGACGCCGAGGACGTCGAACAGTGCCGTCTCCAGGGCGGCCTGGACCCCAGACGCGCCGTACTCGTCGAGGAAGTCCCGAATCTGTTCGAGTCCCTTCTCCTGCTCTGCCGAGATGTCGCCGACGATTTCGAAGTCGTCGTCACCGGGCCGGTAGTCGACGACACCGCCCTCGTCGGCCGTTTTGAGTGCCTTCTCGGCGTGGGCGCTACAGGGGACGATCGTGAGGTGCTCGTAGTCGGGATCGACAGCGATCTCCTCGAAGTTCTCCGCCGCCTCGGGCGTGTCCATCTTGTTCGCTGCGATCACCATCGGCTTGGTCTCCCGCCGGATCTCCCGGGCGAGTTCGAGCTTGTCGGTCTCGTCCCACTCCTCGGGATCGAAGCCGACGCCGGTTCGGCGGATCAGGAGCTTGATCTCGTCTTCGGTCGTCTTGAACGCGCTCATCTGCTCGGCTAGCTCCGCTTCGATCGCGTCGTCTTCGGTCGTGTAGCCCGATTCGTAGCGGTTGATCCCCTTCTTGAGCACCTCGAGGTACCACTGATCGAGTTCCGTCTCGAGGAAGTCGATATCCTCGCGCGGGTCGTGGCCCTCCGTGGGCTCGCCCTCGCTGTCGGTCTGGCCAGAGAAGTCGACGACGTGGATCAACACGTCGGTCTCGTTCAAGTCGGTCAGGAACTGGTTGCCCAGTCCTTTCCCCTCGTGGGCGCCGGGGATCAGCCCGGCCACGTCGACGAGCTTCGTCGGGACGAAGCGGACGTCACCCTCGAGGTAGCCCACGCTCGGCGTCGACACCTCGTCGAACTCGGGGGCGGCGTCCTCGACGCGGACGTAGGCCTCGCCGACGCTGGGATCGATCGTGGTGAACGGATACGCCCCCTCGGGGACGTCGTTCATCGTCGCGGCGTTGAAAAACGAGGACTTGCCGACAGAGGGTTTGCCGACGAGTCCGATTCGGTAGTTCATTAGGGATACCTGACACGGCGAGGGGTAAACGGGTTTCTCTCTGTCCCTGCCGTGGGCTGGGAACACATGACGTCCGCGTCCAGCTACTAACTGTGCCGCCTCAGATCATCGCTCGCCAGCTCCAGCCGGCGATCAGCAAGACCGCGAGCGCGAGGGCGCCGACGACGATCCACTGCCCGCCTTCGGTATCGGCGAGCGGGGCGCCCACGTCGACTAGTCCGGTCCACTGCATCATCACGACTGCGAGCAACAACAGTGTGAGGATGGAGACAACGGCGACCGCGAGCCAGTTGCGGACCATCCACGTCCCCTCATCCCGCGCCTCCTCGGCGTCCGTGGTAGGGGTGTCAGTTGGTCGATCGTCCGGCTGTGACATACCACGTACTCGGCTCGACTGACGGGAAACGCCTCGCCCTGCAGTTTCCGGCCGTCGGGAGATCTCGCTCGGTTCCGGTGTGGACGACGCCTCGCTATCGGTCGTCGAGCCGCCGGAGTCGCCCCCTCACGAACGGCGCCGCCGGGAAGACGCCGACGTCGACGCGCGCTATCTCCACAACCCCGAACGATTCGTGGCCCACGAACCGCCCTACGGTGTCCCGAGTGAGCTGACAGCCGCCCGCAGCGCGCTTCCAGAGTGGGTTGGCCAGACGCTGTCCGCGCCCGCGCCAGCCGTCCGCCCGGACATGCTCGAGAAACCGGAACTCGCCGCCCGGTGCCAGCACGCGGGCGACCTCCTCGAGCGCGCGGTCCGGCTGGGCGACCGTACAGAAGACCATCCCCGACAGCACCGCGTCGAACGCGTCGTCGGGATACGGCAGCGACTCGGCACGCGCGTCCCGCAGGTCGACCGAAAGCCCCGCTTTCGCCGCCGCACGTTCGGCTCGCCGGCGCATGTGCACATCGGGCTCGATCGCGTGGACCTCGATCCCCCGCCCCTCGGAATCTGCCTGTTCGACTGCGTCAGTCAGATACGGCCACATCGAGCCGGTCCCCGCGCCCAGGTCGAGTACTCGCCCCGAGAGATCCCGAGACAGGTACTCGCGGTGGGACGCCAGTAACCATTCCATTGGGACCATGGCGTCGTACAGCGCCGCGAACCACGGGTGAGAGATCGCGTCGAGGTCGGCATCCGAACGCTCGGTTTCGGCCGTCCGGTCGCTCATGAGTGGACGATTCGGCCGGAAGGAGGGTAACTGTTGTCCCAGCCGATCGGAGCGCGCCGATAGCTGACTGTCGCTCTCAGCGCATCGTATCCGGAATGCGGGCAATCACGTCGGTCGCGACGACTCCCGCGCCGTACTCGGCCGTCGCGAGTTCTCCCGATTTCCCGAGGATCCAGGCTCCGAGTTCGGCCGCCGTTTCCCGATCGGCGCCCTGGCCGAGCAACGCGGCGACGATGCCTGCGAGCGTATCGCCGGTTCCGGCCACCGTCAGCGCCGAGGTGCCGGTCTCGTTTTGTAACCGCTGCCCGTCTACGACGATCTCGTCGACCTCGCCCGTCAGCGCGACCACTGCGCCGGTTTCCTCGGTGAACGCCTCGATCGAGCCGTACCGCTCCTTGATAGCGTCGTCCTCCCTCTCGCTGGGCGTCAATACCGCCTGCGAGAGGTCCGCCTCGAGTCCCGGCTCGATCGCCAGCGCGTCGACGACGGTCGGACAGTCTGTCTCGTCGATCGTCCGCCGAATTGCCGCTGACTCGGCGTCGACCAGCCCCGGTCCGACGACCAGTACATCTGCCCACGCGGCCATCTCGAGTGCGGCCTCGGCCGCCTCGCCGTCGAATCGCTCGCCGACGAACCGGTCGACCAGCAGGTTCGACGAGGCGCTGGCGACCGCGTCGTAGATCTCGGCGGCGACCAACGTTCGAACGTGGTCCGAACCGGCGCGCAACGCAGCCAGCCCGACAATCGTCGGCTGGTTCGGGTAGGCGACGCTCCCGCCGACCATGCCGACTCGTCCGTTCCCGTCCCCGTGCTCGCTCGCGACGTTCGAGAGCGTCCGCTGGAGTCGTCCCATACGTGGTGTGGGCGGCCCAAACGGGTACGATTTCGGCACGCGTGTTCCTGCTCACGTCGGCTCCTCGGACTGGCTCTACCTGCGTGAGAGCTACCGTCACACGGCTCGACCCGTCACACGCTGCGTGAGAGCTAATTGCATGGCGCCCGTACACGTCCCCGTGTTCGACGACAGAGCAGACGCCGGCGCTCGGCTGGCCGACGCGCTCACAGCGCGCGGCGTCACGGCCGATATCGTACTCGGAATTCCACGTGGAGCGTTGCCGGTGGCCAGGCCGGTCGCCGACGCGCTCGACGCCGACCTAGACGTCGTCGTCGCCCGCAAACTCGGCGCGCCGGGGAACCCCGAACTCGCACTCGGTGCGGTCGCGAGCGACGGCAGCGTCTGGCTAAACGACGCGCTCGTCGCCCAGCTCGGCGTCTCTGAACCGTACCTCGAGTCCGTCCGCGAGGAGGAAGCCGAGAACGCCAGCGAGAAGGCTGCCCGCTACCGCGACGGCACCGGCCTCCCGCCGCTTGCGGACAGGGAGGTCGTCGTCGTCGACGACGGCGTCGCGACGGGCGCGACGGCGATCGCCTGCCTTCGGCAGATTCGCGGGGCGGGCGCTGAGCGCGTTACACTTGCCGTCCCGGTCGGCTCGCCCGACTCGCTTGCGGACTTAGAGAGCGAAGCCGACGAGGTGATCGCACTCCGCGAGCCGGCCGATTTCCGGGCGGTTGGCCAGTACTACCGCCAGTTCGGACAGGTCTCAGACGCGGAGGCAGTCGAGTACCTGGACCGGTAGCGCCGGGGTGGGCGGATCGGGACCCCGAACCACGCGGCGGCGAGCGCTCACTCGGTGTCGGCTGCAGAAAAGACGAACTCCCGGAGGAGCTTCCCCGCGAGCGCCGCGGCCTGCCCGTCGTCGCGGTCGTTGACTTCGACGACGTCGAATCCTGCGCTGCGTGGCGCTGCTTCGCGAACGAGCCGGCGCAGCTGACGGGGTTCAAGGCCGAACGGCTCCATCGTCCCCGTCCCTGGCGCGTAGGCCGGGTCGGCGGCGTCGATGTCGACGCTCAGGTAGGCCGTCCGGTCGCCGATCCACGATGCGAGGTCGACGTCGTCGACGTCCTCGGGCGGGACGACCGTCACGTCGGATTCGGTTGCTCGCTTCCACTCGAGCTCGCTGCCGGTTCGCGCGCCCAGAAGCAGGACCTCGGAGACACTATCGACGTCCTCGAGAATGCGGCGGGTCACGCAGGCGTGCGAGAGCGGGTTGCCGTCGTAGGCGTCGTAGAGGTCGAGGTGTGCGTCGAGGCAGACGAACACGTCCGGTTCGACGGCGCGGACGCCCGAAAGCGAGACGGTGTGTTCGCCGCCGAGCACCAGCGGGATTGCGTCGTCCCAGACGACGTCTCGGACCGTTCCCTCGAGAAACTCGAGGTACTCGTCGACGTCGTCCCACGCCCGGACGTCGCCGTCGTCGGCGACGCCCAGGGCCGAAAAGTGCTGGTCGGTTCGACGGTCGTAGTCGTCGAACGGCTCCGAAAACAGTCGCACGCGCCGGGGTCCAAACCGAGCGCCCGGCTCGAAGGTCGTCGTCGCGTCCAGGGGCGCACCGACCACCACGAAGTTCACGCCGCCACTCTCGGACGGTCGTCCTTGCGTGTCGGTCTCGGCCTCACGCGTACCGGTCGCCCCGGGAAACATCAGATAATCTTTCGCTGGTCTTCCATCTCGAGGTACTCGATGTTGTCGTCTGGGGAGACATCTTTGTCCTCGGGGACGCGCATCGTGATCGTCTCGTAGGTCTCTAAGTCCATGATCTGCATGTCATCGCCGTCGACAGAGACGATCTGTCCCTGCTTGCGGTCGATGATCGGGACCCAGATCTTCGCGTCGACGGGCTGACTGAGCGAGCGCTTCTTGCCGTCGAAGACGCCCTTTGCCTCGACGCGGGCCTTTGCACTGCCGTGTTTGCCCGGCTTCGCCGTGCTGTAAGCGTTGATTTTACAAGCCGCATCGTCGATCATTACGTAGCTTCCTTCCTGGAGGTCCCGAACCTCTTGCTGCTGCTTCGCCATGTCCCGGGGTAATCAACCGACGGGCATAAACCGTTTGGATCGTGCGAGGCCCGTCGCGCCGCTGTACGGGGTTCAGTAGCATATCCCGATCGGCACGTGGTGATGGAGCAGAACACTGGGGCACCACCAGCAAGTGGGGGAAGAGTGACTGAGACCAGTCAGCCGTGCACTCTGTAAGTTTCCGTGCCGAAGTCGGGGGGAGTGGGGGGAGTTGCCTCCAGTACTACTGGATGGGCACTCTATAGTTATCGCTAATTGCTAATAACTATTTCGGTGACTCACAGCCGAAACCCGGCTCGTCGTTCGGCGCCGGGAGGGGTGACGATGGCACTGTCGATGGCAGCTCCGGCACGTTGTAGGGTCGCGGTGCGAGGTCGTTCGGCCCGTCGGGATACCACAGCGAGGCCAGTTCCTGTATCTGATACCGTCCGACGTCCAGTTCGAACTGTCCGCCGCCGTAGAGGCTGATCCCCCGCTCCAGACACGCGTCGATCGTCTCCAACAGCGACTCGATCGACCCGAATCTGGACGGTTTGATGTTCAGCCAGCTGGGCTCCCAGGGAAGTGCCTCTACGTCTGTGAGCCCGTGGATCGGCGCGTCCCAGGCGACCCGCGAGCGAACTGCGGGCTCTTCGAAGAGTGGTTCGGTCTCGCTCGTCAAGGCGGGGTCCTCTAGGATCGCCTCCGGGAAAGCGTCGATTAGTCGCCGATAGAGGTCCGGATCTGCCGGTACGTCGACCTCGGTCCCCTCGTACTGCCCTTTCAGATCGAGGATCCGCACTGGGGCCGTCGCGGCGACTGACTCGATCACGTCCGCGTCCCACGACGGCGTCGGATCGAGCTTGAACGCTGCCTCGGGCTCGCGCTCGCGGATCCGTTCGAGCCGATCCGTCGTCGGCGGCTCTCCCAGCCGCGTGCTAGCAACGAACGAAACCGGCTCGCTATCCCGGTCGAGCACGCCCGCGAGCGTCTCTCCTGCCTGTCGGAGCGCGAGATCGAGCGCAGCGCTCTCTACCCCCCAGCGCCGGTAGTTTCGGAACACGTCACGGTCCGGTGCGCCCTCGGGGAAGAGATCGAGGTCGGCGAGTCGGCTCGAGAACGAGTCGATCGTGTATTCGCCGGTCAGGTCGGGAAGGCCGTGGGACGCCAGCGCGTCGTGCTCCTCGGCGTCGTAGATGACGTCTTCTCCTCGTCCAGTGATCGATCCGCCCTCCCCGTCCGGTCCCGACAGCGAGAGCAGCGTCGTTACTCGGGTAAAATCACTCGTCGTCTCGCCTTCGAGGCGCTCCGTCTCGACGGCGTCGATCGATAGCGACAGGTCGGCGATCCGGTCGTACTCCGTCTCCGTGGCCATACCACCCCTTCGAGCTCGAATCGGGTGTAAGTACCCCTTCCCCGAATCGCTGCGTGTCGTTCCTCGGGCACGGTTAGACGCGTTCGACGGCCGACGCCGAGACGCGGCCGGCGACCGACGCCGTCCGAGTATGGGGCGCTGGCTCGAGATCGTGCGCGTCCAGCACGCGATCTCGCCAGATCGCATAGCTGGCCAGGTTCCACGCCAGCCCGGCCGAGCGCTCGACGACCTCGCCGGAAATGTCCGGGGCGAACGCAGGGAGCTCGTACTGCTCGAAGATCGACGCGAGTGGCCCCGTCGTAAGGAACCGTTCGGCGGGGAAGTTCCCGTTCCCCTTGGGCTTGTCCCGGTCGTAGGTCGGGAACCACTCCTCGACGAGTCGCTTCGGAACGTGCTTGGCCTCGCCGTCGACCATGTACCGATCGGGCGAGGGGATCCCGAGCGCCAGCTCGGCGACTGCCTTGCCGGCAAAGGGCGTGTACATCTCACAGCCTCGAGCGATCGCCGCCTGGCGCCAGACCGTACCCGCGTCCTCACAGAAGAAGTCGACCCACTGGCCTGCGTGGGCGTGCTTGGCGAAGTTGTCCCCAGCAGCCGGCGGAACGCGGGCCATCGCGTACTCGTAGCGTGCCCGCTGTCGGCGTTCGTACTGATCCCGGCCGATCGACTCGATCGCAGACGGCACGTCGGTGTAGACGCCGAACCCGAGTGCGTGCCCGTCCGGATCGGACGGCGGTCGCTCGAGTCCACGGCGAATCTCCCCGTGGCGCTTGAGCCTCTCGACGACCGCCGGCACGTACCGAAGGTGGCGGGTTCGCCACACCCGGCGACCGGTCTGGAGCGCACTTTCGAGGCCGAAGACGGCATCTGCGACCTGTCCGCTGACGAGCCTCCCCTCCGCCTCTCGGAAGATGCCGTCGAACGTCGGCGTCTGGAGCTGGTGGGGTGGCATCCCGAGCGCGTCGACGGCCGACTCTAAGCGCGCTACGTACTCATCCTCCGTCATCTCGACGACTTCGCGGTCGGCGTCTATGAGGTCGGCCGCTCGCTCGGCGTACGCTCCCTCGAACGCGAGTTCGGGCGTATCGAACGAACCGGTGACGCTCGGGGTCGGATTCGTGAGATACGGACCCAGTACGGTCGAGTCGACGCCACCGGAGAGCATCAGCGTCGCGTCGTCGGCGACGGGTGTACAGACCGCCGAGAGCACCTCGTCAAGACGTCTGTGTGCGCCCGCAGCGGACACACCCGGCTCGGGATCGAGCGTCTCGGTCAACGGCGTCCGGTGAGTCTCACCGGGATCCCAGGTCAGCGTTTCTCCGTGTCCGAGCCGGTGGACGCGCTCGACGTACGTCTCGATCGGCGTCGTTCGGTACAGGAGGTGGTCGGCGACCGCCCGGTCGGGAACCGTCCGATCGTCCGGATCGAGCCGTGCAAGCGCGTTTTTGAACAGATCGGTGACGATCGGCTCGCCGCTCGAGTCGACGCAGTAAAACACCTCGTAGGCCGACGTGATTCCGCGGTGGGCCCGGACCGTTGGCTCGTCCTCGCGCCCGGAGAGCGCCACGACGGTTCCCTCCCCGGGTAGCGTCGTCTGCAGCTCCCGCACGCCCTCGAAGTCGGTTCCTCGTTCGATCTCGTCGCGGAGTTCGCGCGTGTGCGTTCCGACGACGACCCACGTCCGATCCTGTCGGGTAACAATCTCAGCACTCGGATTCGCGACCAGTACTGTCGCCATTGGAGACGCGTTCCCGATACCAACACATTGTAATGGAAGTCATACTCGCGTCCCGCTGACGGTCAACGACTGATGAACGTCGGGTCCGATGGACGATTACAGGCCGTTTTGTGGCTTCTGTGGTCGGTTACGGGCAGCCTCGTCGCGTCTGTGCCAGTTGGGGGACGCTTCGGCTCCTGTGACCGGTTACGGCGATCCCGTCACTCCTCGCCGCGCCGTCGGCTCACGTTTTGTCGCGTGAACTGGGGTTTCGCCTTGATTCCTCGCGATTCCCGGAACGAGCGGTAGAGCTGTACCGTGATGACGACTGCGAACGCCCCGGCGACGATCGATGCCTCGGGCGCCTCCAGCGCGTAGAGGACGCCGGTCGAGAACAGCGCCATCGTGAGCAACATGCCGTAGATCAACCGACGCGCGAGGTGCTCGAAGACGTTCTTGTCGTCTTCGACACCGATCCGAACGTAGAGATTGTCACGCTCGAGACGGTCGAGCGCCCGCTCGGTCTTTGGCGGCACCCGAATCAGTGACGTCCCGGCGTCTCTGACGTCGGCACCCGTTGCGTCGATGAACTGCCGAATCGACTCCTCGCGATACCCCTCCTCGGTCAGGTACTCGGTCGCCGTCGAGATGAAGTCGTAGTCGGGGTCGAGCGTGATGCAGACGCCCTCGACGACCGTCGCGACCCGGAGGACGAGCGCCAGATTCTTCGGCAGGCGGAAGGGGAACTCGTAGATCGAGTCCTCGACCTGGCCGACGATCTGCTGGACGCGGTACTGCTCGATCTCCCGCCCGCGGGCGTTCTCGATCGCGACTTCCATCACCTCGGCCATCACTGCCCGGTCCGCCTCGGGGCTGAGCGTCCCGATTTCGATAAGCGCATCGAGGATCGCGTCGATATCGCGGTTGGCGACTGCGATGTAGAACTCGACGATCTTGTTCTGGACGAACTCGTCGACCCGGCCGGACATCCCGAAATCGTAGAAGACGATTTGCCCATCGTCGGTGACTGCCAGATTGCCGGGGTGGGGATCGGCGTGAAACACTCCGTCGTCGATGATCATCTGCATGTACGCCCGCTGGAGGTTCTCTGCGATCTGCTCGCGGTCGATCCCCTGCGCTTCGAGCTCCTCGATGTCGTTGATCTTCGTCCCCTCGACGTACTCCATCGTCAGGACGCGTGGTCCGGACCGACGATCGATCACCGCCGGAATCCGGACCCGATCGTCCGCGCCGAGGTTCTCTTTGATCTCCTCTAGCATCCGCGCCTCGCGCTCGTAGTCCATCTCTTCGCGGATGGTCTTGGCGAACTCGTCGGCCAGATTCTCGAGTGAAAACGCTCTCGAGTCGTCGACCACGCGGAGCAGAATCGGCATCGACCACCGAATGACGCGCAGGTCAGCCGCGACCAGCTCCTCGATCTCTGGCCGCCGGACTTTTACCGCGACCTCCTGGCCGTCCAGCCGGGCCCGGTACACCTGTCCGAGGCTCGCACCGCTGATCGCCTCGGTGTCGAAGGCGTCGAACTGCTCGTCGACGGGCCCTAACTCCTCCTCGACAACCTCCTCTGCCTTGGCCCAGTCAGTCGGCGGCACGTCGTCCTGGAGCGCCGAGAGCACCTCGACGTACGCCGGCGGGAGCACGTCGGGCCGCGTCGAAAGGAGCTGTCCGAGCTTGATGAACGTCGGGCCGAGCGTCAGCAACGACTCGAGGAGGACCTCCGCCCGACGGCGGTGGGTCTGGTGGTCGACGCGCCGCCGCCTGCCGAACAGCAGGAATCGGCGCCGGTCGCGGGCGTACGCGAGCAACAGCGGGAGGAACTGCCACGTGACGACGACGAACCGCCGGTACGCACGGAGGGTGGACAGACCGCCCACCCCTCGTTAGCCGCCCCCGGCGGGCTCGTCGTCGTCATCTTCGTCTCGATCCCGGCTTTCGACGATGTCGTCTTCGTCTCGATTTTCCCCCTCGACAACGTCGATGTTCGTCTCGTCCGTCGCGGTACGCTTTGGGAGCGTCAACTCGAGGACGCCGCGCTCGACGACTGCCTCGGCCCCCGACTCGGTCGCGTCGGCAGGGAGCGGAAGGTCGACATCGTGATACAGCGGGCGGTCCTCCGTCACGTACCGGTACCCCTCGCCGTCGGGCTTCTCCCGACGCGCCTCGACCGAGATGTGCCCGTCGTCGACGGTGACCTCGAGTGTCTCCGCGCTGGCTCCCGGGACGTCGAGGACGAGCAGATACGCCCCCTCGCTCTCGAGCAGATCGAAAAACGCGTCGTCGGAGAGATCTTGCAGCGCCTCGCGCAGCGGTGCCATGGCTGGCGATTCGGACGCGGGAACGAAAAAGACCGCGGTCGTTCGAGCTGTCGACCGGGCTCCCAGCTGACGTCGCCGAACCTCCCGTATCACTGCTCCAGACTGTCCAAATCGCCTACGTAGCAGTTTTCACCCTCTCTCTCGTACGTTCATCAATGTCGACTATCGCCGAGTTTCGTGTCTCGGCCGCGGAGACGTCGCTCGGACACACGTTCGAGCGCGTTCCCGACGTCCAGTTCGAACTCGAGCCGTCGGTATCTCGGACTGTCCCTTCGCTGTGGGTCGATGGTGTGAGCCGCGACGACGTCGAACTGGCGTTCGACGCGGATTCCTCCGTCGAGGCCTACTCTCTGGTAACCGAGACGACCGGACGGCTCCTGTACGACGTAACGTTCGCCGAAGGAGCGCCGTGTCTCACGGAGGGTCGCATCGAGGATGGCGAGGGGTGCGCCCTGCTGGCGTGTTGGGGGGTCGACGGCTGGTGGCAAGCCAAAATACGGGTCCGGGATCGGGACCATCTCTGGCGGATCCACGAGGAATTCGTCCGTAACGACGTCTCCGTCGACTTACGTCGCGTCTCGGACGTCGCCACTGACGCTGCGGAGGGATCATCGCTTACTCCCCAACAGCACGAGGCGCTCGAGGCCGCCTTAGCACACGGCTACTTCGAGATTCCCCGTGGGATCTCAATGGAGGAACTCGCCGGCGAACTGGGAATCTCTCACCAGGCGCTCTCAGAACGGCTCCGGCGGGCCTACGGCACCCTCGTCGAGCAGGAGATCCAGCCCACCGACAGGGAAGAATCGACGACCGGGCCGCGATAACCCGTCAGCGCTTTCTGTCGTTCCACAGAGTTCCGCCTACAGCTCCTCCGTTTCGGCCTGCAATTCCTCGAACGACGTGATCCGGTAGTCGCCGAGCACGCACTGTCCACGGCGCTCGTGGCCGACGCGCTCGACGTGGATCGCGTCCAGCCCGGCGTTCCAGGCGGCGCCGACGTCGTTGGCACCGTCGCCCGCCAGCACGCCCTGGTGGCCGTTGTGGCCGACGCCGAGTTCCGACATCGTGCGCTCGACGGGGGTCGGGTCCGGTTTCCACCCGGTCTGCTCGCTACAACAGAGGACGACGTCGAACCAGTCGCGAATATCGACGCGATCTAACACCGGCTCACAGAGGAACTCCTGGCAGTGAGTCACCAGCCCTACCGGCTGATCGATCTCGGTGACAAAGTCGGCGTCGTCGTGGAGATAGGTCTGTTCGGCGCGTACGCGAGGATCTTCTTCGTCGTGGAATATCTCCCAGAACTCGGCTGGATCGATGCCCCATGCCGCAAGCTGGCGGTCTCGTGACCCGGTTAACCCGCTCCAGATGATGTCGGCTTCGCGGTCGCTGAAGCGGCGTCCGAGCCGGTCTCCGACCCGATCGAAGACCTCTCTCGTGTACCCCCAGTCGACGTCGACCAGGGTCCCGTCGAGGTCGAGCAGCCAGAAGTCGTACTCGGGGACCATGCGGACACTCATCTACACGGTTCGAAGACAAGTGTTTGTCGCCGGATCGTGACGTCTCGGATTCGGATGGAGCATCTCTCCATCACCAGTGCTCTCCCTCGCCCATCACTCTGATACTCGACCCGAGGTACTTCGAGAGCACTTCGGTGACAGTCTCGGCGTTGAACGCGTCCAGATCGTCCGCAATTTCGGTCTGTAGTGCCGAGCGGTAGGCGTCATCGACCTGTAGCTCGCGGAACTCGACGGCGTCGACCGGTGGCTCGACCCACTCGTCGATGAGCTCTCGCCCGTACGTCGGATCCGACAGCTCACCGCGCCACAGGGTGTCTCGAAAGAAGCGCCATCCCTCCGTTCCCGGCTCCGCAGCCTCGATTCGGAGCGTGGTCTCGGCGGTGGTGGGATCGAGCCGGACGTCGTCTCGTCGTGTCTCGAGGCGAAGCCCAACACGGAAGACGTACTGCCCGTTCATTCTGCTGCTCTCCACACCGCGTTCGACGGCCCAACCTTCCGGTCGCCGTTCGACAGGTGACCCTCGCGGTCGCCGACCGCTGGTCGACCCCCGCAGCCGTCGTCCACTACCGAAGCGCGTTGCTCGCCTCTTCCGTCTGGAACCACGCGCTTGCGTCCGCTATCCGGACAAGCGTGCATGGACCGACTGATCGCAGCCGAAAACATAACGGTTGTGCCTGGCCGCTCCGTTCAGTCGTCGTCAGTGATACCGCTGGCCTCGCCGAGCCGGCTCGCGTCGAATCGGGCTGTGCCGATGCCGTGTAGATCGCCACCGGTGGTTCGCTGTCCCGTCTCCCACGGAGACTGCATCGCAGATGGCGGGCCATCGTCGAGCCCGGGATCGAAGAGTCGGAGTGCGGTGTAGATCGTCTCCCAGTCGTCCTGGGCAGCCGCCTCTCGCAGGCTCTGGGTCGGCGGCGCGAGCAACTGGCCGACCAGCGCGTCGGCCATCGACTCGATGATCTCCCACTCGTCGACGCTCCCTTCGCTCTCGGCTAACCGTGCTTTGGCGGTCTCGAGCTCGCGGCGCTTGATCTGCTCTGCGGACTCGTACATCGTTGCGATCACGTCGTCGGCCTGGGCGCGTTTGTACTGATCGTGGAGGTTGTCAACTTCCCGATCGATCAGTACCTCGACCTCCCGGGCGGCCGCCGCGCGCTGCTCGCGAGTTCGGGTCGTTACCGACTCGAGATCGTCGAGATCGTACACCGAGACGTCCGTGACGTCTGCCACGCCCGGCGCGACGTCTCGGGGCTGGCCGAGATCGACGACGACCTGCTCGCTGCCGTCCTCGTCGAGGTGGTGTGTCTCGAGTACCGGCTCGTCGCTTCCAGTCGCGGTCATGATGACGTCCGCCCGCCGGGCGATCGTCCCGACCGCAGTTAGTGGGGCAGCGCTGGCGGTCACCTCGTCGTCGATGTCGCGAACGACGTGTTCGGCGTGAGCGACCGTCCGGTTGGCGACGACGACCTCAGCGGTCTCCGTTGCGGCCACAGCGCGGGCAGCGAGCTGTCCCATCTCGCCGGCGCCGACCACGAGCGCCGTCGCGTCGGTCAGATCGATCTCACGCCCTGCCAGCCGGGTCGCCGCCGAGCCCAGCGAGACGATACCCTCGTTGATCGCCGTCTCGGTGCGGGCACGCTCGCCGACGTGAATCGCTTTGGTGACGGCCATCTCGAGCAACGACCCGATCCCGCCGGTGGTCCGGGCGTCCTCGTACGCTCGCCGGACCTGGCCGATGATCTGATCCTCGCCGATGACGACCGATTCGAGCCCGCAAGCGACCTGCAGCAGGTGCGTGATACTCTCATCGTGGTCGGCCACGACGACCGCCTCGTCGTCGACCGACGCGAAAAATCCCTCCATGGCGGCGCGGCCGACCGCGCCGTCCTCGGCGACGACGTACGCTTCGACACGGTTGCACGTCGAGAGGACGAACGCCTCGGAAACCCCCGGTCGGGCCAGCAGACCGGCGACGCCGGCGCGCTGGCTGGACGGACTCGCGGCTGCAAGCTGGTCGACGTCGGCGCGCTCGTGGGTCACGCGGGCACTCGTCACCAGTCCGCCTGCGGTCACTGCAGCTCACCTCCGGCGTTTCGGTGCTCCTCCAGCACGTCCTCGATCACTTGCTCCGTGTTCGGGGCTCCCGTACGTAAAGCTGTCCAAACGGACGGAGAATTGACGGTGTCAGTGACTATCTGGCGCCGGCGGTCGGGTGGAACGTCCAGTTCTTTGAGACGAGTTCGAAGCGCAGCGAGCGCCGTCGCCATCTCGCCGGCCCCCGCGAGCTCCGCGTCTAGCTCCGTTCGGAGATGTTTGCTCAGGACTGGTGCGGTTCCACTCGTCGAGATCGAGACGACGACGTCGCCCTCGCGAACCGTCGCCGGCACGACGACGCTTCCCGGCTCGCGTTCGCCAGCGCGATCCGCGCGGTTGACCAGCGTTCCTCGATCGCGCGCTGCAGCCACCACCGCGTCGTTAACGGATTCGTCGTCAGTTGCGGCGACGACCAGCGCGGGCTCGAACCGGTCGAGCCAGTCGCCGACCTCTTCGGGTGCGGGAGCTGCCCGGAGGAGTTCCGTCTCGCCTGTTCCCTCTGACTCGAACGATTCGTTGGCAAAGGCCGGGCTGACGACCACGACGCGCGCCTCGCGGGCGAACCGGCGGGCCTTCCGCGCGCCGACGGGGCCGCCGCCGAAGACGAGCACCGTCGACGCGGAGAAGTCGTGAAGCAGAGGGATCATGCGTTAGGCGGAGTCTGTCGGCGAGTCGGTGTGCTGTTCGGATTCCGTATTGGCGTCGGCGCGCTCAGCGAGCCTGATACCGGTCTTCTTCAATATCTGGGTCGAGAACAGCGAGTCCCAGTCGTCAGCGCCCACGTCCCAGTGGGCTGCCATCGTCTCGCGGACCTGCTCGATGCGCTGCTCGCTCTCTTCCTTGCTTCGCCCGTGGGTCATCGCGAAGAAGTTGTACGGCCAGACGCCCTCGTGGCGGGGGCGTTCGTAGCAGTGAGTGACGAACGGGAGCGCGGCCACCTCGGGACCCACTTCGGCGACGACCTCGTCGGGGACGTTCCAGACCGTCATTCCGTTCTCCGTATAGCCCAGCGCGTAGTGGTTCGGGACGACGCCGATCCGGCGGATCTTCCCCGTGCGATCGAACCGTTTGATTGTCTCGCGGACCCACGCGGGGTCGCGGCCGATCGCCGCGGCGACGTCCGCATACGGCGTGTCAGTGAGCGGGAGCCCGTCCTGAATTTCGAGGACGAGGTCTCGCTCGCCCGGCGAAAGCGTCGTCGAACTCTCCCGTTCCTCCAGCTCGTCGTCGCAAACGTCTGGTCCTTGGTCCGAACAGTCGACGCCGCCCGGCTCGCCCGACTCCGGCGGAGCGAGCGGCCCGTCGACGTAGAACTTCGCCTCGACGCGGAACTCCTGTTGCTTTGGCAGATTGTACGTCTCCTGGCCCGTTTCGGCTTCGATTTCGGCCAGCACCGCTGCGACTCGCTGCTCCTCGGCGACGCTCACGACGAACCAGACGTTCAGATGTGGGTGCTCGCGCTCGTAGTTGTGCGCAACCTCACGATGGGCGTTGACCGCCTCGACGACCTCGTCGAACCGGTTGTCGGGCGCGTGCATGGCGACCAGTGTCGCCGCGCCGCCGATCTCGGCAGCGTTGACGAGCGGGCCGAACCGCGAGAGGACGCCCCGGTCGTCTAACTCGCGGATCGTCTCGAGCAGTTCGTCCGCGTCGATCTCGACCCCTGCGGCCGTCATCGCCGTCGCGGCGTCCTCGAACGGGCGTTCCGTAACTGGAAATCCCCCCTGAAAGGCGTTGATGACCCCCCGCTCGCGGTCTGTGAGGTCGGCGTCCGTACTCATACGTGACTCTTCGACTGACGATGTATAAGCGCCTCGGGCGAGCCCTGTTGGCCAGTTGCTCGCCGGCTACTCCCCTTCGACGCCGGTCACGTCGTAGCCCAGCTCACGGATGTCCGCCAGAATCGCCTCGTGGTCTGCGCTCGCCTCGTAGTAGATCACGATTTCGAACGTCCCGTTTCGCAGCAGCTGCTGGCACTCCCAGACGAACGACTCGTCTTCTAAGCTCAGCCCCTGGTGTTGATTCGAGGAGAAGTCGGGGTCGTCGTTGCCGGAGTGAACGTAGCAGTCCGTCGAATCGTAGCCCGAGTGCTCGGCGATGATGTCGCCGACATCGATCGTCGCCTGCATCATCTGGACGTCCTCGCTACCGCCGTAGGGCGTGTGGACGATGGCGCCGTTCAACTCGATCTCGCCGGGCTCGAGCAAGGCCTTCGTCCGCTCGTAGAGATCCGTATCGATAGCGTCTTCCATCGGTCGAGAGTACGCGTCTGGACTCAAAGCGGTCACGATTCGCGAGTGTCGAGTGGGGGTACCTGACACACAAGACACATAGCCTTCGACGAAGTTACAACGGACGATGAAGCGGTGGCTCCGCCGGCGTGTGGACTGGGTGTACGAGCGTATGCTCTCTCGGGAGCTCTCCGGCGCACCGACTCACGTCGCCGTGATTCAGGACGGGAACCGTCGGTACGCTCGCAAGCAAGGCGAGGACGCACCGGACGGCCACCGAGCCGGCGCGGAGACGACCGAGCGCGTCCTCGAATGGTGCCAGGACGTCGGCGTCGAGGAGCTCACCCTGTACACCTTCTCGACGGAGAACTTCGACCGCCCGGACGAGCAAAACGAGGCACTCTTTGACCTCCTCTGTGAGAAGCTTCGGTCGTTCGCCGACGCCGACCGCGTCCACGACAACGAGGTCTGTATCCGCGCGCTCGGCGACGTCTCTTTGCTGCCCGAACGCGTCCGCGACGCTGTCGAGTACGCCGAGTCGCGAACCGAAGCCTACGACCAGTTCGTGTTGAACGTCGCGCTGGCCTATGGCGGTCGCTCGGAGCTACTCTGTGCCGCCCGAAACGTCGCCACGGAGGTCGACGCCGGCGAGCTAGATCCGGGGGAGATCGACGTCGACCGGATCGAATCTCAGCTCTACGATAGCCCCGTCCGTGACGTCGATCTGATCATCCGAACCGGCGGCGACGAGCGCACCTCGAACTTCCTGCCGTGGCACGCAAACGGCAACGAGGCCGCTGTCTTCTTCTGTACGCCCTACTGGCCGGAGTTTTCGAAGGCCGACTTCCTGCGCGGGATTCGAACCTACGAACACCGCGAGGCATCCTGGCGACGTACCCGTGCCAGACGGGCACTGGCGCTTCTGGGTGCTCTCGGCGACGTCGAACTTGTCGAGGCACGCTCGACCGTCGCCCGCTTTCGAGACTCGCTGCCGATTTCCGAACGACCGGACGCAGAGGACGTCGAGGCGCCCGATGCGAGCGGACAGGCCGCCGATTAGTGACTTTCTCAGCTGGAAACTCCGCCCGGGACTCTTTTGTCAGTGGAATCCAAACTCGAGTCGACGATGACACCCAACCCTGCTAACATGTCCCCGACATCGATCACCCCGTCGCTCTCACGCCGACGCGTTCTGGCGACCAGTGCCGGCCTGGCGACCGCAGCCCTTGCGGGCTGTTCGACTGTCGTCGACTTTCTCGCCGGGCTCGTTCTGGACGACGTCAACGTGATCAACGGCGCTGACGAGCCCGTCGCTGGAACGATCGAGGTAACGGATCCGGCAGGCGAGCGCGTCCTCGACGAGACGTTCGACTTAGAAGCCGGCGACGACGACGGTGACGAGGACGCACAGGCGATCTACGACGAGGTCTTCACCGATGCCGGTGAGTATACCGTCCACGTCGAACTGGATGACGGCGACTCGATCGACGGCGAAGAGGGCACTGAGGAGACGATCGACGTCGACGACCCTGACGACGAGCACATCCTCGTCTTCCTCGGCTCGGATGAGGTCGAGGAGGCGATCCTCGTCACGACGATCGAAGAGCTAAGCGACTTAGAGGAGTACGCCGACGACTTCTGAGGAGGGACACTGACGTTTCTTGGCGCTGCGCTACGCGAACTCTCCGTCACCTCCGACTGAGCGCGTCCACAGCCGAAACGCTCAACCGACCGCCCTCGAAATAGCACTCTCGAATGAACCGGCAGCTCCTCGCGGTCGGACTCGGCCTGACGACTCTCGGACTCGTCGGACTCGTGGTACTCGCTTTAGGCGGCGTCCTTCGCCACCCGGCCGAGGCGGCCGAGACGTACGCGGCGCTCGACGTGATCGCGATCACTGGCAGCGTCGTCGCCCTCGCCGTCGGCGTCGTCGTCACGTTTCGGTCGTTCGTCGAGATTCCAGCCGACGGCGCGTAGTCGGCTGCGTACCGCAGCCATCGCCGGTCTCGAACAGCCAGCTACTGCCCGAACCGACGCGAACGGTTGCAAAACTCTCGGACGGCGCGCAGGAAGTCACGTTTCCGAAGGTCGCGCCAGTTGACGTCGGTGAAGTACAGCTCCGAGTAGACCGATTGCCAGATCATGAAATCCGAGAGGCGTTCGGCACCGGTCTTGATCACGAGGTCGGGTTCGTCGGGAAAGACGAGATTGTCCTCGACATGCTCAGTTTCGATCTCTCCGGGCTCGAGATCGCCCGATTCGACGCGTTCGGACAGCGTTCTGACGGCACTCGTAAACTCGTGTTTCCCGCCGAGTCCGATGCCGATCTGGATCGGCGCATCTGCCGGCGTCCGATCTTCCGGGCCGCGGACCGCCACCTCTCGGGGGGTCTCGACTGTCTCGAGCTCCTCGCGCAGTGCCGGGACGGCCGCGGCGTCTAAGACGCTTACGTACACCGTCACTCGCGAGGCGTACTCGAAGGCCCACTCGAAACACCTCGTGAGCGTCTCGTAGGCCCCGTCCTCGAGTAGATCCCGTTCCGTAAGGACCAGGGCAACGTGATCGGGGGTGTCCCCCTCGTGTCGGCGAATCTGATACGCCAGGTACCGTTCGTACAGTCCCACGACCGTAGTTCCTGACCCGGTGACAAACCGATTACGGCTCCGGGTGAATCGTCGCCCTCGAACCCTCTTTGGAGACTGAGAGGTTTCGGTGGTCGATCGTATGCGGGCGCGTCTCGTAGGGTTTCGGGCTCGCGTCCGGTTGACGGAGGTACTAGTGAACTGTTCGGACCCGGCTCTCTATCCCTCCGCCGGGCTAAAGATAACAATAGCGTTATCAGTTTATGTGTTAGTGAGTGTCCTATGATCTCGCTCACTCTCCTGTTTGCCTCTGACCCCTCCTATGACGAAGATCTAATACACTATCTCGAATCTCAATCCGAGTTCGACGTCCTCACTGCCCGAACGGGCGCGGAAACGCTCGCGTTGCTCGATCGCGCCGACGTCGACGTCCTCCTGTTCGGTCGCGATCTGCCCGACATGGACGCCGAGACGCTACTCGATCGAACGCAGACCCGAGACCCACTTCTCCCCACGGTCTTTCTCTCTGACGGTGAGTACACGCTCGGCGACGCCGACCGAGCACCCCATCCGACGACGGTCGTACAGATGCAACGCGCCGACGCACCGGAGCAGGTCCGCGATCGAATTACGACGCTCGTCCAGTGTCTCCGCGGGGACCAGTTCTTCTTAGACGACTCCCCGGAACGGACCAGCCTCAGCCGGATGACGGACGGATTCTACGCGCTCGATTCCGACTGGCAGTTTACCTCGGTAAACGAGTATGCTGAGACGCTGCTACAGAAATCCGCGGCAGACCTGATTGGGTGCAACGTCTGGAACGCGTTCCCCGAGACGACCGATACCATCCTCTACGAGAAGTACACCACCGCCGTAGAGACTGGCACGACCAGCGAGTTCGAGTTCTATCACGAACCGCTCGAAACGTGGTTCCACGTCACCGCCTATCCGTCTGGCGACGGTCTCTCGGTCTACTTCGGCGATATCACCGACGAGATCCTTCTCTCTCAGGCAGTGGACGTGGCAGACCTGGGGATCATCATTACCGATCCCCACCAATCCGATAATCCGATCATCTACGTCAACCAGGGGTTCGAAGCACTCACAGGGTACTCGGGGGCGGAGGCCCTCGGGCGGAACTGCCGGTTTCTCCAGGGGATTCAGACCGATCCAGACACCGTTTCGAAACTTCGACGGGCGATCGATCGCCGTGAGCCGGTCACGGTCGAACTCATCAACTACCGGAAAAACGGCACGCCCTTCTGGAACCGCCTCCAGGTCACCCCGGTGTTCGACGTAAACGGCTCGCTGACGCACTTCATCGGCTTCCAACAGGACGTAACGACCCACGTAGAAGAACGGCAACGAGCGGAGATGTTCCAGCGCCTGTTGCGTCACAACCTCCGCAACAGCATGAACGTCATCCTCGGACAGGCCGTCCACCTTGCGGAGACGACCGAGCTCGATACGGCGCAGCTGGCCCCGATTTTCGAACACGGAGGGAGCCTCCTTCGGGCCTCTGATCGGGTCCGCGACACCGACACCCTGCTCGAACGCGTTCGAGTGGAGACGACCACCTCGGTGGGGCTTACTACCCTCTGTGAGACGGCGGCCACGTCCGTATCGGATTCGTATCCGAACGCCGAGATTACGACGGACGTCCCGGCCGACGTCCGCGTGCTCGGACCGGACGCACTCCAGGTCGTCTTTGAGGAACTCCTCGAGAACGCCGTCAAACACGCCGATCACCCGTCGCCGTCGGCGACCGTCACCGCGGACTTGGACACCCAGCGGCGTCCCGACGGCACCGACCGGCCGATTGTTCGCGTGTCTGTGATCGATTCCGGCCCGCTACTGACCGACCAGGAGAAGACCACGCTGCTCGGGAGAGAGGAGACCGCGCTCCAGCACGGGAGCGGACTGGGCCTATGGCTCGTCCAGTGGCTCGTCACCATGGCTGGCGGCTCGGTCACGGTCTCAGAGCACGCAGCCGGTGGCAACGAGATCACGGTGACGCTCCTGCGGGCCGACTGATCGCTGGGCCGGCGCCTCCGTCCCATCGGGACGTTGCGGCCAGACTGGCGCCTCCGCGCCCGTACCGAGACTCCCGGCCGCGTACAGCTGTCGTCGGCGACGCTCGACCTGTTCCCCACCGACGGCAGTCGGCCGGCTCGGTGCTCCGTCCCTGACTGCGTCCGTCAGAGCCGTCGATTTCGACGGCCCCACGGCTTCGGGAACGTTAAAGTAACCACCACAGAAAGGGTCGGATATCGTGACGGCTCCCGTTCGACGAGCAGGGATCTTCGCTGCGCTCTGTACGCTCTCGCTCGTCCTTCCACTGTTTGGCCCGCTGGTCGCCGCGGCGCTGGCAGCGGTCGTCGTCCTCGGGGCGCTCTCGATTACCGATGGCCCGCTGTTCGATCTCCTCGCCTATCCGGAGGACTACGAGGACGAGCGCCTCTATGGGTTGATCACGTTCGTTCTCGCACTCGGCGCGTTTGGGCTACTCACCGAGGTACTCTCCGTGCCGGTCGCCATCTTCGTCGGCGCGGTCTTTCTGGTCGGCTTCGGCAACGTTGCCGAGCAGCTGGTCCGGATCCGAATCGAACACGGCGTTCGATCGGTCGTCGCATTTTGCATCGTTGGCACCGTCGCCGCCGTCGTCGGCCAGCTCACCACGCTCTGGATCGTCGGTGACGGCCTCACGGACGCGCTTCCGATCGCCCTCTTCCTCGCGGCCAGTGGGGCGTTACTCGCCGCACTGTTGCGCGACGTCCTCTTTCTGTACGACGATCCGGTGGTGATGCTCTCGGTCGGCTTACTGCTCTGGTTGCTCGCCGAGCTCGAACCGGTTATCGGGACCGTCGAGTTACTCGTTGCGCTCGCGGTCACCGTTTTGCTTGGGTACGCCTCCTATGCGCTCGAGACCGCCTCGATTGCGGGGATGCTCACCGGCGTCTTGCTCGGCCTGCTCACGATCGTCCTCGGGGGCTACAGCTGGTTCGTCGTCTTGATCTCGTTTTTCGCCATCGGCGGCCTCTCAACGAAGTTCCGGTACGACGAGAAGGCATCCCGCGGCGTCGCCGAGCAAAACGACGGTGCTCGCGGCAGCGGAAACGTCCTCGGTAACGCCGCGGTGGCGATCGCCGCCGTCCTCGGCTACGAAGCCAGTTCGGCGGGGATGCTCCCTGGCGCACCCGAGCTGTTCCTCTTTGCCTTCGCAGGCTCGGTCGCGACCGCGATGAGCGACACGCTCTCGAGCGAGATCGGGAGCGTCTTCGACGAGCCGCGGCTGATAACCACGTTAGAGCCGGTCGAACCCGGGACCGACGGCGGAATCACCTGGCAGGGATCTCTCGCGGGCCTCGTTGGTGCGACAGTCGTCGCCATCATCGCCGTCTCGTTCTTCGAGGAGGTCACCGCGATCGGTGCGCTCGTCATCGTGGCGGCCGGCGTCACCGGGATGCTCGTCGACAGCCTCCTCGGGGCGACGCTCGAAGGATCTTTCCTCGGCAATCAGGGCGTCAACTTCCTGGCGACGCTGGCCGGCGCAGTCGTCTGTGCGTTGCTCGTGATCTCGGTGGCGACACTGGGATGACGGCCCACGCGAGACGCCCTCACCGCGACTGAAGCGAGGTACGCAGCGAGGAGCCCGTTCACAGCAAGACCGCCTGGGCTAGTCCGAGGAAGACGAAAAAGCCCAGCACATCGGTTGCCGTGGTGATGAAAATCGTCGCGGAGGTTGCCGGATCGAATCCAATCCGGTCGAGCATCAGTGGGGTGATCGCGCCGAAAAAGCCCGCAATGACCAGGTTCGCGACCATCGAAATCCCGATGACGGCGCCGAGCAAAACCCCGAACTCGCCGAAGGAGAAGGCGATCGCGATGGTGGCGACGAGCACACCGGTGATGAGCCCGTTGACGGCTCCGGCGATCACTTCGTTGGCGATGACGCGTTTGCCGGTGTTGAGCGATACCTGTCCCAGCGAGATGCCCCGAACGGTGACCGCCATCGCCTGCGTTCCCGCGTTCCCTCCCATACCAGCGACGACCGGCATGTACGCAGCCAGTATGGCGACGGCTGCGATCGTCGCTTCGAACAACCCGACGACTGCGGCCGCCATGAACGCCGTTCCGAGGTTGAGGATCAGCCACTTGTACCGCCTGCGCACCTTCGTCGCCGGGCCGTCGAGAACGCTCTCTTCTTCGGCGACGCCGGTGAACTCGTAGAGTGTTTCGCCTTTCGCCTCTTCGATTAGCGTCAGCAGGTCGTCGGCGTGGATCACGCCGAGAATGTCGTCTTCCTCGTCGAGGACGGCGACGGTGCGCTCGCGGTTCTGCTGAAACACCTCGAGTACGTCCTCGTCGTCACGGTCGTACCTGACGTGGGGTGTCTCCTGTACGTGATCAGTGATCGTCTCGGTCTCCTGGTCGGCCACTGACAGCGCCACTCCCGGTAGCTCCCCCTGGAGTTCACTTTCGTCGGTGACGAAGATCGTCGGTATCCGCCCCGTTCGGTCTTCGAAGCGCCGAACGCGCTCGGTTGCATCGCGAAATGACCGGCTCGCGTCGACGGTAACGTAATCGAGGCTCATTAGTCCGGCCGCGCTTTCGGGGTTGAACGACAGCAGAAAGTTGATTTTCTCCTGGCGCTCGCTGTCGAGGGTCGCGAGTAGTGCCTCGCGCCTCTCCTCGTCGGTGTACCCGAGCACGTCCGTGACTTCGTCGGGATCGAGCTGATCGATGAACGTTTCCAGTTCGGGGCGGCTCATATCTTCCACGAGCACCTCTCGGACGCTCCCCGGAAGTGAGAAGAACACGTCGCGCCACTTGTCTCGCGGCAGGTCGGTAAATGGGTCGGACGGCTCTGGAGACATCGAGATCGTCTCCTGAATCTCCGTCGATCGACTGTCCATACTCGTGTCCTACCCGTGAGACACTAAACGGTATCGAGCCACGGCCGACGACGCTACTCGGGCGTGGCTTCTGCGACGTCGTTGATCGCGTGAATCTGAACCCCGGTAGGTCGCTTCGTGAACTGGCCGAGCGATCGGGCGACGATCCGCTCGACGCCTCGA
The DNA here is from genome assembly GCA_025517425.1 of Halobacteria archaeon AArc-dxtr1. Taxonomy (NCBI): domain Archaea; kingdom Methanobacteriati; phylum Methanobacteriota; class Halobacteria; species Halobacteria archaeon AArc-dxtr1. The sequence goes on along the minus strand of JAOPJY010000002.1, from coordinate 275,238 downwards.
TCGGCCGCCAGATCGAGGAGTCGCTGTCCGAGAATCGCGTCTAACACGAGTAGCTGTGGCGCGGTGTCTGCCGCTGTGAGCGCCTCGTACGCGTCGCCGGCCGGGACGTCGGTTTCGGTCTTTCCCTCCGCGTCGACGAACCGTGCTGTGTCGGTCCCGGCTCGAATGACCGTCGTTGCGTGCTCGTAGACGGTCCGTGGTTCGTCGGCGTCGCCACCTGCAGTGTTGGCGTCTCCATCCGCACCGTCGGTGCCGTCATCCGCAGTATCGGCGTCGTCGTTGAGCGCTGTCTGCGCTCGCGTTGTTGTCGTTTCACTCGGACCGGCGTCGCGTTCGTTTTTCGGGCTGGGTGCCGGCGAGGTGCTCCCGTCGGTCCTCCCTGTGGTGGACGGTGACTCGTCTGCGGTGGACGGTGACTCGTCCGCCGGCGGGGCGGGTGCCGGTGAGGCGCTTCCGTCTGTGGCGGCGACTGCCGAGCGAGGCTCCTGGTGCTCCGAAATCGACTCGTACGGAACCTTGTTTCGCAACGCAGCGAACAGCTGGTGGTGGTCTAGATCCTCGACGGAGCTTCCCGAGGGGGCAAACGCGACGTAGTCTAACTCCCCGACCTGGGCCAGCTCCTCGAGAATCAGGTCTCCGCCGCGATCGCCGTCTAAGAAGGCAGTCACCGTCCGGTGTCCGGTGAGCTCAGCCACCGCATCCGGGACGTTCGTCCCCTCGACCGCGATGGCATTTTTGATGCCGTACTTCAACAGCGTCAGCACGTCTGCACGCCCCTCGACGACGATGATGGCGTCGCTGTCGGCAACGCGAGGACCTGCCGGGGCCCCCTCGAACTCCGTGATATCCTCGACGCGGACGTGCTGGCGGACCTCTGCCAGAATCTCCTCGGAGGACATCACCGTATCGTCAAAGCCCGTTCGCAACAGCTCGGTTGCTCGGTCGACGACCTCTCGGCGCTTTGCTGCACGGACGTCCTCGATGCCGGTCACTTCCAGCGTGGCCCGGCACGGACCGACGCGCTCGATCGTCTCCAGTGCTGCTGCGAGCGTCGCTGTCTCGACCTTATCTAGGCTCGTCGCGATCGTCAACTCGCCGTGCGACTGGCCGCTGGCGCTTGCAATCTCGACGTCGATCCGTCCGACCTTCTGGGACTGGCGTAAGTCCCGCAGGTCGAGTTCCTCGCCGAGCAGTCCCTCCGTTTGCCCGAATATCGCGCCAACGACGTCGCTACGCTCGACGACGCCATCGGCCGTCACGTCCGCGTGGATGTGGTATTTCGACGTTTCGTCCATGTGGAATCGATCGCGCGAAATCGGCGCGACCGTCGTGTCTAGTACAAGTAGGATCCTGGACGGCAAATACCTGTTGACACACCTGCCGAGCGGTGTCCACTACGATGAGGGTGCCCTTCAGGTGCGCGAGAGCAGTCAGTACGTCTGCCAGTACCAGTAGGCGAACACTGCAGTCAACACCACGAGCCCGCCGAGGAAGAAGAGCACGCCCGGGGGGGGCCGCTGCGAACACCGCTTCGGCGCCCTCGGGGGCACCGTCGACGGTTCCATCCGTGGGCACGTCGCCCGCGCCCGTGTCGTCTCCGGTATCGACAGCTTCGTCGGTGCTGTCGAACGAATCGTCGCTGTCATCGGTTACGTTCGCGTCGTCACCGTTCGCCCCACCATTTTCGTCCGCTGCGTCCGCGCCGTTCGCTGCACTGTCTTCTGCCGCATCGTCTTCCTCCCAGGCGGCGTCACCGTTGGCATCCGCATCGTCGTCATCGTCGGCTCCCCCCCACGAGAACCAGTCGCTTCCCGCGGTCTCGCCGCCGTAATACTGCGCCAGTCCGTACTGGACGAGGAGACTGCCGCCGGCAAGTGCCGCGACGGCCCCGAGATACCGCGAGAGCGCCGCCTTCAGCCGGTCGGCCGTCGAACGATCGCTGGTGACGATCAGTGGTCCGTTCGTCGTCGCGTAGACGCTCATCTCGTTGCCACGCGAGGAGTACCAGGTGTCGACAATTTCGACGAGGCCGGCATCCTCTAACTTCTCGAGGTGGTACCGAACGTTCTGGATCGAGGAGTCGATCGCCTCGGCCACATCGCTTGGCGTCCCCGGACGCCCTTCCAGGGTCGTGTAGATTTCTCGTGCCGTCGTCGAGGAGAGCGCACTGAACACCGCGTCGGCGTCTTCGTCCCCAAGATCGACGACCCGCGGCTGTCGCTTGTCGGTCGACGTCTCCGATCGAAAGGGGAACAGCCGAGCCATCTCCGTCAGCTATCATACTCTCGCCGACACGTATACACTTTTTCCTACCTAAAAGCCGATTTTTAGCTTCTGAATATGGGAGTCTCAGGACGCAACTCCCCAGTGGTGAAAAATCCTCTCCAATGTGGGTGATTGGATAGTAACTATTACCACAGTGGCGGGCTGAGTGCCGGTATGACTCTTGCTGAGCGCATCGGGTGGCTGGCCGTCGCCCTCGTGCTCGTCGCACTCGCGATCCCCTGGTTCCTCTGGGGCACATCGGCGGTCGTGGCCGGCTTCCCGCTGTGGCTCTGGTGGCACATCGGCTGGATGATACTCGCATCGGTCGTCTTCTGGATCTTCACGAAGCGTGCGTGGGGAATCGGTATCGAACCGGACTTCGAGCGCGACGGGTCGACCGAATCAAGTGGATCCAACGTGGGGGGTGAGAACCGGTGAGTCTCGCCGTCCAGTTGGCCATCATCGTCGGCTACATGTTCCTCGCATTAGTGATCGGTCTGGTCGCCTACCGCGTCACCGAGCGTACCGCCGAGGATTTCTATCTGGCGAGTCGGACCGTCGGCACCGTCGTGCTTCTCTTTACCACGTTTGCCACCCTGTTATCGGCGTTTACCTTCTTCGCCGGACCGAACATCGCCTACCAGCAAGGTCCCGAGTGGGTGCTCGTGATGGGGCTGATGGACGGGATCATCTTCGCGATCCTCTGGTACCTCGTCGGCTACAAGCAGTGGCTGCTTGGCCAGCGGTACGACTACGTCACACTGGGCGAGATGCTCGGCGACCGGTTCGGATCGAGACGCCTTCGAGGGCTCGTTGCGGGCGTCAGCTTGCTGTGGCTCTTTCCGTACGTGATGCTCCAGCAAGTTGGTGCGGGGACGGCACTCGAGGCGCTGACCGAGGGGGCGCTGCCCTACGCCGTCGGCGCCGGACTGATCACCGTTTTCATGATCGCCTACGTCGTCGTCGCGGGCTTCCGTGGCATCGCCTGGACGGACACGCTCCAGGGTGCGGTGATGCTCGTGACTACCTGGGTTGCGATGCTGTGGCTGCTCGCCGTCGTCGGCGGCCCCGGTGTCGCGACCGCCGAACTCGGCTCGGTCGAACCCGACTTCCTGGCGCTCGGCAGCGACTACTACACGCCCCAGTGGATGCTCTCGACGGCGATCACGATCGGGTTTGGCGTCGCGATGTTCCCGCAGGTCAACCAGCGATTTTTCGCTGCCGGCTCACGGACCGTGCTCAAGCGCTCGTTTGCCCTCTGGCCGATCCTCTGCGTTCTACTGTTCGTCCCCTCCTTCATGATCGGCGCCTGGGGGCGCGGTCTGGGCGTGGAGGTCCCAGAGGGCGGAAACGTCCTCCCAGCCGTGCTCGCGGAGTACACACCCATCTGGTTCGCTGCGATCGTCATCGCTGGCGCGATGGCCGCGATGATGTCCTCTTCGGACTCGATGCTGCTGTCTGGCTCGTCGTACTTCACGCGCGATCTCTACCGACCGTTCGTCGAGGCGGACCTCTCGGCACGACGCGAGGACCTGCTCGCCAGGATCGGGGTCGTCGCCTTTGCAACCGCCGCTTTCGTTGCGAGCCTCTACAACCCGGCGACCCTGTTCGAACTCGGCGACGCCGCGTTCAGCGGCTTCGCCCAACTCGCCTTGCCGGTGCTCGTCGCCCTCTACTGGCGGGGGACGACCCGAGCCGGGATCACCGCCGGGATCGTCGGCAGTCAGCTGTTTTACCTCGCGAGTCTGTTCACCCCGATTCCGGGCGCCTACGCCGGCTGGTCGGCCGGGCTGGTCGGCATGGGACTCGGCCTCGTTCTCACGATTGCCGTCTCTCTCGCGACTGCGCCAGCGGCCGACGAACGTCGGGCACTGTACTTCGAGGGGCTCTCGGGCGACTGACCCGATTCGAACGGGAGTCTCTTACCGCCGCCCGTGCAAGCCGACATCGATGGACCTCCGGGAGCGACTCGCGTCGGAGTGGCAGATCGCAGAGATACGAACCGAACAGTCACAACTCGCCGTTGCGTCGATCACGGCCAATATTACGCTGTTCGAACACCGCGAGACGGCGGCCGCAGTGGACGCCCAGACGGCCAGCGCGATTCCAACACGGTCACTGTTCGCGATCGCGATCCGGTTCCAGCCGTCGTTATCCACGCTCGGATTCTCCCCGCGGGCGGTGCTCTCGTTCGCCGCGCCACGGGCGAAGCAGCTCGTACTCGAGAGCGCCGAAGCAGACGGGCTCATCGTCGAAGACCAGCTGACGAAGGGTGAATTCGAGCGTGCCGATGGGACGACGGGACGTCACTATGCGTTCTCGACGGCGCTGGCGATCGATTCGGATGGGACGGACCGTCGGACGATCGACGCCGAGACGCACGTCGCGGTCTGGCCGACGGAAACGTCCTACGGAATGGCCGGCGGGACGCTACCACTAACCGTTCCCCAGTCGGTCTCGGACGCGGTCGCGATCGAACCGGACCGAGACCGGGGACTGATCCAGGAGTTCGTTCGGACGATCGAGACCGATAGCGGTACCAATTCGTAATCGACGTGACCGGACCGTCTCTGTGTTCTCGTCTCGCTCCCGAGGGCTCTCGCTCCTGACGAACGTCGGACACTGTACTTCGAGGGGCTCGCGGACGACTGAGCGTTTCACTCGGCTGTGAGCGTGGTCGATTGGCAGTGCTGGCCTACATTCGTAGGAGTACTGGTTACTCATCTTCCGCCGAAAGACACGATCGATGACACCTGATCCGCGAACTGCGAGAAATGCCGGCGAAACGGACGGCGACTGGGAACTCTACGTCCGTGAGGGCGTCGTCGTCGCCGAGTTCCCCGAGGGGATGCCCTCGGAGCGTTCGGAGTACGAGGAAGTCAACCGGCAGTTCGAGGAACTGGCGTCCCGATCCGACGCCCACGCGCACCTCTCGTGGCTCAAAATGGATGCCGCGCTAACTGTAGACGTCTTCGAGAAGGCAACGGAGGCCGCGGCGATGGGGACCGACCACGGCATCACGAAGTGGGTCATGGTTTCAGACGGGATCAAAAACCTCGCGCTCCGGAGTCAGATCAATGACGTTCCAGGCGTCGAGACGCACGTCGCAGACTCGTTCGAGGAGGGAATGGAGTGGGCGACGCAGTGACTGTATCCGGCCCAAGCCCCCACCCCGCGACGACCTGCGCTCTGGTCCGTTCTGATTGCTTTTATACGGCCTGGATGCGCTGTATCGGGTATGCAAACCCACATCGTCCCGGTCGGCTTCGACTACGACCGGCTGATCGCACCCCTCGTGCGCGATCAGATCGACGTCGATCACGTCATCTTGCTCGAGGGTGCAGTCGGCTCCGAAGCCAACGTCGAGTACTCGCGCAACCTCTCGCGGAAACTCGAGACCGACTTCCAGAACCTGCTCGGAGCGAGCACCGACCGCTTCGTCCTCGCCGACGTCTACGACTACGACGACGCCTTCGAGCAGGCCTACGAGCTGATTACGGCCGAACTCGACGACGGCAACGAGGTCTGGGTAAACATCGCGGCGATGCCCCGCACCGTCAGCTTCGCCTTCGCGACCGCGGCCCACTCCCTGATGGTTGAGCGCGAGGAAGACCGCGAGGGGATCCACACCTACTACACCGCTCCGGAGAAGTATCTGGAGACGGAACTGGCCGAGGAACTCCGAGAGGGAGTCGACCTGCTTTCGGATCTCCTCGACGGCGACGTCGACGACGACCGGGTCCAAGAGCGCCTCGAGAGCGCCCGGGACCTGCTCGCCGAGTTCGACGAGCGCGGCACCACCATCGGCGCCAAGGAGATCGACGGCCGCCACGTCGTCGAACTTCCCGTCGCCTCCTTCTCGAACGTCAAACCCTTCGAGGAGCTCATTCTCTACAAACTCGGCGAGGACGGCGAGTTCGACTCGGTCTCCGAGCTCGCTGAGGCCCTCTCCCAGGAACTAACCGAGGAGTACACCGAGAGCTTCCGCTCGAAAGTCATCTACAACGTCGACCGACTCGGCCCCGGCGGGAAAGGGTATATCGAGCGCGAAGAACACGGCAAGTCCTACCGGACTCGCCTCTCGCGGATCGGCGAGCTGTGGGTGCGCGCACACTCTGATTGAGTCGCAGTTCCGCTTGCCAGTGGAGGGACTCACGGCCTCTTTCCACAATGCGTGGGGGTGGAAGATAATCGGCACTCCAGTACCTACAGCTGCGTATGGAGTGCTAGGGCGTCCATAGATTGACGGTATGTTTTTAGCATCTGTTATAGTGATTAGGGACATGACATCAAAAGATGAATCGACTACTTCAGATGTACGATTCAGAAAACGTCTTGTTCGGGTAATTACCTCAGTCGTCGTAATGACCGGCGTAACTGTCGTTCTCGGATATGGTGGTTGGATTGTTTTGACCCTCACCGCCAAGATTGGCGGGTGCGATCCGAAAACGACAGACGGCGAAGTACTCCGTGAACGGTTACTAGCGTGGCCTGACCGCAACAGAGAGGTTATGCGTTCGGACGGAAGAATTCCCCTCCCGTTGAAACCGTAATATGATGTGTACCCAGAGCGATTACTTGGTATCCGTAGGTCCTTCTCATGTTATACCGTCCATCTATGCTGACCGCAAGTCGCACGAACTACTCTGAATACCGAAACCGGAGAACCAACTACAGTTACGACGACCGCCGAAGAACCGCAACCGGATCGTAGCTGTCGGCCAGCGTCAGTCGTGCGAATCGGCCGAAGAGCCCAGCTACCGCATTCAGCAGGTGCAGCGTAGTCAGCACGACGCCGACGCCGACGACGGCGGCCAGAAGCGCCGCCGGAAGCGTCTCGATCCGCCAGTGGCCCAGGGTGATCACCGCCTCGAAGCCGACCAGCAGGTAGTTCCAGCCGAGGTACAGCGTCTGGCTGAATTCGGGTGCGCGGTCCGAGACGAGTCCAACGTACAGCCCTGGACGGTCGTAGTAAAGCGGCAACAACAGCATGCTTACCCCCGTCGAGAGCCCGGTGGTGACGATCACGAACGAGAGCACGCCGAGGACGAACTTCGCGGGCAGGTAGAGCAGGGGCGCCCACGTTTTCGGGTCTTTTACCAGTGAGACGACTCTGTCCCGCGTTCGGTCTCCCGCGAGCTCGGTTTTCGGGCCGATTTCGACGTCGAGCATCGCCGACGTCAGCCAGCGCTCGAATCCGGCAAGCGAGAGCGCCACCGCAATCGTGATCGCCAGGATCGGAAGGCCAACGAGCAAGAGCACAACCGAGAGTACGAGCGCAATCCCTACAGAGAGTCCGACCGTGAGCCCGACGAAGTAGACGAGCCCGAGCGGAAAGGCCAGCAACAGGTACGCGAGATTCAGGTACGTCTGTCGTCGAAACGGAACCGTCACGAACTGTTGGAGTCCGGCACCCAGGCGACCGAATCGATCGCTCGCCGCCGTGGCCCCTGGACGCGACATCTCGGTCGAGACTGCCCGGCGCGGAGACATAAACGTTGGCCCCTGGTTGTCGACTCCACAGCTCGTCGGCGGCTACTACCCGTCTCTCACCCGATGGTCAGACACCGATGGTCGAGTCCGACAGGTTGCGGATCTGGATGCCAGAACCGGGCCGTACGACCGGTGGAGCTTTTTGGGATCCGCGGGAACCGTGGGGGTGATGAGCGACGACGCCGAGGCCGACGTCGTCGATCTCCTGAGTGACGAGTACATGCGGACGATTTTAGAGCAGTCTCGGGAGGAGCCCCAGTCGGTCGACGCCCTGAGCGACGCCTGTGGGGCCGATCCGTCGACGATCTACCGCCGCGTCACGCAGCTTCAGGAGGCCGGCCTGTTAGAGGACCACCAGCAGCTAGATCCCGGCGGCCACCACTACAAGGTCTACCGCGCTCGCCTCCGGGAGGTTCGGATCCGTCTCGACGAGGAGGGCTTCGAGGTCGACGTCGACCGGAGCCCGACGGAATCGGCGGCCGATCGCTTCACCAGGCTCTACGAGGGATTCAAATGACGACGCAAGTACCGACGTCGGCTGCGGGTTTGCCTCCGACACCCCTCGGAGGGAACCTCCAGCCGCCGGTGCTCCCGCTACAGGCGGACGCCACCGGCGGCTCGCCGACGCTCGTCGTCCTCGTGTTCGTCGCCTTGCTCATCGCAACGGTGCTCTCGCTCGTGCTCGCGGTCCGCCTCTACCGCGGCTACCGCGGTGGCGGAGGCAGCGGTATGCTGGTCCTCGGCGCGGGTCTAGTGTTGCTCACGACGGTCCCGATGGTACTCCGGCTGGCGCTGTCGAACGTGCCCGCCGACCCGGTCTGGCGGGAAGTGATCGCGACGGCCGCCCAACTGCTCGGCCTGCTCCTGATCCTGGGGGTGATCTATGCTCGTCGTTGATCCCGGATCGACCGCAGCTACCGATCCATGGCCGATGGTCGCCGTCGATCCCGTAGCCGTCCTCTTTGCGACGGCGCTGGCGACCGCTGTCCTCGGTGCTGTCGTCGCCGGCCTCGCCTATCAGGGCTACCGGCGCCACGGCAGCGACACCATGCGCTACCTCGCCGTAGGGATCGTCTGCATCGCCGTCGGCCCCTTCCTCATCAGCTACGGTGTTGGACCACTGCTCGCCCTCTCCGACGCCGCGACGCTGCTGGGAGTGCTGCTCGCCACCATCGCGGGGCTGCTCTCGATTCTCTACTCGCTCGAAGGCGTCTGACCGACGTCGCTCGATCTCGATCTTCACGTAAGGATTTAGCCGAGTGGGTCAGTCGACAGGCCGCGATCCCGGTTTCGGTGTTCGTGGAACTCGTCGTCACCCTCTCGCTGGCTGTGAGTTTGCTCGCCGCGCTCGCGTTCTACGGAGACCACGTCGCCCCCTCCCAAATCGATACGCTCGGACGCGCCGTCGCCGCTACTGCCGATTCACGGCTGTGTCACGCAGTTTAATGGGGATGGGTGTACGTTCGAAACACACTATGGACGAGTCAGCTCGCACTGAGACGTCCTCGGCACGGCCGGTGACGGAGGGGACGCTTGGCAACCGCTTTCGTCGCCTCTTCGTCGTCTCCGGCCTCTCCACTCCGACACTCGCTGTCGTCCTCCTTAGTATTGCGCTGGTGATTGGTGATGTCTCCCTGGGATGGACCGGAACGCTCGTTCTCGGTGCCCTCGTGGCACTGCTTGGGATCTCCGTGCTTTTACTCGTCGGCTCGTTAATCGGGTACGGCTGCTGGGCGCTCTGGACGGCTCGTCGCCTCCGGCGTGTAGATCCGGACGCGACCACGACCGGTCTGCTTCGGTTCCTGTCGTTGCCGTACCGAAGCAGCGCTGACCTCGGACGCCACGAGAAATTACAACGAGACGGACTCATTGCCACACTCGTCGCCCTCGTAATACTGCTGGGACTCGCCAACTGGGTCGGCGTCGACTTCCTGCACTTCTTCGGGGCCGTCGAGAACGTGACTTCAGGAGCGTTCCTGCTTCGATAGCGACGATTGACCGCTACTCGGAAAGTGTCGTCAGCGTGATCCGCCCGGTCGTCGTCTCGAATCGCAGCGTCGGCCCACCCTCGCCGAGAGTGCCTGTCACCTGGCCGTCGGTCCGATTCGCGCCACTCATCGCTAGGTCGTCGGTGTCGATGCGCCCGGTGGTCGTACTCGCGCGAATCTCCGCGTTCACGTCCGAGCTGATCGCGGCTTCGATTCGCCCCGTCGTGGCTCGGATCGTCGTTTCGCCGTCGATTGCGGGCACGTCGACTTCGATCCGGCCTGTCGTTGTCCGGACGTCCCCCAGCGCCTCCATGTCGCGAACCGTCACCCGGCCGGTCGTCGTCTGCGCTTCCACCGCGCCGTCGACGCCGTCGACGTCGACCCGGCCGGTCGTCGCCCGAACCGAGAGATCGCCGGCGACGTCCCTAACGGTGACGCGGCCGACGTCGGTCTCGATCTCCGACACCGCAAGCTCCCCGGGAATCTCCGCGTTGATGCTCATCGAGGGGCGGCTCTCGAACCATCCCACGCTTCCCTCGTACTCCGATCGAAGTGCCAGATTCTCACCGTCTGCCTCGGTCCGGAGGACCAGGTCGTCCAGATCCGTCCGGATCGAACTCGACTGCTTTTCGAGATCCAGGTCGACGTCGTCCCGGTCGCTCGTTCTCACCGAAACGTCCCCGACGTCACCCGTGATCGCGATCGATTCAGCCCCCTCCGGCGCGACGGTTTCGGTCTCCGAGAGCTGCTGGCCGACGAACGGCGTCGCCCCGCTGCAGCCGGCAAGCGCCGCGCTCCCCGCCGCAGCGAGGCCGCCGAGGAATGTTCGGCGCGTCGTGTGCTGGTGCATACGCCGGTGTACGGACAGGACCCACGTTAATACGGAGGCCCGACTGTCGACCGCCCAGCCGATCCCCGTAATTTTTATATCGGGACCGAACTCGGTCGTTAGCGGCCCTCCCCGGTCCCGAACCGGGCGATCACGCGCTCGCGGAGGACGAGCAGACACGGCAGGACCGTGACGCAGGCGACGAACGCGAAGATGATGCTCAGCCCCGTCACGAGACCGAACCGCTGCAACGGCGGTGCGAGTGCGAGTGCCAGCACTCCGAAGCCGGCCGCCGTCGTCAGTGCGCTCCCGAGCAGCGCCCCGCCGGTTCCGGTCACCGTCGCGGCGAGGGCATCGCCCAGTGAGTCACGCACCTCGCGCTCGGCGACGAATCGTTCGGAGACGTGGATGCTGTAGTCGACACCGAGACCGATCGCGAGGCTCGTGATGACGGCCGTCTCGCTGTTAAAGGGGAGATCCAGAAGCGCCATCGCGCCGAGCAGCCACGCGAGCGCCGCGACCACGGGTGCGAGCGTCACGGCGCCCAGCGAGAGCGCCCGGTGGCGAACCCACGAGAGCACGGTCAGGAACGTCAGGATGACCACGAGCGTGACCGCGAACGCCTGAACGAGCGTCTCCAAGAGAGCGTCCTGGACGACCGCGGTCGTGACCGGCCCGCCAGTCGCGACGGCGACCGCTGCGCTCTCGTCTTCGATCGCCTCGGCCAGCGCTCGGGTGTCCTCGGCGACGCTCTGGGCGCTCGCGTCGCCCTGGACGGTCACGAGCAGCCGCACGCTCTCGTACTCGCCATCATCTGTTCGGTGGAGCACCTCGCTCGCTCGCTCTTCGTCGGCCTCGAAGAGCACGTCGTAGAGGCCGGCGACGTCCTCGTCTGGCAGTCCGTTCTCGGACGTGTCGCGCTCGTCGAGCGCAGCGGCCACCGTCTCGTTTTCGGCGGCGAGATCGGCGATCAGCCTGTCTGGACCCTCGATTGCCGGCCCGGCGGGCCCGGAGGTGATCGTTCCGTCCGGATCGACGCCGTCGCGGGCGCTCTCGATCGCCGTCAGCGTCTCGGGATCGGTCGCGCCCTCGCGTATCAACACCTGCGTTTGTGAGCCCTCGCCCTGCTCGGCGAAGTTCTCGCCCAGGTAGGCGGCGTCGTCGCTCACCGTGTACGTGCCGGTTGCGAGCGGGCCGGGGAGCGATTTTGCCCACTCTGGAGCGTCCTGGGGAAGGAAATCGGCCTGGTTGAACTCCGTGTCGATGTCTGTCGCCGCGTATCCTCCACCCGCCGCCAGCAGTAGTGCTACGAGCACTACGGCCACAGGGGCCCGGCGCGCCAGCCCGACTAGCCGCGAGAGTGCCCGGTTTACCACACCAGACCCGACGCCAAACGGTGGTTTGGCCCGGTTGCGGTCGAACCGGTCCTCCAGCAGGTCGTCGACCTCGACTTTGAGCGCCGGCACCAACACGCCGAAGGCGACGAACGTCGCGAAGATTCCGCCTGCAGAAAGGATTGCGAAATCCTGAATCGCGGGCAGCGGACTGACGACGTTTGAGAGAAAGCCGACGCCGGTCGAAACCGTCGCCGCGCCGAGTGCCAGAACGACGCCAGCGAGGCCGAGTCGCATCCCGGCTCGCGGCCCCATCGTCGCCCCGGGTTTGTCTCTCGCCCCGGCCCTCGACCCTCCGTCGCTCTCACCGCTTTTTCCGCCGGATTCGTCGAGCACGCCGGCTCTGGCCTCCCGGTAGCGCATCACGACGTGCAACGAGTAGTCGATCGAGAGCCCGATCAGCAGGAAGGGGACCGCGATCAACAGCTGGCTCGTCGGGATCTCCAGCCAGCCGAGCAGGCCTGCGAGCCACCCCATCACGACGGCGATCCCGAAGACGCCGAGTAGGACGTCAACCACGTCCCGGTAGGTGATCGCGAGAACGCCAAGCACGAGCACGAGCGCGACCGGCGTGATGATCGCGAAGCTGTCCCCGACGGCGTTCGAGGAGGCCTCGTCGGTGATTCCCTGCCCGAAGACGAACGCGTCGTCGAAGCGCTCCTCGACGAGGCCGTCGATCTCGACCTGGGCGTCGTAGGCTGCTTGGGGCACTTCGTCCTCGCCGCTGTCGTCGGCCTGGAAGATGAGGATGAGGCGGGACTCGGAGTCAGTCTCGCCCGGCTCGTAGTCACTCGGGAGGAACTCGTAGGGGTCCGCGTCGACGGCGGAATCTTGCTGGCTCGCTTCGCCCCCGCCCACACCGTCACCGTCCGGATCTAACACGTCCGCCAGCAGCGCCTCGACCTCCTCATCAGAGCGCTCTTCGAGCGCGGTGATCTGTTCGCCGATCGTCGGCTGGCTCGTATCGGGCGGCCCGTTCGCTTCGGCGGCCCGATCCTCGAAGACTGCGCCCGTCGCGACGACGTTTTCCAGTCCCACGATTCCGGGCTCCTCGAGCGTCGCGTTCAGCGCCGCGTCCTCCCGGATCTCTTCTTGAAGATACAGTCCCTCGAGCATCGACTCGTGGGTGAGTACGTCCCCACCCTCGTCACGGACCACAAGTTGGGCGACCACGCCGTCGTCGGTGTCGTAGGTCGCCTCGATCTCCTCGAGTGCGTCGGTCTCTTCGGAATCCGTTTCGAACTGACCGATCTCGCCGTCCTCGCTCTCGCCGACTGCCGCACCCGCCGCGACGAGGGCAGTGATGAGGAGTACCGCGACGATTACGGCCCGACTGTGGGAGACGAGCCAGTCGGCGTACCGCGACGACAGCTCGCCACTCATCCTGTTGCTCCCCCTCTTCGTTCCCCGCTTCCCGTCCTCGCCCTGCGACTCATCACCCGACTCATTGCCGGCTACTCGGCCCTAGCAAGGGATATACGTTCGGCCAAACCCAGTATGGTATAATTGGAAACCGATTATGGACGCTGAAATCGACCGCGAACGAGGCGTGTTGAGTCCCGCCGACCGGGCCTACCTGCTCGGCGAACGCGAGATGTCCCACGACCAGTCGGCCCGAAACGCCGAGGCGCGCATCAGGCGCCGAATTCGTGCCGCCGTGCTCGACTTCGACCTGCTCTTGCACACGCTACCCGAGAAAGACCGCAAGCAAGTGTTCGAGGCCACGCTGACCGACGACGCCGTTCTCGATGGGCTGCGGGCGACGGTCGCGTTCGTCTATCTCGGGCTCGCACGGTACGGCGTCGACTTCGAGGACGTCCTCGAACCCGGCGTCGCGAGCGCGGAGGAGTATCTCGCGGCGACGACCCGCGACGCGACCGTCTCCGTCGACGTCGACTTCGATGTGAGTCGGACAGTCGAGTCGACGCTCGCGGGAACCACCACCCGGCTGCGCGAAGGCGAGCCGATCACCCCCAGAGAGCTGTTCTCGGTCATCATGCGCGGGGAGACAGCCGTCGCCGAGTGCGACCGAATCGAACTGCTCACCGTCACCGACCGCGACGCCGATCCAGCGTTCTTAGAGCGGCTGGCGACGTATCTGGACGGCGAGCTCACGAGGGAGAGCGACTCGCGAGCAGTCATCGAGATGGGGGCGTCCGGGTAACGGGGATTCGGTCGATCGCTCGACCACGCCGGACCCCGAACCCGCCAGCTTTCGACGGATGTATTGTCGCCGACCCGCATTCAGCGAACAACGGAGCCCTTTCAGCTATGGACGACACCGACCCGCACCCACGGATGACACACCGGCGACGCCCGCGACGGGCGGTGAGAGCATGAGCACGGAGACACCCGAGTCGGAGGGTGACGAGGCCGAGCTCGGCGCCCCCTCCCTCGAGGGTGGCTACGAGCCAGAGACGGTCGAGGCGCGCTGGCAGCGACGCTGGGTCGAATCCGAGACCTACGCCTACGACGGCGATCCGGGCCAGGATCCGAACACGACCTACGCGATCGACACGCCACCGCCAACCGTCTCGGGGAGCCTGCACATGGGCCACCTCTACGGCTCGACGCTGCAGGACTTCGCGGCCCGCTTCCAGCGGATGGCAGACGGCGACGTCCTCTTCCCCTTCGGCTACGACGACAACGGAATCGCCTCCGAGCGCCTGACCGAGGAGGAACTCGATATCCGCCACCAGGACTACGAACGCCGCGAGTTCCAGCAGCTCTGTCGAGAGGTTTGTTCGGAGTACGAGGCCGAATTCACGGAGAAGATGCAGGCACTCGGCACCTCGATCGACTGGAATCACACCTACAAGACGATCGAGCCCCGCGTCCAGCGCATCTCCCAGCTTTCCTTTATCGACCTCTATGAGAAAGGGCGCGAGTATCGCAAGAAGGCCCCCGCGATCTGGTGTCCCGAGTGCGAGACGGCGATCTCGCAGGTCGAGACCGAAGACGACGAGCGCCACTCACACTTCAACGACATCGCGTTCGAGGTGGCCTCCGATGGCGCGGACCGCGAGGAGTTCGTCATCTCCACCACGCGACCCGAACTCATTCCGGCCTGCGTCTCCGTCTTCGTCCACCCCGACGACGAGGATACCCAGGACTTAGTCGGCGAGACCGCCCGTATTCCAATCTTCGGCCACGAAGTCCCGATCATCGCAGACGATCGCGTCGACATGGAAACCGGGTCCGGGATCGTGATGTGCTGTACGTTCGGTGACCAGAACGACATCGAGTGGTACCAGGCCCACGACCTGCCGCTTCGGGTTGCGATCGACGAAACTGCGACGATGACCGACCTCGCCGGCGACTACGAGGGGCTTTCGACGGAGGAGGCCCGCGAGGCGATCGTCGAGGACTTAGACGACGAGGGCTCTCTCCGCGACCGACGCGACCACGTCCACGCCGTCGGCGTCCACGAGCGCTGTGATACCCCCGTCGAGTACCGCGTCTCCAAGCAGTGGTACGTCGAGATTCTCGATCACAAAGAGGAGTACCTCGAGGCGGGCCAGGAGATGGACTGGTACCCCGAAAAGATGTTTACCCGCTACCGCCACTGGATCGAGGGCCTGGAGTGGGACTGGCTCATCTCCCGCCAGCGCGACTCGGGGATTCCGTTCCCGGTCTGGTACTGTACGGAGTGTGACCACGAGATCGTCGCCGAGAAGGCGGACCTGCCAGTCGATCCCCTCTCGGACGAGCCACCGGTTGACGCCTGTCCCGAGTGTGGCAACGAGGGGACGGACGCCTTCGAGGCCGAGGAGGACGTCTTCGACACCTGGGCGACCTCTTCGCTCACGCCCCTCATCAACGCTGGCTGGGACTGGGATCCCGACGCCGACGGCGGCGAGGGTGGGTTTACGATGGCCAACCCCGAACTCTACCCGTTCGATCTGCGACCGCAGGGCCACGACATCATCTCCTTCTGGCTGTTTCACACGATCGTCAAGTGCTACGAGCACACCGGCGAGGTGCCGTTCGACGCGACGCTGATCAACGGCCACGTCTTAGACGAGAACAGAGAGAAGATGTCGAAGTCGAAGGGCAACGTCGTCGCTCCCGACGAGGTGCTCGCAGACTACCCCGTCGACGCCGTCCGCTTCTGGGCAGCAAGCGCCGCCGTTGGCGACGACTTCCCGTATCAGGAAAAAGACCTTCGGGCGGGCGAGAAGCTGCTTCGGAAGCTCTGGAACGCGTCGAAGCTCGTCGACACACTCGCACCCGAAGAGCCCGAGGAACCAGACGAATTGGAGCCGATCGACCGCTGGCTGCTCGCGGAACTCGACGACGCCGTCGAGCAGCTGACGACCCAGTTCGAGGCCTACGAGTTCGCGAAGGCCCGCGACCGCCTGCGAACGTTCTTCTGGAATACGTTCTGTGACGACTACTTGGAGATCGCGAAGGGCCGGGAGGACAACCCCTCGACGCAGTACGCGTTACGAACTGCCCACCGAACCTTCCTCCAGCTCTGGGCGCCGTTCCTGCCCCACGTCACCGAGGAGATCTGGCAGGCGGTGTACGACGGTGATGGGGGCTCCCTCGACGAGACCAGCATCCACACCCGCGACTGGCCAGCTCCACAGGGCTACGACGCCGACCTCGAAGCCGGCGAGACGGCGATGGAGGTTATCTCTGCACTCCGACGGTACAAAAGCGAGAATCAGCTCCCACTGAACGAGAAGCTCGACTCGGTTTCGGTGTACGGTTCGGTCGTCGGCTTCGAGGACGCCATCCAGAACGTGATGCACGTCCGGGAGCTCGAGGTACTCGACGAAGAGCCGGAGGTCACGACCGAGATCGCCTCGATCGACCTCGATTACTCGACGCTCGGACCGAAGTACGGCGCTAAGGTCGGCGAGATCGACGCCGGGATCGAGAACGGCGAGTTCGAGATCGTAAGCGCGGAGCAACGCTCCGCGGAGAATTCGAGCGGCGATGAGCCGCGAGACGACGATGCAGACGTACTTCGGGTGGCCGGCGAGGAACTCGAGGGTGACCTGTTCGAGATCTCGTTCGAGCGGACCTACTCCGGCGAGGGTGAGATGGTAGAGACGGACTCTGCGGTCATTGTCGTCACCACTCGACAACCAGATCTCTAGCTCGAACGCGGCTAATCGATGTACGATCAGCTTTTCGTTCGACGAATTCACCGTTACAGTGGCTGCACGCGGACGAGTAGTCGTAGAACATCTCTCTCAGAGCACTAATGGGTGATTCGGGTGAGCTCCCCAGTTCTGGCGCTGACAGCGTAATCGAACGCGGGGAGACGTACGAGCACGAGACATACGGGCTCGTCGAGGTGACTGGAATTTGGAAAGGCGTCAACAGCGTCGATACAACTCGTGAAGCAAACGAAAAAGACGTCTACATCGTCCGGTACTCCGCCAGTGAGGATGGGGAGCAAATCGATGCGCTCACAGACACGTTAGAGACGTTTCTCGAATCCGTCGAGTGAGAACGAAAACCGAACCGACAGAAGCGGACTTCGACAGAGTCGCTTCGCTCTGTTTGCTATGTGGCGGTGTGTGGTCTCGTTCGTCCCCAGCGACCGCGTAGAGCGAAGAGTTTGTGGCGGACGTACAACCAGACCGGCTGCGAGAGTCGTGTGTCGTCTCTCTCACTCCTCTTCTATCACCGACTCGCACTTTTTGACGCGTATCGCGAGGGCGAGAAACAGCGCCAGCAGCGTAAACGTCACTTCTCCGGCGGCGACCACGCCGAGTGCGTCGGCGCCGAGAAACATCGGCTCGTCGCGGTCGACCGGGATCACGGTGTGATGGAGGTCTCCGGCGACCGGGATGAAGTAGTCGACGATCAGATTACTGGTGTACCAGGCGAGGGCGACGGCGACGCCCCAGACGGGGAAGTCGGAGATTCGGTAGAGAACCAGCGCCTGGACGACCATCGCGAGGTGGCTCCAGAAGAGGAACTGGTACATCGCGGGGTGAAGACCCGAGTAGGCGTCGGCGAACGCGAGCAGCGTATAGGGCGTCCACAACCCGAGGATGATGTTTCCGAAGAAGGCCAGCGCGGTGAGCCAGGCCTGTTCGCGTCCCAGCTTCCAGGCGGCGATCGCAAGCGCGGCCAGCAGCGTCGCCATCGGGCTGTCGGGTACCCAGGGCCACATCATCATCGGCGAGTCGGCGAACTGGCCGAGCTGGGCGCCGTACCACCAGAAGCCGAAGGCGGCGCCAACGAGGTTGATCGCAACCACGAGCCACGCCAGCCGCAGGCCGAGGTCCTCGATCCGTTGCGGAACCGGGGCGAGATACGTCGGTAGCGGCTCCCTCTCCGGTAGTCCGTCGCGCATGCTCATCGTCCGCGGCGACGGACGGGAGGGCTAAAACGATAGCGATCGGGACACTCTCGACGGATCACCGTCGTCTGCTGAGGAGTCTCTTCGATTCGAACCGGCTCGACGAATTCGGCCAAAGGACACGCGTAAGTGCTGTGGGTCCTAACCCGTTCGTATGACCGAACCCACCGATCTCGAGGAACTGCGACGCGGGACGGACCTCGTCAAGCGCGGCTTCGCCCAGATGCAGAAAGGCGGCGTCATCATGGACGTCGTCGATCCCGAACAGGCCCAGATTGCAGAAGACGCCGGCGCGGTCGCCGTCATGGCCCTTGAGGCCGTTCCCGCCGATATTCGCAAGCGCGGCGGCGTCGCCCGGATGGCAGACCCTGCCGACGTCGCAGAGATCGTCGACTCGGTCTCGATTCCGGTGATGGGAAAGTCCCGAATCGGCCACACGAAGGAAGCCCAGATCCTGGAGGCGGTCGGTGTCGACATGATCGACGAGTCCGAAGTCCTCACGCCCGCGGACGACGCCTACCACATCGACAAGCGCGACTTCACGGCACCGTTCGTCTGTGGTGCACGCGACCTCGGCGAGGCGCTGCGCCGGATCGAGGAGGGCGCGGCGATGATCCGCACCAAAGGCGAGGCCGGGACTGGCGACGTCAATCAGGCCGTCTACCACCAGCGCACGATCAAAGGCGAGATCCGCCGGCTCGAGGGAATGAAACACGAGGAACGCGAGGCCTACGCCCGAGAGATCGAGGCGCCCGCAGAACTGGTCCACGAGACCGCCGAGATGGGCCGATTGCCGGTCGTGAACTTCGCCGCGGGCGGCATCGCGACGCCCGCCGACGCCGCGCTCATGATGCACCACGAGTGTGACGGCATCTTCGTCGGCAGCGGCATCTTCGGCGCCGAGAACCCCGTCGAGATGGGCGAAGCGATCGTCGAGGCCGTCAACAACTGGGACGACCCCGAGGAACTCGCCGAGATCTCGAAGAATCTCGGCAAGAGCATGAAAGGCGACGCGAACGTCGACCTCCCCGAGGAAGAGAAGCTCCAGGGACGGGGCGTCTGAGCGGTCGACCGGATTCCGAACCGACTGTTTTTACGGCACGTGCTTACTCGCGTCGAACTCGTCCGGCCGTCTCGCCGCTTCGTTCCGGCGAGCCCGCGAGCTGGTTCGCGAGCAACTCGGCCAGCGGATCGAGACAGCGCCGAATCCGCGCGATGAGCAGCGCGAGCGGGAGCAGTGCGAGTGCGAGAAAGGTCAGGTGGTACAGCCACCCGCCCGAGACGGTGGCAAACGCCGGCGCGAGAGGGGGTTCGAAGCCCCAGTGGGCGATCGGAATCGCAGAAAACACGGCCACGTACTTCGCACTCGCTGCGACGTCTGTGACGACTGCTTCCGGTCCGTCGAGTGAGCTTCGAACGAGGCGCTCGAGGACTGGCGACGCTGCCAGCAACCCCGCTACGAGGAGATAGGTTCCGAGTGCCAGGAGGGTGGCCGACAGCGAGATCGGCAGCCACCCGAACAGCTGTTCGAGTCCGGGCAACAGCGAGGCGAGCGCGACGACGAGCAGCCCGCTTCCGACGAGCAGGGTGATCCGAACGAGCGGGTAGAGGTCGCTGCCGTCGACAGACGGTTCGACTGTCAGGGTCTCGGTGTCGGTACTCACGGTGCCGTGACTATCATCGTTCAGCGGGATAAGCGTCGTGGCCGGTCGCAGGCTCGGACACCGTCGATCGATCTCGTCTCTTTTGCTCCCCGAGTGCCCGGCGCTACTCCCGGTACAGCGTCGCTCCGTCGCCCACGGCGGTCTGGTAGGCTCGACTCTCGATACCTGCGGCGTCGAACGCACCGATCATCGCGGCGGCGACCTGGCGTCGATCGCCTCGCTGGCAGGCCGCCAGCACGCCGGGGCCGGCGCCGCTGACGGTGACGCCGGTGGCGCCCGCCTTGAGGGCGGCCTCCCGGACCGCTGCGTAGCCGTCGATGAGCGCCGCGCGCTCAGGTGTGACGATCCCGTCGTCCATTCCTTGGCCGACGAGCGTCGGGTCGTCTCTGGTCATTCCGACCGCGAGCGTCGCCGCGTTGCCGACCGTCGAGACGATGTCGGTAAGCGCCGCGTTCTCGGGGACGACACCGCGCGCATCGCGCGTCGAGACGGCCGTTTCGGGCAGGCAGGCCACCAGCGGGACGTCGGTCTCGACCTGCGTGACGCCGTCGTCGGTGACGATCGTAAAGCCGCCAAGCAGGGAGGGAGCGACGTTGTCCGCGTGAGCAGTCCCGGAGACGAGTGCCTCGCCCTCGGCGGCGATCGGAACCAGTTCCTCGCGGGAGAGCCCGCGGTCGTAGAGTTCGTTCAGTGCGACGGCCGCGGCGGCCGCGCTGGCAGCCGAGGAGCCCAGCCCGGAGGAGGGGCGGACGCCCTTGTCGATCCGGATACGAGCCGGCGCGTCGAGTGCCTTCGCGACGGCGCCGACGGTGTTGGAGTCGGGATCTTCCGGGATGAACTCGCTGCCGGCGCCGGTGACCGTGATCTCGGTCTCGGAGGCGCGTTCGACCCGGATCACGTCGGCGGGCGAGCCCAGGGCGACGCCGAAGACGTCGAAGCCGCTGCCGAGGTTCGCGCTGGTCGCCGGCGCCCGCACGGTTAGCATGTCGTGTGCTTTCCAGACTGCGGGCAAAAAGGTAGCGGACCGACCCGGCGTCGATTCCCGCCGGTTCGATCGCACTCGCGTTGTCAGCGTACCCCCGGTTCGATGCCAGTGGCGATCGGTAGTCGCGGCTGCTCAGTCGTCGGCGGTCGATCCGATGCCGCCCCGGCGGCGGTCGACTCCGGAGTACAGCCCGACCGCGAGCGCGGCCCCGACCGCCGCGAACGCCGCCAGCAGGCCGAAGAACCAGGCCTGTGAGACGCCGAGTGCCAGGCCGCCGAGCGCGATACTCGCCGAGCCGAGGCCGAACTCGCCGAGGTAGGTGTAACCGTAGGAGAGCCCCCGGGACTCGGGAGGCGTGTAGACGGCGACGGCCTCCTGGTAGAACGGCTGGATCGCGAACAGGCAGATCCCGAAGACGACACAGAGGGCGACGAGTGGCCACAGGCCCGCCGCCCCGGCCGCCGTCGCCGGGACGAACGCGAGCGCCAGTGTAGCCAAGACGACGAACAGCGCTCCCATCCCGGCGGCAGGGGAGACGCGGTTGGTGAGCTTGCCGCCGACGTACTGGCCACCCATCCCGGCGACCAGCAGCCCGACGTAGAGGTAGAACTCGACGTCGATCTCGTATCGCTCGAGTTCGGGTGCGAACTCGAGGTCTGCGATCGCGGGCGCGTTGTGGAGTACCTCGGGGAGGTAGGTCAGCATCCCGCGGTAGTACAACCCCTCGAAGGTGACGATCACGAAGACGATCGCGAACGCGCTCGCGAACAGGGTCCGGGAGTCCGCCAGAAAGTCGGGCAGCGAGAACCGGTCGTCGGCTCCGTCCTCGCCAGCCGCGAGCGCACCGTCCGCGACGGCCGCGGTCGGGTCGAACTCGGCGCCGAAGCCGTAGGCCGCGGCGAGAAATCCGGGTATCGCGAGCAGCGCCGGGACGTAGTACCAGGCGTCCCAGCCGACGACGATCAGCAGCGTCGCGGCGGCAAACGGCCCCAGCGCGATGCCGGCGTTGCCCGCGATGCCGTGCCAGGCGAAGACCGTCCCTCGATCCTCCACCCCGGTGCTGATCAGCGACAGTCCCGCGGGGTGGTAGACGCTGGCCGCGACGCCCCACAGGACGAGACCGACGGCGATCGCCCAGATAGAGTCGGCGACGGCCGCGCCTGCGAGCGCGAGAAACGCGACACTCATTCCGACGAGACTCCAGCAGACGAGTCGCTTCGTTCCGTACCGGTCTGCGAGGATCCCGCCGGGAAGCGCGCCGAGGCCGAACGGGGCGTAGCCGAGTGCGACGACGAGCCCGAGGACGGCGACGCTGACGTCGAACTGCGCGATCCAGACGACCAGCAGGATCGGGATCGACGTCTCGAACCAGTGGACCAGCGCGTGGCCAGCCATCGTGAAGCCGGCGATCGATCGGTCGTTCGCGGTCAGGGCCATGGCGTGGTGTCGAAACGGCGTCGCCGCGGCTACTTAGCCGCTTGGAAGCGCGCGAAAATCGGCTGCGTCACGGTGCCCTCAGCGCTCGTCGTCTGCGTCGGCTCCGTCGACGCCGACCGCCTCGGAGATATCGGCCTCACCCACGTCTGCGTCCCCACCCACGACCAGCTCGCCGTCGGGCCCTTCGACGTAGACGTCGTCGGCGAACCCGCCCTCGGCGTGGGGGTGGTCCGGATCCTCGAGGCGCTCGGGCGTCGAGGGAGCGGCCGGAAGGCCGCCAGCTGGCTCGAACTCGCCTAACGGATCGGCGATCGTGATCCCCCAGGTATCGAAGAAGTCGGCGTGGCGGTCGTAGTGGGCCTCGAGTTCGTCGACCGGAATCTCCATCATCTCGGTCCAGCCGTGGTTGTAGAAGTCGAAGTTGGCCTGGATGTGGGTAATCTCTCGCGCTTCGGCCTCGGAGTAGCCGGCCTGCAACGCCGCGAGGTAGGTGTCGACAGTCGCCCCGAAGAGCGCGTCGAGGCGATCGGTTCGCTCGTCGACCCGCTCGGGATCGGCCTTCCCGCTGAAGATACGGGTGTGTAAGCGGACGAGCCCGCGTTTCGCGACCGAGCGGATCCCTGGTGTCTCGAGAGCCTTCCGTGAAGCGACGTGGCGCGCGTTCTGTCTAATCTTCATACTTGCAGGTATGAACGCGAGGGTAATGAGGGGTTCGACCGTCGCAAAGTGTAGGTTCACACACGGAACGCTGAACGGGATAGCAACCCACTTTACCCCTCGTTACAAACCTTGCCGTATATGACCGACTACGTGATCATCGGTGACGGTATCGCGGGGAGTTCCGCGGCCGAAACGCTCCGGGAAGAGGATCCGGAGGCGACGATCACCGTTATCACCGATGAAGGGGAGCCACTCTATAACCGCATCCTGATCAAAGAACACGCGAAGGGGAAGCTCCCCGAAGCGCCGATTTCGATCCACGACGAGGAGTGGTACGACGAACGAGATATCGACCTCCAACTCAACACCCACGTGGCGACCGTCGACCCTGACGCGAAGCAGCTGCGAATCCACGACGGCGAGGACATCTCCTATGACAAGCTGCTGGTCGCGACCGGCGGGACGCCGACGCAGCTGCCTGTCCCCAACAGCGACGCCGAGGGCGTCCACCACTTCTGGACCTTCCAGGATGCTCGCAGGATCCGCGAGAGCGCCGAGGCCGCCGAGGAGGCGGCTATCGTCGGCGCCGGGCTTCTCGGTATCGACTTTGCGGCTGTCTGCGGTTCTCAGGGCGTTTCCGGTAAGTACCTGATGCGCGGTGACCGCTGGTGGCGCTACGCGCTCTCTGCTGACGGCGCCGAGATCATGCACGAGGGAATGCGCGACGTCGGCGTTGAGCCGGTCTTCGACAGCGGCGTTTCCGAGTTCGAAGTCGACGACGACGGCGCGGTCACGGCCGCGGTCGACCCCAACGGCGAGCGCTACCCCTGTGACTTCGCCGGCGTCGCCATCGGCCTCACGTTCAACACCGAGTTCCTCCACGGGACCGGTATCGAACAGGAAAGCGGTATCGTCGTCGACGAGTTCATGCAGACCAACCTCGAGGACGTCTACGCGGCCGGCGACATCACCCGCTTCTACGACGTGTTGCTCGGCGAGCAGGCCCAGAACGGCTCCTGGGGCTCGGCGAAAGAGCAGGGTCGGGTCGCCGCCGTCAACATGGCCGCCGACGACGAGGACGAGGCCTTCGAGTGGGTCTCCTCGTACTCGATCACCCACTTCGATTTCCCGTTTCTCTCCTTTGGCCACCCCACGCTCGGCGACGAGCACGCCGAGCGCAAGTACAGCGACACCGAGTGGCGACGCATCGCGTTCAAAGACGGCAAGGTCGTCGGTGGCGTCCTCATCGGCGACCTCTCCGCCCAGAGCACGCTCAAGCAGCTGATGCGTGAGCAGCGTCCGGTTGCCGATCAGGCCGAGGTCCTTTTAGAGAAGCGTGTCGACGCCGACGATCTGGCGCCGCTTCAAGAGCAGTAACACGGTCGCCGCGGCCGTTGCCGACGACGGCCCGGATTCATTCCCGGTATCGAAGCCGTTTTGCGTCGCGCCCGTCTTTTTCCGGGTATGAACGGCGGTAGCGACATGACTCTGGCGTTCGAACTCGAGGCGCTGAAGGCGGTGACGTCCCCCGAGCACGTCTTCGAGGACGCGCGAAGCTGGACGACGTACGTCGGGGTCGTCTCCGAGAAGCCCACCTACGTCGTGACGAACTTCACGCGAAAGAACCGGGTCCGCCAGGACTTCTTCTCCGGTCCCCGGGGTGTCGAGGAGAGCCTCGTCGGCGTCAAAGATCAGTTCGACACGGAGCGGTACGTCTTCATCGGCACCACCGACGAGGACGAGGCGATGGCCGACGATCTCGGCTGGGAGTTCCTCCACGTCGACGACGCCGCCGAGGCCGCCGACTGGACCCTCGCTTCTGATGCCACGTCCGACGAACCCGAGCCCGAACCGGCCCGCGACGACTGGCCCTGATCTGGTCCGCGACGACTGGCCCAGCGAACCGTTGCTCGCCTCACTGAATGCGTGTACGCGGGATTTATTTAATCTCCCGAGCATGAGCGGTCATGCACCTGCTGTTCGACGTCCAGCACCTAGTCGTCTCGTCACGGAGGGTTGACTGTGCCTGCGATTGAACTCGACGGTCTGACCAAACGGTTCGGCGATGTCGTCGCGGTCGACGATCTCAGTCTCTCTGTCGAGGAGGGCGAAATTTTCGGCTTTTTGGGCCCCAACGGCGCCGGCAAGTCCACGACGATCGACATCTTACTGGATTTTACGCGCCCAACCGCAGGCACCGCCACCGTCCTGGGTTACGACGCCCAGACTGAGGGCGAGACCGTCCGCAGTCGTACCGGTGTACTTCCAGACGCCTACCACGTCTACGATCGACTCACCGGCCGTCAACACGTCGAGTTCGCGATCGAGATGAAAGGCGCCGACGACGATGCCGGGGCGCTGCTCGAACGCGTCCGGATCGCGGACGCTGCCGACCGAAAAGCCGGTGGCTACTCGAAAGGGATGGCCCAACGGCTGGTTCTCGCGATGGCACTCGTCGGCGACCCCGACCTGCTCGTCTTAGACGAGCCCTCGACGGGTCTCGATCCGAACGGTGCTCGCGAGATGCGCGAGATCATCCGCGAGGAGAACGCCCGCGGGACCACCGTCTTCTTCTCGAGCCACATCATGGAGCAAGTTGAAGCTGTCTGTGACCGCGTGGCGATTATCAATCGCGGACGGCTCGTCGCCACCGACACGATCGACGGCCTCCGCGACGCGACCGAAACCGGGGAGACGTTGTACGTTTCCACCGAGCGCGTCGACGCAGCTGTCCTCGAACGGGTCAGGAGTGTCAACGGTGTTGGCACCGCCTCGATTGATGACGGCCGGTTCCGGGTCACAGTCGACGGGGTCTCGAAGTTTGCCGTGTTAGACGCTATCGACGACGTCTCTTCGGTCCAGGACTTCTCCGTCGTCGAATCCTCTCTCGGTGATCTGTTCGTTCGCTACACCAACGAGGCCCAGGAGGTCCGGAGATGACGTGGCTCACCGTCGCGAAGAAAGACTTCCGAGATGCCGTCCAGTCGCGGGCACTGTGGGCACTGGTCGCTGTTTTCGTCGTCTTATCGCTCATTTCGACGTATGCCTATGTCGAAGTTCCGGAGATGCTCGGCTCGCCGGCGGGGGCGACCTTTGGCGGACTGATCTTCTTTACCGTCGCGCTCACCAGCCTGTTCGTTCCGGTTGCGGCGATCGTCGTCTGTTATAAGTCACTCGCCGGTGAGCGGGAACTCGGAAGCATCAAACTCTTGCTCTCGTTGCCGACCACGCGCGGGCAGGTCTTCCTCGGCAAAGTGCTCGGAAGGGCTGGTGTCCTCGCGTTCGGACTCGGCAGTGGCCTCGTCGTCGGCCTCGGGTTCGGCGCTGCCATGCTCGGCGAGGTCGACGTCCTCGCGGTACTGGTCTTCGTGCTTGCGACCCTCTCGTTCGCTGCTGTCTACACGGCTATCGTCGTCGGCATCTCCGCGACAACTGGGTCGACGTCACGAGCCACGACGCTGGCGCTTGGCTTTTTCGTCGTCTTCGAGCTCGTCTGGGACGTGGTCCCGATGGGCGTCCTTTACGTCGTGGAGGGGTTTTCGTTTCCAACGCAGATCCCGGACTGGGTGTTCCTCGTAACCCAGATTTCGCCGTCGTCAGCGTACTTCTCGACGATTGTCGCCCTGCTGCCGGACCTCGCGGATACCGCAGCTGCCGACCCCGGTGGCGCCGGCGTCGAGGTAACGGCTGGCGAGGCCGAACCGTTCTACACGAACCCCGAAGTCGGCATCCTCGTCCTGGCGCTGTGGCTACTTGCCTCACTTGCGGTCGGTTACTACCGATTCAACGGCACTGATCTGTAGCCCCTGTCCGATTTCGAACTAGTCACTCACAACGGATTTATTAGCGTGCTCTCTAAACCCCAGAGCGTACCTGAGCGGTTTCAATGACCACCTATCCGGATCAGCAGGCGAGTTCTGTTACGCGTGGCGATCGATCGCACTTCACCGTCCTCTACGTCGACCCGAACTCCGATCGCCGCGAATCCGTCGCGGCGTCCATCTCGCCGCCGTACTCGGTGCGTGCGATCCCGCCGGACGGGACAGTCTCCCATCAGCCCGTCAACTGTGTCGTTTCGACAGCGCTCGAACCGGTCGTCGACGGAGATCTCGCGGCGGAACTGGGATCTGAGACCCCGGTCGTCCTGTTCACCGCTTCGCGGGACCCGGAGACGTTTGTTGGCGCAATCCGGGCGGATGTCCACGACGTTGTCTTCCGATCCGAGCGGCCGGACGCACGCGCCCTCGAGACCCTTTCTTACGCCCTCGATACCGCCTACGAGTCCGCGATCGACGATATCGCCGACACTGTTCTCGATGTCGCCGGCTCGCTCATGAGCGCCGCACCCGACGAGATCGACACCAAGATTCGGTGGGGGCTTCGCGTGATCGCGACCGAACTGGACGCCGAGGCGTGTCAGCTCTACCGGGTCGACGACGAGACGCTGGTCCCGACGCACGGCTGGGCCGCAGCGGAGACGGCAGCGTTCGACGACGCGATCGACACCGACGATTTCCCGGGGTTCGAGACGCTCTCCTCGTTCGAGAACTATGCCGTCCCCGACTGTAACGACTCCGGCAGCGACCGGGGCTCGCCCCTCTCGGACGCCCGCACCGACGGAGAGAGCCACGTCGCGTCTGAGTCTCTCGAGGCACACGATATCGGCGCGTTTTTCGCCGCCCCGGTCGTCATCGACTGGCAGCTAGAACACGTCATCGCCGTCTACCGCCGATCCGACCGGGGCTGGCCGACGCTGGTCAGACGCGAGGTACGGACCGTCGGCGAACTCGTCGGCCACACGCTGCGGCGAGAGGCCCGACGCAGGGAACTCGAGCGCCAAAACGAGCGATTAGAACGGTTCACGTCGGTTCTCCGTCACGATATCACGAACCCGCTGAACATCATCGAAGGCTACACGGAACTCGCCCGGCAGACTGGAGATCTCGAGCACCTCGCGAACGTCGAGTCGGCGACGGATCGCATCCGCTGGATGCTCGACGACCTGCTGACGCTCGCCGAAGCCGGGACGGATTTGGGTGGGTGTGAGCCGGTTTCGGTCGGCGAGCTGGCTCGGGCAACCTGGGATGGCGTCGATACGGGCAACGCAACACTCGAAACCAATGTCGATCTGACCGTCGAGGGCGACCGCGGGCGGCTGCAGCAGGTGTTCGAGAACCTCTACAGAAACGCCGCCGAACACGCTGGTGACGCGGTGACAGTCGCCGTGGTCGAAACCGACTGCGGCTTCGCCGTCGAAGACGACGGTCCGGGAATTTCCGAGTCCGACCGGATAACCGTCTTCGAAGAGGGGTATACGAGCGGCGGTGGCACCGGTCTCGGGCTCTCTATCGTCGAGCGCGTCGTCGACGCCCACGGCTGGACGGTCGAGGTAACGGCTGGACGTGACGGCGGCGCCCGGTTCGAGGTCGACGTCGAACACTAAGATCCAACACGCCACCCTCGCTGAGGCGCCGCCCTTATTGTCACAGCGTGCGGATCGTCTGGCGATGGCAGCGCCCCGCGTCCCCGGCGATCGAGACGAGCTGGACCTTCCCTGCGGTACGACGATCGATCCACACGACGTCGACCTCGGGATGCGCGAGTACCGCTGTTCCTGTGGCCAGACGCACGCCGTCGTCACCGACGTCCACCCGCCGTCGCGCTTTTTCCCCGAGTCGTTCGTCGACGTCTTACGGGAGACGATCGAGACTGACGACGAGTTCGACGCCTTCGGCACCCCACACCTGATGGGGGTCGCTATGGAGGAGTTTCCGGAGGCCGTCGCCGTCTACGACGCCGCCGACGACGGGAGCGTCGGCTACACGCTGCTCTGGGTCACAGACTTCGAGGCGCGACGGCTCCACGAAATCGTCGTGGAACTCGTCGTGGAACTCATGGAACACGCGATGAGTCACGCCGACGACGACGATGCACTTTCGGAGTTCGAATCCCACATGCTCGAGTTCGACGTCTCGGCGTTCGTCGAGGAGTACCGACAGGCCCGGGACTTCGAGAGCGAGCACGACCGGGCGCTCTGAGCGGGTCGGTTCTCGCGCTCGGTACCGTTAGGTATCCCCGGCTGGTGGGAGGGTAAACGAGACCGTCGTCCCCTCGCCGGGTTCTGAGTCGATCCAGATCTCGCCGCCGTGGCGCTCGACGATCCGCTGGCAGAGTGCGAGCCCGATCCCCGTCCCGGAGTACTCCTCGCGGGTATGCAGGCGCTCGAACACCTCGAAGATCCGTTCTACGTCGTCGGGGGCGATGCCGATTCCGTCGTCACTGACCGAGAGCATCCACCGTTCGTCATCGCGCTCGGCCGAGATGTGAATTCGTGGCTCGTCGGTGCTGTACTCGATCGCGTTCTCGAGGAGATTTTGGAACACTTGCCGGAGCTGGCTGGCGTCGCCCGCGACAGTTGGGAGGGAATCTGCGGTCACCTCGGCGCCACTCTCCGCAATTTTCACCTCGAGATCCGACCGAACATCGTCGAGGACGGCGTTCAGGTCGATCGGTTCGAGCGGCGAACCCTGCGTTTCGATCCGGGAGTACTGGAGGAGTCCGTCGACCATTGCCCGCATGCGCTCGGCGCCGTCGACCGCGAACTCGAGAAACTCACGGCCCTCGTCGTCGAGCGTCTCGGCGTAGCGCGTCTCGATGAGCTGGAGATAACTCGAGATCATCCGCAGGGGCTCCTGGAGGTCGTGGGAGGCGGCGTAGGCGAACTGTTCGAGGCGTTTCGTCTCCTCCCTTAACTGTTCGATGTACTCTCGCTGCTCGAAGTGAAATTTCACGAGCCTCGCAAACGTCTCGACCAGCTCCTGTTCCTCGTCGAGAAATGGCTCTTCTCCCGACGTCAGGGGACTCTCGTGGACGACGGCTGCAACCGCGATCGGCGTTCCGTTGCTCGTTGTGGTGCGGGCTGTGATGTGGCGATCGATCGCCTCGTACCCGCCGATCGTCACCTCGTGGTCGTCGACGGCGATCCGCACGCCGGTGTGATCTGCGTACTGAAACGACTGGGCGAGCCGTCTGGCGAACTCAGTCAAGAGGTCGTCGACCGGTCGGTCGCCGTTCTCGAGCAGGTTCGTCGCCATCTGAACGGCGGTAAACTCCTTCTCTCGCTCTCTGAGTGCTCGTTTACGCCGGTCTGCAAGCGCTTTCAGATCGGTGATATCGGTTGCAGTGACGACGGCCTGGGTCGGATTCTGCTCGTCGTCGTCGATCGGCACAGCGTTTATCGACAGCCACCGTTTGGCCCCAGCCGCTCCCGCTGCCAGCATCTCGTGGTCGTGTAGCGACACACCGTTTTCGAACACCTGTTCCGCGGGCCAGTCCTCGATCGGAAGCACGTCATCAGCTCCGTCGAACGCCGCTCCGGTGTTCGTGGCAGTCGTCTGTGCGTCCGGGGTGCGATCGCCCAGTAGCTCCACCATCCGCTCGTTGACTCGGTCGGTCGTCCCGTCCGGATCGACGACCGCGATGCCGACCGGTGCCGTCTCCAGGAGTCGCTCGGTCAGATCTCGCTCGTGTTTCAGTTGCCGCTCTCGCTCCCGTCGCTCAGTCATATCGCGTGTAACCGTCGCGTACCCCTGGAGCTCGCCGTCGTCGCGAATCGCCGTGATCGTTACGTTCGCCCAGAACGTCGAGCCGTCTGCGCGGACGCGCCAGCTTTCGGTTTCGATGGAGCCGGTCTCTCTCGCTTGTGCGAGGTGACTCTCCGGAACTCCGGCTTCTCGGTCGTCGTCGGTGTAGAACGTCGAAACGGGCGCTCCGAGGATCTCCTCGGTGTCGTAGCCGTTGATCCGCGCCGCCCCTTCGTTCCAGCTCACGACGGTTCCCTCCCGGTCGAGCATCACGATCGCGTACTCCCCGATTGCGTCGAGAAGGGACCGAAACCGCCGCTCGCTCTCTGCTCTGGCTCGCTCGGTCTTCTTTCGCTCGGTGATATCGTAGTAGAGCTCGATCCGGCCCCCAGCGTAGCGCCCGGTGTCGATCGGCTTGCTCCGGTGTTCGAGCCAGTGTTCCTCGCGGTCGTCCGCTCCGACCACGCGACACTCGAACTGTTCGACGTACGTGTTATCGTCGTACGTCGAGAACACGTTGTCTACGAACCGGTCGGGATCGGCGAACCGATCGCGGATCTGCTCGGAAATGAGGGTGCGCTTGTCCCGTCCGACGATCTCGGTTCGGTCGACGCCGAAGTACCGCTCGATCGCCTCGTTGGCCCAGGCAACGTTGAATTCGTCGTCGAGTACGAATACGCCGACGTCCGCCTCGTTGATCGCCGCCGAGAGCGACTCGCGGCTGGGTCCGATTGCGGTACGATCGTCGATCTCTCGAACGACGGCGATCGCACCGCCGGACGCGAGGTGGGACAGTCGAACCTCGCACGGAACGCGGCCCCCGTCTGCGGTCTCGAGGGAGATCTCGAACGTGGGCTGTTCGCCCGTCTCGACCCGCTTTTCGCTCTGGAGTGCGTGCTCGATCTGACTGGCGTTGGTCGACACAGCCGACAGGCGCTCGCCGAGGAGGTCCTCGCGGGCGTAGCCCGTCTGCGTGAGCAACTGCTCGTCGACGGCGACGAACCGACCGGACGCGTCCAGTTCACAGAGACTTCCCTCGACTAACTCGGCCAGCGCGCGACTGCGATCTGACGCCGCCGAAGCGTCCGTCCCGGACGACCCGTCGGAAGTCGTGGGCCGATCGCTCATACCTGTTAGTGGCCACTACGGCCGATAAACCCTCTGCACGATCCAGCATCTCCGGTCGAGCGTTCCCCAGCGTTTCGCTCCAGCCCGCCATTTCGAATTTCGAAATTCGGTTCCGAGATTCGTATCGTTTCGTGGCGCTTATTACGATGTACGAACTTCGGACGAACAAGACCAATGAGTACGGACATCCAGGGCAGCGACGACGCCGCAGGTGACGGGCGCACCATCCTGCTGATCGGGAGCGGCCCGATCCAGATCGGACAGGCAGCCGAGTTCGACTACTCCGGCGCACAGGCCTGCCGCGCGCTCCAGGAGGAAGGCGCTCGCGTCGTCCTCGTCAACTCGAACCCCGCGACGATCATGACCGACCCCGACATGGCAGACAAGGTCTACATCGAGCCGATCACGACCGACGCCATCGCCGAGATCATCCGCAAGGAACAGCCCGACGGCGTCATCGCCGGCCTTGGGGGACAGACGGGGCTGAACGTCACCGCCGAACTCGCCGAGGAGGGCGTCTTGGAGGAGTACGACGTCGAGATCATGGGGACGCCCCTGGATACGATCTACGCGACCGAGGACCGCGATCTCTTCCGCCAGCGCATGGAGAAGATCGGCCAGCCCGTTCCCAAGTCGACGACGATCTCACTCGACGAGGACGAGGACGTCTCGGAGCTGACCGAAGACGATCTCACAGAGCGCGTCCAAGCTGCCGTCGACGAGGTCGGCGGATTGCCGGTCATCGCGCGCACGACGTACACGCTCGGGGGCTCGGGTTCGGGCGTCGTCCACGAGATGGACGAACTCCTTCGTCGCGTTCGCAAGGGACTTCGCCTCTCCCGGAACAGCGAGGTGCTGATCACCGAATCGATCGCCGGCTGGGTCGAGTACGAGTACGAGGTCATGCGCGACGCCGACGACTCCTGCATCATCATCTGCAACATGGAGAACATCGACCCGATGGGCATCCACACCGGGGAGTCGACGGTCGTCACCCCATCCCAGATCGTCCCCGACGAGGGCCACCAGGAGATGCGCACTGCCGCACTCGACGTCATCCGCGAACTCGGTATCCAGGGCGGCTGTAACATCCAGTTCGCCTGGCGCGACGACGGCACCCCCGGCGGCGAATACAGAGTAGTGGAGGTCAACCCGCGTGTCTCCCGCTCGTCTGCCCTCGCCTCCAAGGCGACCGGCTACCCCATCGCCCGCGTCACCGCGAAGGTCGCACTGGGCAAACGCCTCCACGAGATCCAAAACGAGATTACGGGCGAGACGACCGCTGCATTCGAGCCCGCGATCGACTACGTGGTGACGAAGGTTCCACGCTGGCCCAAGGACAAGTTCGACGACGTCGACTTCGAGCTGACGACGGCGATGAAGTCGACGGGCGAGGCGATGGCAATCGGTCGCACCTTCGAGGAGAGCCTGTTGAAGGCGCTCCGATCGTCGGAGTACGAACCCGACGTCGACTGGGCCGAGGTGACTGACGAGGAACTCGAAGAGCAGTATCTCGAGCGTCCCTCCCCGGACCGTCCGTACGCGATGTTCGAGGCCTTCGAACGCGGCTACACCGTCGAGGAGATCGTTTCCCTGACGGGCATCTTCGAGTGGTACACCGAGCGCTACGCGAACATCGCCGAGTCGATGCGCGCCGCGCAGGACGGCGACTTCACCGAGGCCGCGATCGCCGGCCACACGAACGCCTCCATCGCCACGACCACGGGCGAGACGGTCGGCACCGTCGAGGAAGCCGTCCCCGGGCGCACCTACAAACAGGTCGACACCTGCGCCGGCGAGTTCAAGGCCGAGACGCCGTACTACTACTCCGCACGCAAGTCCGAGTTCGACAAGGGGCCCCTCGTTGGCGACGCCGCCGCGGGCGAACTCGAGGTCTCCCGTGACGTCGAGAGCGTGATCGTCGTCGGTGGCGGTCCGATCCGCATCGGACAGGGCGTCGAGTTCGACTACTGTTCGGTCCACGCAGTCCACGCGCTGCGCGATCTGGGCATCGACGCCCACGTCGTGAACAACAACCCCGAGACGGTCTCGACGGACTACGACACCTCCGACGGACTGTTCTTCGAGCCGGTCACCGCCGAGGAAGTGGCCGACGTCGCCGAGGCGGCCGATGCCGACGGCGTCATGATCCAGTTCGGCGGCCAGACCTCCGTCAACATCGGCGAGCCCCTGCAGGCCGAGATCGACCGCCGCGGGCTCGACTGCGAGGTCATGGGCACCTCCGTCGAGGCGATGGACTTAGCCGAGGACCGCGATCGTTTCAACGCCCTCATGGACGAGATGGGAATCGCCCAGCCCGAGGGCGGCACGGCGACCTCGAAGGAGGAAGCCCTCGATCTGGCCCACGAGATCGGCTACCCCGTCCTCGTGCGTCCCTCCTACGTCCTCGGCGGGCGCGCGATGCAGGTCGTCCACGACGACGACGAACTCGAAGAGTACATCGAGGAAGCCGTCCGCGTCGGCCAGGATAAGCCAATCTTGATCGACGAGTTCCTCGCCGACGCCGTCGAACTCGACGTCGACGCGGTCGCCGACGGCCGAAACGTGCTGATCGGCGGCATCATGGAACACGTCGAGAGCGCGGGCGTCCACTCCGGCGATTCGGCGTGTATGATCCCACCGCGCTCGCTCGACGAGGACACCCTCGATCGCGTCCGCGAAGTCACCGAGGACATCGCCGAGGCGTTGAAGACGATGGGGCTGATGAACGTCCAGCTCGCGGTTACTGGGGTCGACGATCCCGACGAGGAGACCGAGGTGTACGTGCTTGAGGCAAACCCGCGCTCTTCGCGTACCGTCCCGTACGTCTCGAAGGCGACGGGCGTCCCGATCGCGAAGCTCGCGGCACAGGTGATGGCCGGCGAGACACTCGCCAGCCTGGACGCGAAAGAGCAGATCCCCGAGCACACCTCGATCAAGGAGGTCGTCCTGCCCTTCGACCGCCTGCCGGGTTCGGATCCGCGCCTCGGCCCGGAGATGAAGTCCACGGGCGAGGTCATGGGCTCGGCGCCCGACTTCGCCACTGCCTACTGGAAGGCCCAGCAGGCCGCCTCCAACGCGGTCAGCGAGGGAACTGCGATCGTCGACCTCGAGGTCGACGGCTTCGAGGAGTACTTCGACGTCGCCGAGTTCGACGACGTTCCCGCGGCGATCCGCGAGGGCGAGGTCGACTTCGTCGTTAGCCGCGACCGCGACACGTTAGAGATGGCCGTCGAGGAGGAAGTGCCGTACCTTTCGACCGTCGCCAGTGCCGAGGCGTACGTGGAGGGGCTGGCCGCAGCCGACGACGACGTTGCAGTCGAGCCGATCTCGGACCGTCCGAAGCGCGTCGCCGAGTGGGGCCGTAGCGACTGAGGTCGGCGCCCTCGGTGAATCATCCACTTCGATCTGGGTTCTTTTTCGAGTCGGCTCGGTGCCATCTACGCGTTCAGTGATGATGCTTGTTGAACGCTGGACGCTCTCTCAGTCCTGAGCACCGTTCGTACTGGTGTGGTGGTCGCAGTATCTGTCGCGATACTGTGGTTTTGAGAACTGATGAGCCTCCACTCCGTTACCGTTCGAACGGAGCCATATCCGATACCTGGACGGCGAGAAGGGGGGAAACAGGGTAGCACACAGAAAACTTATACGGACCTCATCAAGAGCAGCGAACAAGTAGCCCACCAATCAATTCGAATCACTCGGTGCGAGTGACTATTGTTGGCTACCCAGACCGCTATGAGAACTGATGACGACGGAGGACCTTCGAATCCGCCACAGTTACTCAGGACGTGGGCTCTCCAGCTCCGGGATCTACGTGATCCAGTCCGCCGGGGAGTTCGATCACGCTTCGAGATCGATACCCGAGCACTCGCCGCCCTCCGCATCTCGCTCGGACTGATCATCTTGATTGACCTGCTCCACCGATGGAGGGATCTCGGCTTCTTCTACACCGACGATGGTGTCTATCCGCGGGCGGTCTACGAGGCCACGAACGCGAATAGCGGCTACTCAATCCATGCATTCTCCGGTGAGTTGTGGTTTCAGCAGTTCCTGTTCGTCGTAGCAGCGATCTTTGCGATCGCGTTACTTCTCGGGTATCGAACGAGACTTGTCGGGTTCATCTCGCTGGTGTTGTTGCTTTCGTTACATGCGCGCAATCCGATGGTTCTCAATGGCGGTGATCGGCTGCTCAGGGTGCTGCTGCTGCTTGCCCTCCTGACGCCGCTCTCCGAACGGTGGTCGATCGACGCCCTTCGGCGCGGCTCTGCCCGGACGACTGTCGTCGGGTTCGGGACGGCTGCGCTTCTCGTCCAGCCGATTGCCGTCTTCAGCTCGAACGCGATTCTCAAACGCGAAGGCGAAACGTGGTACGCCGGTGACGGCCTCCAGATCGCGCTCGCGAACGACGAGATGACGATCTTTCTTGGCAACTCTCTCGTCGAGTATCCCATCCTCCTCGAAGTGGCGAACTGGCTGTGGGTGATCTTGCTCGTCGGATCGGCCGTGTTCTTGCTGCTGACGACGGGCCGCTTACGGGCGTTCTTTGTCTTCGTATATCTGGGCGCGTTCGCCGGGTTGCTGTTGACGGTCGCCGTCGGACTCTTTCCGCTGGTACTGGCTGCGTCGGTCATCCCCTTTCTCACGAAACCGTTCTGGGATGGACTGGCTCGGCTCGCGCCCACCCGTGGGACGCGACGTTTGCTATCGGCCTCACAGCTCGGCCCGCTCGGCCGTCCGCCCATGGAACAGCGCTGGCTCGCTGGGCTCCGCGATAACGGTCACGAGTCGGTCGCCTCGTACGTCACCGCGTACGGGCGATCGTTCGTCACCGTCGCCGGGGTAATCGCGCTCGTCTGGATCGTCCTGTTTAGCGGGAGTCACGCTGTCGGTGTTGACGTTCCGGACGAGATCGAGTCCAATTTCCCAGACGAACAGCGATGGGGCTTGTACGCTCCGGACCCGTCAGAATCATATAGTTGGTACGTCGCCGAAGCGGAGCTGGAAAACGGCTCGACGGTCGATGCGTTCGAGGGAGGGGAGGTTGTCACGGATCGTCCGCCGGATGCGTCACAGGAGTACGATACGTTCCGCGAGCGTAAGTTCATGGAATCGGTCCGTGACTCCGGTCGCGAGGGCACGGACGACAGTATCGCTGAACGATACACCGACTGGGTGTGCGAGCAGGCGCAGGCAGATTGGGGCGGAGACGTCGCTCAGGTAACCATCTCCCGCCTCGTCCAGCCGAGTCCGCTCGATGGTGAGTATGAAGATCCGCTCCAATTGACAGTGCTCGAGCGTGAGTGTGCTCTCTCCAATGATGTCACTGAATAATCTCCCCGTCTGACCCCCTCCCTGCGTTCAGCACGCCACTCTCGAGATAGCCAGATATCGAGTGCCGACTCAATTACGATCCCGTCTGTACCGATACGACGGTATCACATTGCCCATTCCCACGGACCTTGATCGATTAGCCAACCGACACCCTTCACTCCAGTGCGTACCAGTCGAAGCGCTCGATGGCGTACAGACACGAAACGATCGGTGCGACGAGCCCGGCGGCCAGAACCGTCCAGGCGGCCACCGTGATTCCGCGCGCCGAGGGTGCCACCTCGGGGCCGGGTGTCCACGCCGAGACCGCAACCGCGAGCTCCGCCATCGGCGCTGCGGCGTCGGTGTAGAGGACGACGGCGGCGGCCGCGGGCAGGAGCACCGCCAGCGAGTAGGCGGCGAATGCGGTCTTGCTCGGCATCACTGCCTCCCGGTTGTTGGTCACGTTGACGCTTCCAAAGCGGGGGAACGCCGAGCCGATACCGGTCGCCAGCGCGGGCGTGACGACGGTCCCGGCCGCCGTTCCCGCGATCAGTGCGAGCGTCTGCTCGGCCGAGAGCGGGCTGACAGCGCCGAGGATCGCCGAGGCGACCAGCGCGACCGGTGCCGCGACGAGCGTCCCCGCGAGGACCAGCCCCGTGACGGCTTGTCGGCCCGACAGCGGCGAAGAGACGACGGCGGGCAGCGCCCGCCCGAGATCACCGAGTGGGTTGAGGGTAAACAGCGCGCCGGCGGCCCAGACGAGCCACAGACACAGTAAGACGGCGACGTACGACGGCACCGTTCCGGTCTGGATGATCACCTGGGCGAACCCAATCATGCCGAGCAGGGGATAGCCGATGTAGGCCAGCCGGATGGGGGCTCGCTTCGTCCGCCGGATCGCGGTCGTCGCGATGGTCCGAACGGGGCGTCCGAGCCCCGACGGGAGGAGTGACTCGAGGCGGCCCGAGGTCCCCTCCTCCGAGGCTCTCGATGGCTCGTCGTCGAACCGCGCCGGATCCGCGAACCAGTGGATCCGAGCGGAGGCGACCCCAACTGCCGTAGCCGCGGTCGCGAGGACGGCAGCCCCCGTGGCCGCACCGACGATCGCCAGCTCGGAGGCCGGGACGTTCGGCACGCCGGCCAGCACGACGTGGCCGAACCAGCCCAGCGGGCTGTCCTGGAGCGTCGAGAAGAGCTGTGCCATGAGCTGATCGAAGTGGCCAGTCGCGATCCCGCCAAAGTACGCGAGCCAGAAGCCGACGAACAGCACCCACCGATACCGCGCGATCGGTTCGTAGACCGTCACGAGGTGGCGGATCCAGGTGCCGACGACGAAGCCGACCGGGACGGCGGTGACGATCATGAGGGAGACGGCGACCAGTGCGATGAGTATCGGCAGTATCGTCCCCGCACCGTAGGCAAACGCCCCAGAGAGGAGCAGCGCCGGCGGGACGAGCCACAGCGCGAGCAAAACGGCCTCGGCAGCGATGATTCCGGTGACGACGTTCCGAAGCGACGTCGAAATGAGCAAAAACGCCGGCTTGTCGGGATCCGCGGCTGCGGTGAAGGCTCGTATCGCGATCATAAACACCAGAAAGATCCAGGCGACTGCTGCGCCGCCGGTGGCGATCTCCGTCGCTGCCGACACCTGCTCCCCGGTCACGCCCGCCGCAACCTCCTCACCGAGCGTCGGCAAGAGGTAACCTCCGGCGACGGTCACGGAGCCAAGCAAGAATAGCCCCACCAGTCCCAACACGAGGACCTTCGTCTTCTCGGCCGTTACCGATCGCAGCGTCCGCTTTACTTCTGTCCTGGCGACGGTCGACGCCGTCCGGACGTTCACCGGAGCCCACCCCATCGGCCGATCGCGTCGTTCGGGACCATACGTCGCTGCGGGACCGCGACCCAGTAAACAGTTTGGGTTTTGTCATTCTACGTCTCCGGCAGAGCAACGTGTCGAACGTTTATACATGTCGGGCCGAAACGGGAGCGTATGAGCGACGCAGACGAACCCGCCGTGGAGACCAACGCCCTCACCAAGCGCTACGGCGAGACGACCGCTGTCGACGGCGTGACACTGACCGTCGAGCGAGGGACGATCTTCGGCTTTCTGGGTCCCAACGGCGCCGGAAAGACGACGACCATGCGGATGCTCACGACGCTGACGAGGCCGACCTCGGGATCAGCACGGGTCGCCGGCAACCCGATCTCCGATCGTGAAGCCGTGACCCCACATATCGGCTACCTTCCCGAGGAGCCGCCGATCTACGACGAACTCACCGGTCGCGAACAGCTCGAGTACGCCGCGGGCCTGCGCGACCTACCCGAGGACGAGTCGGCAACGCGGATCGAATCGATGCTCGAGCGCTTCGACCTGCTCGACGACGCCGACCGCCGGATCGAAGGCTACTCGAAGGGGATGCGCCAGAAAGTCGGCGTCATTCAGGCGGTCCTCCACGAGCCGGCGGTCGCCTTCTTAGACGAGCCGACGAGCGGACTCGACCCGCGTGCAGCACGGACGATGCGGGAGACGATCGCCGATCTGGCCGACCGCGAGATGACGATCTTCCTCTCGACGCACATCCTCCCCGTCGTCGACGAACTAGCCGACCAGATCGGCGTCATCCACGACGGGAAGCTGGTCGCCAAAGGCGACCCCGAGGCGCTGAAATCCCGCGCCGAGACTGGCGAAGCGCGCAGTCTCGAAGAGGCGTTCCTCGAGGTGACCCAGGAGTCACCTGGACCCGCAGCCGACGACAATCTCGTCAAACAATAGTCTGACAGCAGCCGCCGGATCTGTGAGTTGCTCTTAGCTGTCGCCAGTCGCGACGTACAGGTACGCCGCAGCGACGACGAGCCCTGCCTCGGCTCCTTTCGTCACGACTCGCATCGGATTCAGTGCCCCATCGACGTAGAACGCCTCGATACCGTATCCCTGGAAGGGAAACAGCGCAAGAATAGTGACCAGCGCGTACACAGCTGCAACCACATAGAACTCCCGCTGCCAGTACCGAGTCAGGTACAGCGCAGTGCCGGCCAGAAAGCCCAGTCCGTTGAGCGCGAACAGCGCCTGGAGCGTCTGGTTCGGTGCTTGACCCACAATAACGAGGTGTAGGACGCCCGTGACAACTGCCAGTATTGCAGCGACGTAACCGACGGGGTGTTTTCGGAGCGCTAGCAGCGATTCGTTCGCTGAGTTGGTTGACGTTGCCATCTCTGTATTGTGAGTAATACACACTATGTACAAAATAGTATCGGTAACTCTGCTTCCTCGAACTCGTCCAACCCCGAGACGCGGCCACCGTCAATGAGGGGGAGCGTCTGAAAACGCTCCTAGTCGGCTGTACTCCTCTCTCACCTCGCGGAACGCCAAGTCCGACACCCTAAAGCGCACGGGCTCTGTGCTTCGAGTATGGAGTATCACGAGGCGGCGGACTTTCTCTTCGGACTCCGCCGATTTCGACCCAAGCCAGGGACGGAGTCGACGGCGTCTCTCCTCGCCCACCTCGGCGATCCCCACGAGGGTGTCGACTTCGTCCAGATCGCGGGGTCGAACGGCAAGGGATCGACGGCACGGATGGTCGAACGGACACTTCGCGAGACGGGGCTCTCGGTCGGACTCTACACCTCGCCACACCTCCAGGAGCTGCGCGAGCGCGTCCGCGTCGACGGCCGGAAGATTCCGAAGGCGGTGGTCTCCGAGTACGTCGACGCCGTTGCTGACTACGTAACCGAGGAGGGTGCATCGGGTACGTCGCCGACCTTCTTCGAAACGATGACCGCCCTGGCGTGCTGGCACTTCGGCCGTGAGGGCGTCGACGTCGCCGTCCTCGAAGTCGGCATCGGCGGCCGGTACGACGCAACCAGCGTCGTCGATCCGGTCGCGAGTGCGGTCACGAGCGTCACCTTAGAGCACACCGGAATTTTGGGTGACACGGAAGCCGAGATCGCCTACGACAAGGCTCACGTCGCCGGTGAGAACCCACTCGTCACCGGTACGACCGGGGATGCCCTCGCGGCCGTCCGCGAGGTGGCCCAGGAGGTGGTGACGGTCGGGACCGACGGCGCTGTGGGGGATGATCGAGAGACTGACCCGGACGTTAGCGTCACCTACGAGGGACGTCCCAACCACGCCGAAGCCGCGGTCTCGATTCGCGGTCTCGACCTCGACCTCGAGACCCGGATCCCGCTGCTGGGAGAGCACCAGGCAGAAAACGCCGGCATCGCAGCCGTTCTCGCTCGACAGGTCGCAGACGTCACCGAGGAGCAACTCTCCCGCGGGCTGCGCAAGGCTCACTGGCCCGGCCGGTTCGAGGTGATCGACACCGATCCTCTCGTCGTACTCGACGGTGCGCACAACCCCGGCGCCTGCGAGCAGCTCGCCAAAACGCTTGCGAGCTACCAGTACGACCAGCTCCACCTCGTTATCGGGGCGATGCACGACAAGGACCACCGCGAGATGGCCGACACCCTCCCGACGCCCGACGCCGTCGTCGCCTGCGAGCCGGATCTCGACCGTGCGGCCGACCGAGACGTCCTCGCGCGAGTATTCTCGCAGGCAGGTGTCACCGACGTACAGACCGAGGCGGCTGTCGCCGACGCGCTCGCGAGTGCGCTCGCCGACGCCGACGAGGAAGACTGCGTGCTCGTCACCGGCTCGCTGTTCGCGGTTGCGGAAGCCCGGCGACGTTGGACCGACGTCGACGTCCCAAAGCGGATTCGAGACCTTGTAGACGCTCGTGAGACGCTCGAGGCCGCCGGCGTCACCGAGAAGGGAGTCTACCGAATGCGCGGGAAGGCCGTCCATCGCGTCGTTACGACCGACCTCCAGTACCGTCAGGCACAGTACCTGAAACAGGAGCTACTGAGCCTCGGTGGTGAGTGTGCCCTCTCGGGGCTGCAACGCGACGAGGAGCGCACCGAGGCCGTTCTGATGGGGACGCTCGCACAGTTCAAGCGCCTCATCGAGAAACTCGCTGCCCAGCCATACGGACTCGCAGAGGTCGCCCGCGAACTCCGCGAGACGCTCGGAATCGGTTCAGGCGACGCTCCCGACTCCGACTCGCCTCACTTCCCCTGGAGCGACGGTCCCGCGGTCATGGGCATCCTGAACGTCACGCCCGACAGCTTCCACGACGGCGGGCAGTACGACTCCCGTTCCGACGCCGTCGCCCGCGCCGAGGCGATGGTCGACGCCGGCGCCGACGTGATCGACGTCGGCGGGGAGTCGACCCGCCCGGGCGCCGACCCGGTCTCTGTCGAGACGGAGATCGACCGCGTCGTCCCCGTCATCGAGGAAATCGCCGAGCTGGACGCGCTCGTC
Organism: Halobacteria archaeon AArc-dxtr1; assembly: GCA_025517425.1. Lineage (NCBI taxonomy): Archaea > Methanobacteriati > Methanobacteriota > Halobacteria > Halobacteria archaeon AArc-dxtr1. The sequence continues at coordinate 232,851 of JAOPJY010000002.1, read as the reverse complement.
TCGGTCGACACCCGGCGGGCGGCCGTCGCCGACGCCGCGCTCGACGCCGGCGCCGACATCGTCAACGACGTCTCCGGGCTCGACGATCCCGAGATGCGGTTCGTGGTCGCCGAACACGACGCCGCGCTGGTCGTGATGCACAGCATCGACGCTCCCGTCGTCCCCGACCGCGAGATTGCCTACGACGACGTCGTCGCGGACGTAATCGACCAACTCGCAGAGCGCGTCCTGCTCGCCGAAAAGGCCGGCGTCGACCGCGAGAAGATCGTCGTCGACCCCGGAATCGGCTTCGGCAAGCGCGCCGCCGAGAGCTTCGAGCTACTCGATCGCATCGACGAGTTCCACGCACTGGGCTGCCCCGTCCTCGTCGGTCACTCTCACAAGTCCATGTTCGAGCGCGTCGGTTGCGGTCCCGACGAGCGTCTGGCTCCGACGGTCGCAGCGACCGCGCTCGCGGCCGACCGCGGCGCGGATCTGATCCGGGTCCACGACGTCCCCGAGAACGTCGCCGCGGTACGGACGGCGCTGGCCACCGACCGCGGTGCGGACATCGACGCTGAGTAGCCTCTCGACACGGACCTGGTCGCCGAGACCACCCTATTTCGGCACGGATATCCACGCTGCGGTACTCCGGAGTAGTCACCTGCCGGTCCAAGCTTCAACCGTCCCGAGCGCTTACTGACAGATATGGACGAGGATACGATCGCCGAGACTGCAGCGGACCTCCCGATCGAAACCGACGAACCGAACGCAGAGTCAGCGCCGGTCAGATCCATCGTTTCCGGTGGCCTCAGGGACGGCTCGGTCGCGCTGGTCGCGGGCGCGACGGCACTGGTTGCGGCCGCCAGGTCCCTCTTTCGCGGTCGCCTGCGGGCGGTCCCGCAGGCGGCCATCGGCGCGGCGCTCGTGAAGGTCGGTCTCCGACAGCGCGGGTCGGCCGAGGAGACCGTCGACGAGCAGCTGCTGGGCGGCGGTGACGATCGACTGGACGTCGACGCGGACATCCCCGAGGAGACGGCGTCGGCGATCCACGACGCGCCGGAGGGCGGCGCGGAGACCGACGCCGACGCAGAGACAGACGCCGACACAGAAGACGACGATCAGTCCGAAGACGAGCAGTAACCCGACGGTGAGCCGACGCTCGCTCGTTTCGAGAGCGGTTCGATCCGGCCGAGGTAGCTGCTCTCGCCTCTCTCGCACCGAATGACGACCATCCCGGAGCTACGATACTACGCCCGAGAGCTTCGCCGGCGCCTCGAACACTACTACCGAAAGCGTCGGTACGGGTTTCGAGATCGCGGCACGCTCGACCGCGCGGCCGCCGAAATCGTCGCCGAACGCGCCCGCGGCGGCTTCGTCTCCGGCGGGCACTTCCGCGGGACCTGGCCGCGGGACCTCTGTTTTGCAGCCCGGGGCGTCGCAGCTGCTGGCTACGAGTCCGCCCTCCGGAACACCGCAGATCGCCTCGTCTACCGCTTAGAGGACGTCTTCTACACCGACGTTCACCGGAAGTTCGGCGCGGCGATCCCCGAGGAGGGCGTCGACACGTTCCCGGCGCTGGTCGTGCTCCTCTCTGAGTGTGGCGCCCTCTCCACGCACGCGGGCGAAGTCACACGCCTCGCGGCGCTGTTTCGCGAGCGCTTTTTCGACGAGAAGCTGGAAATCGTCACCGGATCGGGGAGTTCGTGGTGGGACTCTGCGGCCGCCCCACGCGAGGCGTACAATACCGCTATGCTGCTCGCCGCGATCGGCCGACTGGAGCGCCACGACGTCGAGACGACGTTCACGGACGAGTTCGAACGGACTCGTGACGCCTGGCTGTCGACGCTGTGGACCGGGAGCCACTTCGCCGAGCGCCGGGGCTCGGCGACGCTCGCCTGCGACGCCAACGTCGTCCCCCTCTACTTCGGCCTGCTCGACGACGACCGTGCGGCACGGGTCGTCGACGCACTTTCGGCGCTCGAAACGCCGGCCGGATTGCGGATGCGAGCGCGCCAGTTCTCCCGCCGCGAGGTCCACCCGTTCTTCGCTCTTCACCCCGACTACCACTACCACGTCTGGCCCTGGAACAGCCTCATGTACGCCAACGGGCTCCGGCGGTACGGGTTCGACGACCGCGCCCGAGCCGAGATCGCCCGGATGGAGCGGCTGTTGGCTCCTTACGGTAACTTCCTCGAGGTGCTGACGACCGCGGGCGAGCCCTACGTCAAACGCGGTTACGCCAGCGCGGAGGACTTCACCGTCGCGGCCGCGCTGTGGCTCGAGTACCAGGCGATTTCGGGTTCGACGGACCGGAACGTCGATATCTGACCGAGGTGTCACGCATTCGACACCCCCTCTGGCTGTCAAACTCTTCCTTTGCTACTCGAACCAATATGGGTTTGCTCGCGACACTGTGCGATTCCGACCGACGCGACCGGCCGTACTCGATAACGGAATTAGTTGAATCAACCGCCGATAGATCCCCATCGATCAACGGGGATGTTCCGTACCTGATAGCTGCAATATGTTCTGGTACCGGCGACACGATCGACAAGCGTTAAGTGCGACGGTCCGGAGGAGTCGAACGAATGTCGTCCGATCGATGGGTGGAAGTCGTGGACGGTGTCCGGTCTCGTTGGTTGGCCCTCGAGTGCGATTGGCAGGCCGTCGCTATTGGCATGGCAATCGTCGGCCTCGTCGGCGCTTTCGAACTGCAGATTCCGGGGTGACGCAATGTCGATCCGCCGGCTCGGTCCCGGACTCGCAGTCCTCTGTCTCGGTGCGCTGCTCGCGCGGTCGGTCGAACTGACCCTCGGAGCTAACCACCTGCTGGTTGCTATCGCTCTCGGATTCGGTCTGGCGAACGTCGTCGGCGTCCCCGAACGTCTTGAACCGGGGATCGCGACTCACACGCTCTGGCTCGGCGCCGGAATCGTCCTTATGGGTGCGTCACTGACGCTTTCGACGGTGCTCGATGTCGGCGTACTCGTCCTCGTGATCGTTCTCCTCGTAACCGGAGTCACGATAGCGGTCGTCGAACTGCTCGCACGGAACGTCTTCGGGCTCGCCGACCGGTTGGGATCGCTGCTAGCGGCCGGGGCCGGGATCTGCGGCGTGTCGGCGGTCGTCGCGGTCGCCGGTGCGGTCCGCGCCCGCGAGGAGCAGGTCGCCTACGCGGCGGCGACCGTTCTGCTCTTCGACGCTGTCACGATCGTCGTGTACCCGATCGTCGGCGATTGGCTCGGGCTTTCGGGGATCGTCTTTGGGATCTGGGCGGGGATCAGCATGTTCTCGACGGGGCCGGTCGTCGCCGTCGGCTTCGCTCACTCGGAGGTCGCAGGCCAGTGGGCGACGATGACAAAACTCGCCAGGAACGCGCTGATCGGTCTGGTCGTACTCGCCTACGCGAGCTACTACGCCGGGTCCGGGGATGGCGGTCGTCCGTCCCTCCGCACGCTCTGGACGGAGTTCCCGAAGTTCGTGCTTGGCTTTCTCGCGCTCGCGGTCGTCGCCAGCGCGGGTGTCCTCTCGCCAGCCCAGCAGGCTTCGCTCGAGAATGCCTACAACTGGCTGTTCCTGCTCGCGTTCGTCGGACTGGGCACCGAGATCCGGCTCGCCGAACTCCGGAACACCGGACTCACTCCCGCACTCGTCGTGTTGCTCGCGTTGCTCGCCAGCAGTCTCCTCTCGCTGACGCTGCTGCTGACGGTGTTCTGATCGTCGAAGAAATAGGCAATTTACTCCGCTACCAGTGTATCGGGGTTGCCAGAGCCTGAATCGGCAGTTCACCAGCCCCAACAGCCGGGTCGCCCGCCGTGATCGTACTGGATCGCTCGTAAACGGGCGATTTGAATCCCGACTCTCCCCCACTTTCGGGCGATGAGACGGCTGGTTTTCGCATTTCCCTCCCATCGGATCGCAGGTGCGTGTGGTTCACACGTACGCTGTCGCGATATTTGCCGGATGCCGATTGAACGCCCAAACATTGCTGGGGTGCGTGAAGATACAACCGTGGGGTGGTTTTGGAGGCACAACGATGGAACAGATTCTTTCGCGCCGATCCGCACTTCGCCTTGCAGGTGTCGGTTCTGTGGTTTCTCTGGCTGGCTGTACGTCGCTGCTGGGTGAAAGCGCCGACGTCCGTATCTCCGGTGGCGTCGGTCCGTTGCCGATGGTCGAGGTGTGGGCGGACATGTACGAGAACGAACACGGTGTCGTCTTCGACATCAGTGGCGGTGGCACCGGCGTCGGCGTCTCGGACCTCTTCAACGGCCAGGTCGATATCGCGATGATGGGTCGGGACCCGGAACCGGAGGAGATCGACGACGGCCTGTTCGCAGTGCCGATGCTTATCGACACCGTCGTCGGGACGGTCCACGAGGACAACCCGATCATCGACGAAATCCAGGAGAACGGCCTCACCCGCGAGCAACTCGAGGACATCTTCACGCGGGAGATCACGAACTGGGGCGAACTCGTCGACGACGACGTCGACGAGGAGATCGTCGTCTACGGCCGCTCCGATACCTCAGCTGCCTACAAGCAGTGGGCCGACTTCCTCGCCGGCGAGGGCGACGCCTACACCGAGAGCGAGATGGAAGACTACGCCGACGAGAACCACAACGGCGACCAGCCGGTCGCCGAGGCGCTCGCCCGCAACGAGAACGCCATCTCGATGAACAACATCAACTACGTCTACGACCTCGAGAGCGGCGAACTCGAAGGCAACATCCGGCCAGTGCCGCTCGACCAGGACGGCGAGGGGCTCTCGGACGAGGAGGACTTCTACGAGACCCGCGACGAACTCCTCGAGGCCGTCGAGGTGGGCGACTACCCCCGGCCGCCCGCTCGACACATGTATCTCGCGTCGATGGAAGAGTTCGAGGACGAGGCCCAGGATTTCGTCGAGTTCGTTCTCGGTGAGGGACAGGAGTCCGTCCGGGAGAACGGCTACGTGCCCCTCGAGGACGACCGCCGCGAGGAGGCACAGGAGACTCTCCAAGAGGGGGCCTGAGCTGACCGATGGTAGAACGGACGGAATCGAGACGTGACAGCCGCCTCGGTCGACGGCTGCTCGCCGAACGGCTGAGTAGCTACTGGCTGACCGGCGCTGGCTACTTTGCGATCGCGATCTTCGCCTTCATCGTGCTGGCGCTGCTCTACCAGTCGCTCCCGCTGCTATCGGAGTACTCGCTGGTACAGGCGCTGACCTCGTCGAACTGGGATCCCGCTCAGAACGAGTTCGGGTTCCTGCCGGCCATCGTCGGGACGATCTACGTGACGGCGCTGACGATGGTGATGGGAACGCCGATCGCGATCCTTGCGGCGATCTACATCGCCGAGTACGCCGAGGGTCGGATGAAGGTGCTCGTCTCCTCATTTATCGACGTGCTCGCGGCGGTCCCGAGCGTCATCTTCGGGCTCGTCGCGCTGATCGTCGTCGTTCCGTTCGTCGGCGATTACCTCGCACCGGCGGTCGGCTCCGGCTCGACCGGGCTCGGGATCTTCACCGTCAGCGTCGTGATGGCGATCGTCGTCACGCCGTTTATGATCTCGCTGACCGTCGAGTCGCTCGAGGCTCTTCCCGACGAACTCCGGGAGTCCTCGCTGGGCGTCGGCGCAACCAAGTGGGAGACGATCCGGTCCGTACTGTTGCGGGCCGCGGGGCCGGGTATCTTCTCGGCGATCCTGCTCGGCTTCGGTCGCGTCTTCGGGGCGACGATCGTTCCCGCAATGCTCATCGGTGGGCAGACCCACATTCCGGACTCGCTGTTCGCGACGGGGCAGACCCTGCCGACGCTGGTCGTCAACGACTACGGTGAACTGATGAGCCTGCCGCTGACCCAATCGGCGCTGATCTTCGTCGGCCTGATGCTCGTCGTCGTTGTCTGGCTGTTCAACTTCGGCGCCATGCTCGTCCGCCGCCGGCTCAAACGGAGGTGGCAGTACTGATGGACCGATACGCCAAACAGCGCCTCTTCGGCGCTTTCGCCCGCGGCGCGGCCGGCCTGGTCGTCTCCGTGATGATCTTGGTCGTCGGCGTGACGATCTACCGGGGCGGTCGCGTCTTCCTGACCGATCCGGCGATCGCCGTCACCCCGCCGGGCTCCCGGTACATGCTCGAGGGGACCGGCGGCTTCCTCCACGCGGTGCTGGGAAGCCTCTTCATCGTCGTCCCGGCGACGGTCGCCTCGGCGACGCTGGCGATCTCGACGGCGATCTACCTCCAGAGCGACTACTCGAGCGAACGGTTCTCGGACGTCGTGAACATGTTCCTCAACGTCCTCTGGGGGACGCCGCCGATCGTCTATGGGGTGTTCGTCCTGACGGTCATCATCGCCGTCGGGGCTCAGACGAGCCTGTTCTTCGGGATCATCGCTATCGCGATCTTCCAGTACCCAATCATGACCCGGTACACCGACGAGGCGCTGCGGTCGGCGCCCGATGCAGTCAAGGAGGCGTCGTACGGACTCGGCAGCACGCGGTTCGAGACGGCGATCGTTACCGTCCGCGCTGCACTGCCGGGAATCATCGCCGGGATCATCATGGGCTTTGCCCGTGGTATCGGCGACGCCGCGACGGTACTGTTCACCGCCGGCCGGAGCACGCGGATGCCCGCCGGCCTCTTCGAGCCCTCGACGACGCTGCCGGTGCTCATCTTCGACCAGGCGATGTCGTTCAATGCCGAGGTCCGTTCACACGCCTACGCGGCGTCGTTCGTCCTCATCGTCGCCGTCCTCGGCCTGATCTTCGTCTCGAAGCTACTGGCCGGACGCTACGCTCGCTACGCACCAGGAGGGAGCCGCTCATGACAAACGCTGCACTCACCACGGAAAACCTCGCCGTAACGTACACCGGGAATCGCGAAGTCGAGGCGCTGAAGGGCGTCTCAGCCGAGTTTCCGGCGAACCAGCTGACCGCCATCATCGGTCCATCGGGCTGTGGCAAGTCAACGCTGCTGAAATCGCTCAACCGACTCCACGAGATCCAACCTACCGTCGAGATCGACGGCGACGTCACACTGAACGGCGAGTCGATCTACGACACCGACGAACCGGCTCCTGAAATCCGCCGACGGATCGGCTACGTCCCGCAGACGCCGACCCCGCTGCCGCTGTCGATCTACGAAAACGTCGCCTACGGCGTGAAGATCCACGGCGACTACGACTCGAAAGCGGAGCTCGACGAACTCGTCGAGGCCTACCTGCGGAAGGTGAACCTCTGGGACGAGGTAAAAGATCGACTAGATACGCCTGGCGCGGAGCTCTCGACGGGCCAGATCCAGCGGCTCTGTCTGGCCCGCTCGCTGGCCGTCGAGCCCGAGGTACTGCTCTGTGACGAGGTCACCTCGGCGCTGGACCCCGTTTCGGCCGAGGAGGTCGAGAAGACCCTCGCCGGGCTCAAAGAGGAGTACACGATCGTCATGGTCACCCATAGCATGGACCAGGCCAAGCGCCTCGCCGACGAGGTCGTCTTCCTCTACCTCGGAAAACTCATTGAGGCCAATGACACGCGTTCGTTCTTCGAGAATCCGCGCCACGAACGCACACAGCAGTTCGTCAAGGGACACACCATCGTCGAGTACAGCGACGAGGGTGGGGAGGCGGTCGACGATACCGAAACGGGGTCGACGAACGGGACGCTCGCGGCCGAACGGTAACCCGTCCGAGCACGCCTCCCACCCGGGCTCAAATCACTCGAGATACGCGAAATGGCGCTCGTGCGCACGATATAGCCGTGGCCGTGCTCGTCGCCGGCCCTGTCACCGGAGCACTGATGTCGGTCACGACTCGGGCGAACGGGCTCGAACCGAATAGTGACTCACCCCATGGATGACGGCTCGATCCGGAGGAATCGAACCGGGCTCACTCCCACTCGATATCGTACTCCGCTGTGACCTCCTCTGCGACCGCCTCGAACTCCTCAAACGGCATCGGCGGCGGGTGGGCGTGTCGCGCGCCGATCGTCTCGGGGAGGTCAGCGTGATACCGAACCTGCGTTTCGACGTCGTAGGGGTACTCAGTCGGGTCGACGCCGACGAAGCCGTACTCGTCGCGGGCGTTCGAGAGTGCCTTGCGCCACTCGTCGACCGACGCCAGTCCCGCCGACTCCATTCCATGAGAGAACAGCGTCGTCCGGATCTCGTCGTACGGCTCCGTCCCCTCGAGGTACGACTCCAAGTGCGCGACGTCGGGGCGGGTGTTGAACGCCGTCCAGTAGGGCACGGAGCCGGTGCGCATCGTCCACCAGGGCTCGACGAGCGCGAACGACTGGACCAGCAGCCGATCAGTCGGCCGATTTAAGTCGGCGTAGCGCTCGCGGTACCGGTCGGCGACGAACGGGCTCAGATCCCGTGGATCGTCGAACCGGAGCCGCCGGATCTCATAGTCTCGCTCCGCCGCGAGGCGCTCGATGTCCTCGCGAAGTGCTGGCTCGAACCCCCACTCCGCCTCGGGGAGTCGCCCGTCTGGATCCGGAACGTCCCACTGCCGAATGCCGGCGTCTTGGCGGTCGAGGAAGTCTGCGACCGCCTCGCTGCCCTCGTAGTACTCCTCTGGCGAGAGCCCGCCACAGCCGCCGAGCTGGAAGCTGTGGCGCTCGCCGACGTCGATGGCGGGCCAGTCGTACTCACACTCGAGCGAGATGATCGTCCCGCCGGGCGCTAGCACTGTCTTCAGAAACTCCTCGTAGGCCTCGCCGAGCGTCTGGGACTTGACGCGGAAGTACCCAAGCTCTCTGACCATCAGCCGGTCCTGGTTAGGGTCGTGCATCTGGTGGAGTGAGACGTCCGGATTGGCTGCGAGGAAGGGGGGCGCGTGCTCGGCGCCCCACTGGATATCCTCCCGGATCGCGTCCGCGTCCATCGAGCGCTGGATCGGTAGGAGAAACGTCTGGGGGAGAAACGGCACCCCGAGCAGCGCCGCGAGATGTACCGCGGCGCCGTTGCTCGATCCCACGACGACGGCGGGGTAGCCTCGCTCTGGGTACTGTTCGACGACCCACTGGCGGAACTCTTCGATGTCGATCTCTCCCAGGTCGTCCGGATCGATCCCCTCGTTTGCGCCGCCTCTGGTGTAGATCCCGGTTCTGGCGCGCCGTGGCAGGTAGTTGACCTGCTTTGCCAGCGGGACCAGCGCCGGGTGAATCATCCCCAGGGCGGGAAACGACTCGCCGTGTAGGTACCGCGCGGTCGCCCGGACGAACGCCGTCGTCGAGTCGAAGTTCGGGAGTCCGTACGGCGTGGATCGGTCGCCCGAGACCAGCTGCGACAGTCTCATCGGTCAGCGCGGTCGTACCACGCACGGGTGGATAATACCGCGGGCTGTTAGGGCATACCAACAGCCATTATTACCCTGTCCCCACAACTGGGTGTCAGCCATGTCCAAGGGAGATTTCGACGGGTACGGCGGCCGGTACGTCCCCGAGCCGCTTCAGGAACCGCTCGACCAGCTCGCGACCGCCTACGACGAGGTCGGAACGACCGAGGAGTTTCAGGCCGACCTGCGGGAGCTTTCAGCTGACTTCGCCGGCCGACCGTCGCCGCTGTACCACGCCCGCAACCTGAGCGAGCGCTACGGCGCGGAGATCTACCTCAAGCGTGAGGACCTGCTCCACGGTGGGGCCCACAAGATCAACAACTGTCTCGGGCAGGCCCTGCTCGCCAAACGCGCCGGTCGACCTCGGCTTATCGCCGAGACCGGCGCCGGCCAACACGGCGTTGCGACCGCGATGGTCGGCGCCGTACTCGGCCTCGATACGGAGATCTACATGGGCAAAAAGGACGCCCAGAGACAAGCGATGAATGTCTTCCGTATGCGCCTGATGGGCGCCGAAGTAAACGAGGTGACTCGCGGCGGCGAAGGGCTCGCTGACGCCGTCGACGCCGCCTTAGAGGACTTCGCGGAGAACGTCGACGACACACACTATCTCGTGGGCAGCGTCGTCGGCCCCGACCCCTTCCCGCGGATGGTCCGGGACTTCCAGAGCGTGATCGGCAAAGAGGCCCGCGAGCAGTTCCTGGAGCGAACGGGTGACCTCCCCGACGCCGCGGTCGCCTGCGTCGGCGGTGGCTCGAATGCGATCGGGCTCTTTCACGCCTTCCGGGACGACGACGTCGACTTCTACGGTGCCGAAGGTGGCGGTAAAGGGAGTGACTCGAGCAAACACGCCGCACCGCTCGCGAAGGGCACAGACGACGTCATCCACGGGATGAAGACCCGCGTCATCGACGAGGACGTCTCTGTCCACTCGGTTTCCGCCGGCCTCGACTACCCCGGTGTCGGCCCCGAGCACGCCATGTTCCGGGCGATCGGACGCTGTGAGTACACCGGCGTCACCGACGACGCGGCGCTGGCTGCCTTCCGCGAACTCGCAGAGACCGAGGGGATCATCCCGGCACTCGAGTCGAGTCACGCCATCGCCCGGGCGATCGACCTCGCCGAGGCTGGCGACCACGAGACGATCCTGGTCAACCTCTCCGGTCGCGGGGACAAGGATATGGAAACCGCAGCCGACCGATTCTCGCTCTCCTGAGTGGGGCAACTGTTTCGTAACGTCAGCCGTTTGTACACGTCCTGTCGATCACTGCCATTTCTAGCTGTCACTGACCGCCTGATACACTCGCAGATACCGCTCCCGGACCGCGTCCTCGTCGTACGCGTCGAACCGGTCGTCTGACTCGCGGTGTTCTAACTCACCTGCAGCCAGGATCGCGTTTGCAAGCTCCTGTTCGCTGGTTGTCCGGAATCCCCGACCCCATCCTTCGACGAGTTCGTGGGCACTCGAATCGACGTGGTACTCGACGATGCCGACGCAGCCGGCGGCGAGCGCCCACAGCATCTCCGTCGGGAAGGCACAGTCCGCTGCGGTCTGGGCGAAGACGTGGGCGCCCCGATACAGCGACAGCCGCTCCTCTCGGGAACACTCGCCGACGAACTCGACCCGGTCGTCGATCCGCAGGTCACTCGCCAGCCGCTCGTAGGTCGCTCGCTCGGGGCCGTCGCCGATGATGACCGTCCGCCACTGGCGTCCACGGAGTTCCGCCAGCCCGAGCAGGAGGCTCTCTAAGTTCGCACCCTCGTCGAGTCGGCGCGCGTAGACGACGTCGATTCGATCGTCGGGCTCGACGTCCTGGATCCGGTCGACCTCGATCGGATTCGGGACGATCTCGACATGGCTGCCGTCCGCGCCGAGTTCGCGGGTCCGAGTGCCGACCAGCTCCGAGGGAACGACGATCCGATCTGCACACGTCGCGACTTTCTGCCGGCGCCGCTCGTCTCGGCGCCCCGTCGCGTCGTACCACTCCACGACCAGCGGTGCCCGGCTCAGTCGGGAGCCCCACTTGGCCGCCAGCACGTCCCTCGCCCGGTCGGCGTTTGCGTGGATCACGTCCGGTTTCGCCTTCGCGAGCGCGAACGGTAGCCGGAGCAGAAACCTCGTTCTGGCCTCGAGTCCAGACGATATCGCGTGATACGTGATCCCGTCGCGTTCGACTTTTTCGGGCTCCTCTGACCAGAATCGCGCACAGAAGACGTGGACGTCGTGCCCACCGTCTCGAAGGAGTTCGAGGACGGTCTGGAACCGTTGGTTCGCCTCCCGACCGCGGTGAAAGACGGTTTCGAAAGAGACGAACGCGAGACGCATACGCCGCGGGACGCAGCCCCGAAATAAAAAATCACCTACATCGGCATCGCGTCACGAGGTGTTTCGGGCCGAACTGCTCTGTCAGCCGAACAACTCATCGAGGACGTCTCCGGGTGCCCCTCCGTCGTCTTCATCGTCATCCTCGCCCTCGTCTTCATCTTCTTCGTCATCGCCGTCTTCGTCGCCCTCACCCTCGTCTTCGTCGCCATCTTCGTCATCGTCTTCTTCGTCTTCCTCATCATCTCCGTCATCTTCGTCATCGCCGTCTTCGTCTTCCTCATCATCTCCGTCATCTTCGTCCTCGTCTTCTTCGTCGTCTTCTTCATCCTCGCCATCATCGTCTTCGTCTTCCTCATCATCTCCGTCATCTTCGTCCTCGTCCTCATCTTCATCCTCTTCGTCTTCCTCACCGTCTCCGTCATCTTCGTCCTCGTCCTCTTCGTCCTCATCTTCATCGTCTCCGTCTTCTTCATCCTCGCCATCATCCTCTTCGTCTTCCTCGCTCTCGTCTTCGCCATCGCCTTCATCGCCCTCATCCTCTTCGTCCTCGTTATCTTCCTCCTCCTGATCCTCGCCTTCGTCATCTCCATCTTCGTCTTCATCCTCTTCGTCGTCCCCCTCTGGTGACTCCAGATCCTGTGAGTCGATATCCGACGTTCCATCCGAAAGCCGGTCTAAAGCCCCGATCGACTCCGGAGCGTCGTCCTCATCGTCAAACTCGTCGTTTAGCAGCTCGGGCCCGGCTACGGCCACCGTCATTCCGAACGCGATACATACGACGACGGTGGCGATCACGACGGCGGCGACCGAGAGATCGGCCTGCTCGCCACTGCCGCCCGAACCCTTCGCTGACATCGTCTGCGGGAGTCGGTCCGGAACTCGTTTTGTTAACCACTCCAATCTCTGTCCGTTTGTCCGTCGATCTCCCCTCTCACAGCTGCCACGACCCTTCTAGGGTGTGCCTACTCGCAGTCTCCGCCCCCGTTTCTGCTCGTCTCTCTCTGGACCATCTTTCCTCTATGTGGCGTGTCACCGTCTCTATTGGGTGGTCCCAACGAGGCGAAACCGTTAGTGGGCGCCCGGGCGATGACTCTGTATGGAGTCGTTCGATATCGAGCGCTATCTCAACGTGCGAAGCGCCTACGGGGCCTCGTTCGGACCCGAGGGCGACCGCCTCTCGTTTCTGATGAACACGACCGGTACCTCCCAGGTCTGGACGCTCGACGCGGCACGTACGTGGCCGGAGCAGCGAACGTTCTCCGACGAGCAGGTGTCCTTCGCCTCCTGGTCGCCCGAACGGCCGGAACTCGCCTTTGGGATGGACGAAGGCGGCAACGAGCGCGCCCAACTGTTCCGACTCGACGTCGAGTCGGGCGGGGTCGAGAACCTGACTCGCCATCCCGAGGCCAAACACCGCTGGGGTGGGTGGAGCCACGACGGTGACCGGTTCGCGTTCACCTCAAACCGTCGCGACGAGTCCGTCTTCGACGTCTACGTCCAGCGTCGCGGCGAGACCGGTGAAGATGCTACCCTCGTTTGCGAGGGCGACGGCTGGCTCACCCTCTCGGGCTGGAGCCCGGACGACTCCCGACTGCTGGTTTCGGAAGCGTACTCCAACTTCGATCAGGATCTGTACGTGCTCGACCTCGACACCGATGAGCCCGAACTCGAGCACCTGACGCCCCACGAGGGCGACGTTCGCTACGGGAGCGCGAGCTGGGCGCCCGACGGGACGGGGATCTACCTCGTCACCGACGAGGGCGACGCCGACACGCTCTATCTGGCCTACCTGGACCTCGAGACTGGCGATCTCGAGACGGTCGTCGACGGCGAGGAGTCACGCTCCTCGAAGAGCCGGGCACAGCCCGGCGAGGGATGGAACGTCGGCGGAATCGCAGTAGACAACGAAACGGGCCGATTCGTCTACTCGCGAAACGTCGAGGGCTACACCGAACTGACCGTCGGTGCATTCGATTCGGACGATCCGACCGCGTTCGAGACGTTCCCTACACCGGACCTGCCCGGTGGCGTCGCCGGTGGTGTCAGCTTCGATCCCGACGCCGAGCGCTTCGCGCTCTCGACCTCCGGCGACACCGTAAACACGAACGTCTACGTCGTCGAGGTCGAGACCGGCGACGCCGAGCGCTGGACTGCAGCGCCGACGGCAGGCATCCCACCTGAGACGTTCGACGAGGCCGACCTCGTTCACGTCGAGAGCTTCGATGGACTCGAGATCCCCGGCTTCCTCACGCTCCCTGACTCGGCAGACACAGCGCCGTCGACACCCGGCGAGACGCCCGTCATCGTCGACATCCACGGCGGCCCCGAGAGCCAGCGCCGGCCCTCCTTCTCGTCGGTCAAGCAGTACTTCACCGATCGCGGCTACGCCTACTTCGAGCCGAATGTCCGCGGCTCGTCGGGATACGGTGCCGACTACGCCGCCTTGGACGACGTCGAGAAGCGGATGGATTCGGTCGCTGACATCGACGCCTGCGTCGAGTGGCTCTGCGAGCACCCTGCGATCGACCCCGACCGCATCATCGCCAAGGGCGGTTCCTACGGCGGCTTCATGGTGCTTGCCGCACTCACCGAGTACCCCGACCGCTGGGCGGCCGGCATCGACGTCGTCGGCATCGCGAACTTCGTCACATTCCTCGAGAACACCGGTGACTGGCGCCGCGAACTTCGGGAGGCCGAGTACGGGAGCCTCGCCGACGACCGCGAGTTTCTCGAGTCGATCTCGCCGATCAACACCGTCGATCGTATCGAGGCACCACTGTTCGTCCTCCACGGCGCGAACGACCCTCGCGTCCCAGTCGGTGAAGCCGAGCAGATCGTCGAGAAGGCCCGTGAGCAGAACGTTCCAGTCCGGAAGCTGATCTTCGAGGATGAAGGCCACGGCTTCTCGAAACTCGAAAATCGCATCGAGGCCTACTCCGCGATCGCCGACTTTCTCGACGAGCACGTCTGATCGGGACTAGCCGGCCAAACGGCTATTTCGGTGCTGAGAGTACTATCGTGCATGTCTCGTGGTATTGGCGAAGTCGATTTCCTACAGGGACTCATCCCGGAGTGGCTGGCCGTTATCGTGGCCTTGCTCACACAGCTCGGCGATATCTGGTTCTTGGGGCTCCTACTCGCCGTCCTCTACTGGGCCCACACGCCCAAGCGAGACGAGATCGCGATGGTCGGCGGCGTCTGGCTCGCCGGAATGGGGTTCTACAAGGGACTGAAGGAACACTTCGAATTTCCCCGGCCCGACGATCCGCTGCTCGATCCCGAGGTGTTGCCGACGCTGATCCAGCCGCTGTACGAGGCCACCGCGATGGCAAGTGGCTACGGGTTTCCCAGCGGTCACGCCGTCAATACCACCATCGTCTACTTCGGATTGGCGTACGTTCTCTCGATCGGCTCGAAACGGGCGCGGTTCGCCACCGCCGCCGCGATCGTCACCACGGTTTGTTTCACGCGACTCGCCCTCGGCGTCCACTACCTCGTCGACGTCGTCGTCGGCGTTGGAGTCGGGTTCCTCGTGTTGCTAACCGCGCGGGAACTGATCAGGCGGATGCCGAGTGACCGGACGACGGTCACGTTGGGGATGGCCATCATCTGTGGCGTCTTTTTCCTTGTCACGAGCGAGGTGGACGAAGACGCCGTCTTCGTTCTCTCTGCCTCACTGGGAGCCTTCGCCGGCTGGCAGGTCATCATCCTCGGCAGGCGACTCGTCTCGGCCCCTTCGTTCTCAGCTGCAGTGCGCCCGATTGCTGTGAGGGGCGGACTCGTCCTCATGGCGCTCGCGCCGCTGGTCGCCACGTTCGAGTACTTTCCACTGCTCTCGGTGTACACCGCCGGTGGCGGGATCGGTCTCCTCACGGCGGTCGCGATCACGATTCCAGTAGCGCGCCACTCGGACCACGCCCGACGAATCGGTTCTCGGATTCGGTTCTGGATCGTCGTCGTCTTACACGGTCTCCTGTACGTGCTCGATCCCCGCGTCTGGCGGCAATGGCTCGCAAGTGCGCGAAACTATCTCTCGGACCGTCGGAAGTAGCCCCGCGGCGGGACTCGGCGCTTCGTCACCCGATGACGCCGGTCTTCTCGGCGACCTCGCGGGCGGCGCGCTCGTTCATGCCGTCGCCCAGGATCGTGTACCGATCGCGGATGGCATGACACGTGGTCAGCGCCTCGATGACCGTCTCGTCGTCGATCCCCAGCTCGGCGGCGGTCGTCGGCGCGTCGATGCTGGCGAGGGCGTTCCGGATATCTTTCCAGATACCACGCTCTCCGCCGTGGAGGTAGGCGGTCATGATCGAGCCGACGCCGACCTGGTGCCCGTGTAAGGCCGTGCCGGGTGCCAGCCGATCGAGCTGGTGGGAAAAGAGGTGTTCGGCGCCACTTGCGGGTCGCGAGGAGCCCGCGATGCTCATCGCGACGCCCGAGGACATGAGCGCCTTCGTGACGATCCAGGCCGATTCCTCGAGTCCGGGCCGGACGTGCTCTGCGTTGTCGACCAGAATTTCGGCGGTCATCTCCGAGAGCGCCGCGGCGTACTCGGAGTACTCGACGTTCTGGAGCCGCCGGGCGAGACGCCAGTCCATGACGGCGGTGTAGTTCGAGATGATATCGGCACAGCCAGCCGTCGTCAGTTCCCAGGGCGCCTCCGCGAGGAGTTCGGTGTCGGCGACGACGGCAAGCGGCGGCTCGGCCGCGACGCTGTGGCGGGTGTCGCCGTCCGGAACCGACCCCCGATTGCTCACGATTCCGTCGTGACTGGCCGCCGTCGGCACCGAGCAAAATCCCATGTCGAGGTGATCGCTCGCCATCTTCGCGATGTCGATCGCTTTCCCGCCGCCGATGCCGACCAGATAGGAGACGTCGGCTTCGGTCGCGACCTCGATGACTTCCTCGACGGCGTCGAACGTCGCCCGTTCGATCGTGACGATTGCGGGGTCGATGCCCGCCGCCTCGAAGTCGGCGGCGATCGGATCTGCGGCGATCTCCCGTGGAGTCGGGCTGGTCACGAACAACGGGCGTCCCTGCAGGTGGAGATCCTCGATCACCTCGCGAACCTGGCTTCTGACGCCGTGACCGACGACGACGTTTCGCGGTAGCCGAATCCACGTCGACTTCTCGAACATACTCCTCCTTTCTTACGGGAGCTATAATAAGTGAGCCTTCGAGAACCACTCTCACCCATGCAACTTCTTGGCTGGTATTTCAATTGACATCGAGCGCACACGGCGTCGCCATGCATGCGCGTGATCAGTACAGGCAAAGACAGAGCGAATCGGTGCCGAACACGAAACGCGAAATTTTCCCGTGACTCAGTTGCATAACTCCGTAGTGGTATTTACGCTCAGGGAACCACGGATTGGACGATGGCTACAGAGGCTTCCTTTACGGTTCCATCCAACGAGTTCCCGCTGGGAACGGTGTTTGAGCAATTGCCGGATGTATCGGTCGAACTGGAGCGGATCATCCCCGCCCGAGACGTGGTGATCCCCTACTTCTGGGTGCGGGGAACCGACGTTGAGGATGTCGAAGGGGCGTTTTCGGAGCATCCCGGCGTGAAGGAAATCCAGTCCATCGACGCCGTCGAAGATGAGCATCTGTTGCGCGTCGAGTGGGCGTTAGATTACGACGACGTGTTGACCACGCTGACGGAGACGCAGATCGCGCTCATCAAAGCCGTCGGGACGGACACGCAGTGGACGTTCGATATTCGTGGAGACACCCGTGACGATATTGCTGACTTTCAATCTCGGTGTCGGGAGGTGGGCATCCCGATCACGCTTACGGAGCTACACGCGCTCACGCCGGTTGAGACGGCTACCGAGGCGGCTCTCACCGATACCCAACAGGAAGCCTTGGTACTCGCCTACGAGCGCGGCTACTTCGAATCCCCGCGCGAGGCAACGATGGAAGAGATCGGCGACGAACTCGGTATCACCCAACAGGCCGTCGCCTCCAGACTTCGGCGCGGAATCAAACACATCCTCGGGAACACACTATCCGAGGTATCGGCTCCCTCTCGATAGAGGAGTTAAAAGCGTGTTGGGTACTAAAAAGTGAGAGTGATTTGGGTCGGTTTTCGAAGATGGTCCAATGACAGAGAGGTCCATCGCGTTCGACACGGTGCTCGACTTGTGTAGAGAGGAGGTTCGTCGCATCATCCTCGCGGTACTTGCAGAAGAGCAGCGTTCGTTGACGGTGAACGACCTCCGGGGAACGATTCTCACCTATAATCATCAGACGCCAGTTATCCACGCGTCTGAAGAGGTGCTAACGGAAATTCGGATCTCGCTATCCCACACGCACATTCCAAAGTTAGAATCGGCAGGCGTCATCGACTACGATTCGGAACGGAAACTCGTAGAACCAACGGAACAATTTGACCAGCTACAGCCCCATCTCTCTGCGATCATCGATACCGATCCGGATCTCGACGAACCAATCGAGTTGTGAGGTCGTACAGGCGACTCGCTATTCTCGATGAGGCCGTTGGAGTACGTCAGTGGTGTCTGAATAGAGGTTCGGGCAATACGCACACGTACTAACCAAACCGAGAACTCTCGTTTCAGATACTATCCCGACGCCGTTCGCGGCCGTCCATATACTGTCCACGGACTGACTTCCGTCGCCCCCAATCGATTTCGTTTTCACCACGTCACGAGATGCCGTCGGTATGGGCGGCACCTACGTCCTCCTGATCGACCGCTCTCGGTCGGGATCGATCGAGGTCGGCGCGCTCGGTACCCGCGAGTTCGCCGCCGGAACCTACGCCTACGTCGGCAGCGCACACGGCCCGGGCGGCTTCGCCAGGGTCGACCGACATCGGGAACTGGCACGTGGTGATCGCGACACCAGACACTGGCACGTCGACTACTTGCTCGGCGATCCGGCGACGACGCTCGTTCGCACGGCCCGCTTTCCCGACGCCGACCGCGAGTGCGAGCTCGCCGCGTCGCTTCCGGGCGAGCAGGTTCGCGGATTCGGCGCCTCCGATTGTGACTGCGACGGGCACCTACTCGAAACCGACGAGTCGGAACTTCTCGCCGCGGCTGGCGATCACGGCGGCGTGTTCGATTCGACCGGGTGACAGGATAGCGTTCTCTACACTCCTTCTCGTTCCGATTCGATAGGATGAGGAAAAACGTCGCCAGGATAGCCAAAAACGCGACCCGAGTCGGAACTGTGGGCCGATCAGTCGTCGCTGGCCGCGAAGCCGGTGGCACCGGCCTCGGCCTCCGCGCCGGGCGCGGCAGGGAGCTCCTCTCGGACGTCGTCGCTGCCCTGCTCGGTGATCGCCTTGTCGTAGGCGTCGGGCATGATTTTCACGAACGAGTCGAGTGCGTCCTCCCAGCTGTCGAGCAGCTCCTCACCGCGCTCGGAGTCGGTGTAGGCGACGTGGTTCTCGACGAGTCGACGCAACATTGCCTCGTCTTCGGCCTCGAGGTCGTCGTCCAGGGTGACCATGCCGGTGTTGGCGCGGTCTGCGAACTCGCCGTCGGGGTCGTAGACGTACGCCACGCCGCCGGACATCCCGGCCGCGAAGTTCTTGCCCGTCTCGCCCAGCACGGCGACGACGCCGCCGGTCATGTACTCACAGCCGTGGTCGCCGACGCCCTCGACGACCGCCTTCGCGCCGGAGTTCCGGACGGCAAAGCGCTCGCCGGCCAGTCCGTTGACGTACAGCTGGCCGTCGGTTGCGCCGTAGAGAGCGACGTTTCCGATAGCGATGTTCTCGGCGGGGTCGTAGGTTGCCGTCGGCGGCGTCTCGACGGTAATCCTCCCGCCGGAGAGCCCCTTCCCGACGTAGTCGTTTGCGCTTCCGGAGAGACGCATAGAGACGCCGTTGGCCAGGAACGCGCCGAAGCTCTGTCCGGCGGTTCCCTCGAGATCGACGGTGATCGTCTCGTCGGGGAGCCCCGCCTCACCGTAGCGGCTCGTGATTCGGTTCGAGAGCATCGCGCCGACGGTGCGGTCGACGTTCGAGACGTCCGCGGCCAGCGAGACCGGCTGCTGGTCCTCGATGGCCTCGGTCGCGGCGTCGATCAGATCGCGGTCGAGCTGATCGTCGAGTTCGTGGTCTTGTTCGCGGATCTTTCGCCGGACGTTGCCCTCTGGCTCGGCTACGATCGCCGAGAGGTCGACTGTGCGTGCCTTCGGGTGGTCGACGTCCTCGCGCTGGGAGAGGGTCTCGACGCGGCCGACCATCTCGTCGACCGTCTCGAAGCCCAGTTCGGCCATGATCTCGCGAAGCTCCTGGGCGATGAACGTCATGTAGTTGATGACGTGGTCCGGTTCGCCGGGGAAGCGCTCGCGAAGGTCGCCACGCTGGGTCGCGATGCCGACCGGGCAGGTGTTCTTGTGACACTGCCGGGCCATCACGCAGCCCTCGGCGACCAGGCTGGCGGTGCCGAAGATGTACTCCTCGGCGCCCAGCAGGGCGGCGACGGCGACGTCACGGCCGGTCATCAGCCCGCCGTCGGTCGAGACGCGGATGCGGTCGCGCAGTCCGGTCGCACGGAGCATCTGGTTCGCCTCCGCCAGGCCGAGCTCCCACGGGAGGCCGGCGTGTTTGATCGAGGTTCGGGGCGACGCGCCCGTCCCGCCGGAGTGGCCCGAAATGTGGACGACGTCGGCGTTCGCCTTCGCGACGCCGGCCGCGATCGTGCCGATCCCGGCCTCGGAGACGAGCTTGACGTTGATGTCGGCCTCCTCGTTGGCAGCCTTCAGATCGAAGATCAGCTGTTTCAGGTCCTCGATCGAGTAGATGTCGTGCAGCGGCGGCGGCGAAATGAGCCCCACGCCGGGGGTCGACTTGCGGACGTGGGCGATCATCTCGTCGACTTTCATTCCTGGGAGGTGGCCCCCTTCGCCGGGTTTCGATCCCTGGGCCATCTTGATCTGGAGCTCGTCGGCCGCAGAGAGGTACGTCGAGGTGACCCCGAAGCGCCCCGAGGCCACCTGCTTTACGTTACACTCCTTCTCGGTGCCGAAGCGTTCCGGCGGCTCGCCACCTTCGCCGGAGTTCGACTTGCCGCCGATCCGGTTCATCGCGATCGAGTTGTTCTCGTGAGCCTCCGGCGAGAGGCTGCCGAGACTCATCGCCGCGGTGGAGAATCGTGTGACGATCTCCTCGACTGGCTCGACCTCCTCGATCGGGATCGACTCCCGATCGGAGTCGAACTCGAGCAGTCCGCGCAGCGTCTGGAGGTTCTCGTTCTGGTTGTTGACCAACTCGGCGAACTCCTGGTACCGCTCGTAGTCACCGGAGCGGACCGACTGCTGGAGCGCGCCGACGGTCTGGGGGTTCCACTGGTGGTAGATCCCCTGCTTGCGGTGGTTGAACTCGCCGGTGCGCTCGAGGGCGGACTCGTCGCTGCTGTAGGCAGTCGCGTGGCGCTCGCGAACGTCGGATTCGATCTCCGCCAGGCCGATTCCCTCGGTTCGGTTTTCGGTCCCCTCGAAGTACTCGTCGACGAGGTCCGAGTCGAGCCCGACGGCCTCGAAGATCTGGGCGCCCTGGTAGCTCTCGACCGTGGAGATCCCCATCTTGGCCATGATCTTCAGCAGGCCGTCCTCGACCGCGCCGACGTAGGCGTCGATCGCGACCTCGAGGTCGGCGCCGTCGTCGCCGGCCGTGATGTCCTCGATGGTCTGGTAGGCGAGGTACGGGTTGACTGCGCCCGCGCCGTAGCCGACCAGCGTCGCGAAGTGGTGGACGGTTCGGGGGTCGGCCGACTCGACGACCAGCCCGCAGTGGTTACGAAGCCCGTTTCGCACGAGATGATGGTGGACGCCACCGGTCGCGAGCAGGCTCGGGATCGCGAGGCGATCCTCGTCGGCGGCTCGATCGGAGAGAACGAGGATGTCGTCTCCCCCCTCGATCGCCGCGACGGCATCTTCGCGGACGCGTTCGATAGCGTCACGGAGATCCTCGCCCGGCTCGTCTGTGGTCGGCTCGTAGGTGATGTCGATCGTTGCGGTCGTGATGTCGTTTACCTCGCAGTCGCGGATCGACGCGAGTTCGGCGTCGGTGAGGACCGGCGAGTCGAGTACGAGCTGGCGAGCGTGTTCTGGGGACTCGTCGAGGAGATTCCGCTGGTAGCCGAGCCGTGATTCCATCGACGTCACCAGCTCCTCGCGGATGTAGTCAAGCGGCGGGTTGGTGACCTGGGCGAACAGCTGCTTGAAGTACGAGAACAGCGGGCGGTTGAACTCCGTCAGCACCGACAGGGGCGTGTCGTCGCCCATCGAGCCGACGGGATCTTTGCCCTTCTGGGTCATCGGCTCGATCAGGTTCTCGAGTTCGTCGTGGGTGTAGCCGAACGCGAACTGCTGGTCGCGAAGCGACGCGACCGGCTCACGGGGCTCGCTGTCGTCGTCGGTACCGATCTCGCCGAGTCGGACCTGCTCTTCGTCGACCCACTCGCCGTAGCGGTCGTCGGTAAGCTCGTCGAAGACCTCGTCGTCGGGGATGACCCGCCCCTCCTCGGGATCGGCGAGGAAGAGCTGGCCGGGCTGGAGGCGACCGCGCTCGTTGATCTCTTCGGGGCCGAGATCGAGTGCGCCGGCCTCGCTAGCGACGACCAGCCGGTTGTCGGTCGTCACGTCGTACCGGCAGGGGCGCAGGCCGTTACGGTCGAGAACCGCACCGACCCGTTCGCCGTCAGTTGCCGCGACGAGCGCGGGACCGTCCCACGGCTCGACGAGCGAAGCGTGGAAGTCGTACCAGTCTTTTCGATCCTGGTCCATCTGGTCGTCGCCGCGCCACGCCTCGGGGACGAGCATCCGCAGGGCGTGCTCGAGATCGCGGCCGTCCTGCATCAGCAGTTCGAGGGCGTTGTCGACGCTCGCGGTGTCGGACTGCCCGGGGTCGTTGATGACCGGCTTGACCGCGTCGAGATCGGCGAGCACCTCGCTCTCGAGGTCGGTCTCGCGGGCACGCATCCAGTTGATGTTGCCCTGAATGGTGTTGAACTCGCCGTTGTGGACGATGTTGCGGTAGGGGTGGGCGAGGTGCCAGGCGCCGAGCGTGTTCGTCGAGAACCGCTCGTGGACCATCACGAAGTTCGACTCGACGCGCTCGTCGGTGAGATCGGGGTAGTAAGTGGGCACCTGGACGCCTTTCAGCAGCCCCTTGTAGACGATCGTCTTCGAGTCGAGCGAACAGACGTAGAATCGCTCAGCGCCGTCGACCTCGGCAGTTTCAACGGCGTTTTCCAGCGCCCGTCGGGCGACGTAGAGCCGACGGTCGAAGGCGTCGCCGCTGCAGTCGTCGTCCGGCGTGACGACGGCCTGTCGAACATCCGGCTCTGATTCGACGGCGGTCGTTCCGAGTCCGCCGTTTTCCGTTGGAACGTCTCGCCACTCGAGAACGTCGAGGGCGTAGTCAGCGAGAACGTCTTCGACGACCGAGACGACGGCCTCGCGGGTGTCGTCGTCGGTTGGCAGAAAGAACGAGCCCACGGCGTAAGTCTCCGGCAGCTCCGTCTCGAAAACGTCTGTGAAGAACCGTTCCGGCGTTTGGAGCATGATCCCCGCGCCGTCGCCGGTGTTTTTTTCTGCGCCGGTCGTTCCGCGGTGTTCGAGATTTGTCAGAAGTTCGAGCCCGTCGGCGACGACGTCGTGGCCCCCTGCTCCATCTAAGTCCATGACGACGCCGACGCCGCAGTTCGACCGTTCGTCCGCGGGGGAAGCGAGACCCCGCGAGCGATCGGTGGATGACGCTCGGTGTGGCTGTGGCATACAGTCTCGTCTGCCTCACTCCCATAAGAGGCTACTCCATTATGACTAAGTGTATTATATATACATATTAACGGGTATAAGGTATATTGGTCGATAAGTACCACCGCTACAGCGTGTGACGGACGTGCAACAAAATGTGTCAGAGGCAGATGGTGATCGCCGAAGCGAGCACCACGAATAACCGTTGGAGAGGGATCGGTAAACGCTGCGTGGTTAAAGGATTAGGTTCTTCACGAACCCTCCTGGCTACGTTCCGGCTGCACGGACTCAGTAGGATCGTGCGAAGTAGGCGACCTCCTCGGCGTGCTCGCCACAGACCCCACACTCGTCGGATTCGGGTGTCTCGACTTCTCCTGCGGTGGTGCCGCCTTCGTCTTCTAACGGCTGCATCACGATCTCGGCGGCGATCTTCTCTTTGATCGCCTCCTCGCAGGCTTCGTCTCCGCACCACGCCGTCTTCACGTAGCCGCCGTGCTTGCCGATGGTCCCGAGAATCTCTTCCGGCGAACTGGCTTCGCGAACGTTCTCGGCTAAGTTCTCCGCCGCGGCGTCGTAGAGCTTGTCGTAGATCGCGTCGAGGTGTTCGTCGACGGTCTCGACGAGTCCGTCGCGATCTTCGAAGGACTTCTCGTTGTCCGGGCGGTGGACCATCGTGACCTCCTCGTCGTCGACCTCGTTCGGACCGATTTCGAGTCGGAGCGGGACCCCGTTTAACTCGTGTTCGTTGAACTTGAAGCCGGGATTTCGCTCGTCGCGGTCGTCGAGTTCGACCCGGAAGCCGGCGTCTTCGAGCTCTTCGGCGATCTCTTCGGAGTACGCGAGGACATCCTCTTTCGTCTCTGCCTGCCAGATCGGAACGATAGCGACCTGCGTGGGCGCGATCGTCGGCGGCAACACGAGCCCCTGATCGTCCGAATGTGTCATGACGAGCGCGCCGATCGCTCGCCAGGAGACACCCCACGAGGTCGTGTAGGCGGTCTGTTCCTCCTCGTCTTCGTCGGCGAAGGTGATGTCGAACGCCTCGGCGAAGCTCTGGCCCAGGTGGTGGCTGGTCCCGCCCTGGACGGACTTCCCGTCGGGCATCAGCGCCTCGACGGTCGTCGTGGTGTCGGCGCCGGGGAACTTGTCGTGTTCGGGCTTTTTGCCGCGAAGCACCGGAATCGCGAGCACGTCCTCGTAGACGCGCTCGTACTGCGAGAGCCGGGTCCAGACCTCCTCCCAGGCGCCCTCGTCGCTGGCGTGGGCGGTGTGACCTTCCTGCCACATGAACTCCTTCGTGCGGAAGAACGGCTTCGTCTCGGTCGCCTCCCAGCGCACGACCGAACACCACTGGTTCAGTCGAAGGGGCAGGTCCCGGTGGCTGCGCGTCCAGTCAGCCATGAAGGGCGCGATGATCGACTCGCTGGTCGGTCGCACCGCGAGACGCTCCTCGAGTTCGTCGTGGCCACCCTGGGTGACCCAGGCGACCTCGGGGTCGAAGCCTTCGACGATGTCTTTCTCGCGTTCCAGAAAGCTCTCGGGGATGAACATCGGGAAGTAGACGTTGTCGACGCCGGTCTCCTTGAACCAGCCGTCTAAGGCGTCCTGAATCCCTTCCCAGATCGCGTACCCTCGCGGTTTCGTGACGATGAATCCGCCCATCGGTGCGTAGTCCGCCAGTCCGGCCTTCTGGACGACCTCGGCGTACCAGTCGCCGGGATTGCCCTTCTTGGACTCGGTGATACCGAGCTCCTGACTCTCGTCGGTCATACTTCGACACTCTGCCAGCGCGGTCTTAAACGATGCGAAGGTCGGATGCGGTGGCTATCGGTTCTCGCCCTCGTTGGACGAAAATGAAACGTCCCACTCCAGATCGTGGTCGACGAAGTCGGCTTCGTCTAAGGGCTTCCCACCTTCAAAGCGAAACTCCCCGAGGACGGTGTCGCCTGCGAGGACGCCCGGCACCCAGTGGCGGTCGTCCTCCCACATTCGATCGTAGGGGACCTCCTCGACCGCGAACCACTCCGGGTGGGCCTCCGCCGTCGAGACCGGCTCCCCGGAGAACGCGTCGGTCAGGAAGACGTGACTCTCGGTGTGGATCGACCCGTCCAGTAAAAATCTGAGTTCGCCCACCTTTGCCGGCTCGTGGACGTCGATGCCGACTTCCTCTCGGGTCTCCCGGGTCGCACACTCTTGGAGCGTCTCTCCAGGCTCTAGCTTTCCACCCGGCGCGTTGTACCACCCTTCACCCAGCCCGCGGCGCTTCTCGATCAGCAACACCTCGCGCTCTCCGGCGTCGGCCTCGTCTTCGCGAACGACGAAACAGAGCGTCGCCTCGATCATGTCGGACTCTTCGGCCGTCAACGCAAAAGCGTCCCTCTTCTGTCGCCATTTTCGGGGTTGGCGGGACTACTCCGCCGTTCCCGTCTCCTGGATCGTCAGGTAGCCGACGTAGGCGATTGCCGCCACGACCAGTGCGCCCGCGAAGACGGTGACGCCCTCGTAGCTCTCGAGCGCGACGTCGGGGTTCTCGAGCAGGTAGGCGCCGCCCTCGACCGCCAGCACGAACAGCGCCCCGTAAGCCGCCGCCAGTGCGAGTGCGCGCCCGATCGAGATGGCGTCGAGCCGGCCGCGCTGGAGCAACTCCACGACGAACAGCAAGGCGATCGCGAGCAAGTAAAACGGCTCCGGCAGCGCTCCGCCGATCTCTCCGCCCCGTCCGATCACTGCGACGCCGTAGTACGCGAGCGCGAGCAAAATGGCGCCGACGAGCGTGAGGGTGACGCCGTAGGCGGTCGCGTCCTCGCTCGTCGGCGCTGGCGTCGCTCGACTCGAGTCGTCCTCGTCCGTCGCCATGTTCGCGTTACGCCGCCGACGTCCTTAGTTAACTGGGGGTAACCGTCGCGTCGGTTCGCCGACGGTCCTCGTCACCGATCGACCTCTCCCATGATACAGTCGAGACTGCCGATCGCGGCGATCATGTCCGCGACGTACTCTCCCCGGACTATCTCGGGGAGTGCCGAGAGATTGGAGAAACACGGGCTGCGGATCTTGAACCGTGCGGGAGTTTCGCTCCCGTCCGAACGGATGTAGATGCCGAGTTCACCCTTCGCGCCTTCGACGGCCCGATAACTCTCTGCTCCGGCGTCGGGTTTGAGCGTCCGTGGAACGTTCGACTGAACCTCGCGGTCGTCCTCGGGCCAGTCTTCGAGCACGTCGAGACACTGTTCGACGATCTTCGCGGACTCCTCGACTTCCTGCATCCGGACGAGCAACCGCGAGTAGTTGTCGCCGTGGGGCTCCGTGGCGACGTCCCACTCCAGGTTCGGATAGTAGCCGTAGGGGTCGTCTCGGCGCAGGTCGTAGTCGATACCCGAACCGCGGGCGACCGGTCCCGTACAGCCGTACTGCTTTGCGATCTCAGGCGCTAAGATGCCCGTGTCGACACAGCGAAGCTGAAAGATCTCGTTTCGAACGAGTAGATCGTGATACTCTTCGACCTTTGCGGGGAGGGCGTCGAGCATCGCTCGCGTCTCGGCGACAAACTCCTCGCGGGGTTCGGGAAGGTCCCAGGCGACGCCGCCCAGTCGGAAGTAGTTAAACATCATCCGCTGGCCCGTCAACGCTTCGAGCGCGTCCAAGACCAGTTCCCGGTCGCGCATCGCGTACTGGAAGGCCGCCGTGAACTCGCCGAAGACGTCGAGGGCGTAGGTTCCGAGCGCGATGAAGTGTGCTGCCATCCGCGAGAGCTCGGCTCCCATCGTCCGGACGACCTGTGCGTACTCGGGAACCTCGATTCCTGCCAGCGCTTCGGCGACGCGAGCGTACGCCCACTCGTTTAGCAGCCCTGCCGACACCCAGTCCCAGCGGTCAGGGTAGGGCATGATCTGGTGACGGTAGGTCCCCTGCTGGCACAGCTGCTCCTCACAGCGGTGGATGTAGCCGATATCGGGATCCACGTCGACGACCGTCTCACCGTCGAGGACGGTCTTGACGTGCAACACGCCGTGGGTCGAGGGGTGGTGTGGCCCGACGTTCAGAAACATCGTCTCCGAGGGGTCGCCTCGCGAATTCGTTCTATCCCCGCTATCACCTCCCTCGACGACTGGATTGTCGTGCTCGGTGAGCGTGACGATCTGGGGCGTCGTCTGGTCGTAGTCGAGCGAGAGCGGATGTCCCTGCCACGTTTCGGGCAACAGGATCCGCCGAAGATCCGGGTGGCCCTCGTACTCGATTCCCACGAGATCGTACGCCTCGCGCTCGTGCCAGTCGGCCGTCCGGTAGACCGGCGCCGCGGACTCGCTTCGCGGGTCGTCTATCGGGATCGGGACGATCACGCTCAGCTCTCGGGTTGGATCCGCGTACGACCGCAGGTGATAGATCGACTCGTAGCGGTCCGCGTACTGCTGGGCGGTGACGCAGGCGCAGTGGTCGAACCCCGCGTCGCGAAGCCGCGAGAGGACTGCTCGAACCTCGTCTCGCCGAACAACGATTCCCGGTGCGTTCTCGTGATCGTCCCGGTCCAGTACGTACTCGGCGACGCCGGCGGCCGAGCGTTCGGCGTCGACCCCTTCCTCGAACTCGCCGACACCACCGTCTTGCTCCCGTTCGCGTCTCGCTACTCGTTCCCGTTTCAAACGACCGTCCATAACGTCGACTTCGAACCGACTTTGGGAGTCGATGGTGCGCCACTGGTGAGGCTATTTATGTATCCGATTCGACGGACAGACGCATGAAGACCGTTCGGTTGGCTCTCAGGCATACTGCCGACACGATCCACCCGATGCACCGATTCGTCGCCGAAAACGAGTCGTTTGACTCCTATCGGATGGTCCACGGCAACTTCGTCGGCGACGACCCCTGTGCGTTCGTCTTCCACGTCGTCGGTGACCCAGACGCCTATGAGCGCGCCCTCGAGTCCGTCGGGGATACCAACAGTTACGACATCTCGATCACGAGCGAGCGCTCGTTCACCGTCTACGTTCGAGACGAACCTGACGAGGTCGGCCAGGGACTGCTTTCTGCCTTCTCCCGAGACAGCCTCGTCCCGCTGCCGCCCCTCGAATACCGCTCTGACTGGACGGTTCGCTTCTCGGTCGTCGGTGAGTCGGCAGACATTCGGCGAGCCGTCGACGCCGTTCCGGATGGGATCGAAACGACCGTCGAGCGCGTCGGCGAGTACGGCGCCCGCGAATCCGCCGTGGCGGCCCTCACCGAACGCCAGCACGACGCCGTTCGCCTCGCCTGCGAGCTCGGCTACTACGACGTTCCTCGAACGGCGGGCGTCGACGCCGTCGCCGACCGGCTCGGAGTTGCACCGGCCACCGCTGCAGAACACCTTCGGAAGGCCGAGTCGACCCTTGTCGCCGAACTCGGCCTCTGACGCCGCGACACCGACGGCGATTTACCCTCGCCGACCGCCACCCCGAACATGGCACTCCAGTTCGTCACGGGAAACGAGGGGAAGGTACGGGAGGCCCGCGCATACCTCGAGGCTCCCGTCGAACAGGTCGCGTACGACTACACCGAGATTCAAAGCGATGACCTCGCCGAGGTCGCAGCGGTGGGCGCCCGCGAGGCCCACGCGGAACTCGGCGGAGAGCCGGTTCTCGTCGGCGACACCGGACTGTTCGTCGACGCGCTGGGCGGCTTTCCGGGGCCGTACGCCGCGTACGTCGAGGACACCGTCGGCGTCGAGCGCCTCTGGCGGCTCGTCAGCGAGGAGCGCGATCGGAGCGCTCGCTTTCGGACCGTCCTCGCTTACGCCGACGAAACTGGTGTCGAGACCTTCGAGGGAAGCGTCGAGGGGACGATCGTCGCCCCCCGTGGCGAGGGCGGGTTCGGCTTCGATCCGATCTTCGAACACGAGGGAGCGACGCTGGCGGAGATGAGCACCGACGAGAAAAACGAGATCTCACACCGCGGACAGGCCCTCGAGGCGTTCGCGACGTGGCACGCCGACCAGACCTGAGCCGATCACCGCCACCAGTGGCCGAGAGAACTGCACGGTCACGCTCGCGGGTCTCGATCCGGTCCCGGATACGCGCCGCCTTCGACCGCCTCGTACAGACTCGCCGGATCGAACAGTCTGGCGAAGGCGTCCGGTGGTCGGACGCTGACTGGAACGTGGGACTTCATCGACAACCCGGCGGCTGCAGAGCCGAGTTCGTCGTCGAACGAGAGGACGTGTGCGGCCCCGCTGCGGTAGGCTGACGCCAGCGCGGGGTGGTCCCCGTCGGGGTGGTCGACCGGAACGCGCGCTGCTTCGAGTCGCTCCCGGTGGGCGGCCGCGAGGGAGGGGTCTGCGAGCCCGGCGACGAGGCGTTCAGTTTCGGCGAGCAACGCGTCGCTCGCGACGAGTTCGACCCAGGAGTGTGACCGTATCTGGTCGAGGGCTTCCCGCGCATCGCCGTCGATCAGCAGGTCCGCAGCGAGGACGTCGCAGTCGGCGACGATCCGGGCGGGGTTCGGCCGGTCGACCCCGTTCTCAGGCATCGTCGTCCTCCTGAGGGTCGACCTCGCCCGCATTCATTGTCGTCTCCTGTGAGTCGTCGATGTTCGGCCCAGTCTCCGCGTCGCCACGCTCGGTCGTAGACGACCGCTCGCGTTCGTGTGCGGCTATCACTGCCTCTCGATCGACGTTGTAAGTCGCCCCGCGATCGAAGAGCGATTCCCAGCGTGCCGGTTCGGTCATCGTTGGGAGTTCGACCGCTGAGGGAAAAAACGGTCCGGTCCGATCCCGTCGCCTCGGCCGGTTTTCGAGGCAAGCCCGACTGGTGAGGGCTAGATGTTTTATAGCCTTCTGTCATACTGGTTGTATTGCGACGCTGTCAGGCATCCGGCGAGAGGGCACCAGGAAGACGCGTTCAAGAACGACTATCATAGAATGCAACGGGAACACATCGAAGCCGGAAAGGAGATCCAGAAACGAACCGGGAAGACGTTCTACCTCGCGACGCGGTTTCTCCCCGCTCGCGTGCGCGACGCAACACACGTCCTCTACGCGTTTTTCCGGATCGCAGACGAAGTCGTCGACGACGCAGCAGGGGTTCCCCCTGACGAGCAAGCTGCCAGCTTAGATCAGCTGGAAGCCGAGGCACTCGGCGAGCGCGAGCCAGACGATCCGGTCTTGCGCGCGTTCTGCCAGCTTCGCGAGCGCTACGGTATCGACGATACGGAGGTGGAAGCCTTCTTCGACGCGATGCGGTCTGACATCCACACCGACCGCTACGAGACGTACGCAGATCTCGAGACGTACATGCGCGGGTCTGCCGCAGCGGTCGGAGTCATGATGACTGCGATCATGGAGCCCGACGAGCCGGAGGCGGCGCTCCCACACGCGATCAAACTCGGTGAGGCGTTCCAGATGACCAACTTCCTGCGTGACGTCCGCGAAGATATCACCGAGCGCGATCGGATCTATCTCCCGAGGGAGACGCTTGCCGCTCACGATGTTCACCCAGACAACGTCGAGCGTCTCGAGTTCTCGGAGTCGTTCGGTGCGGCCATGGCCGCGGAGGTAGAGCGAACCGAGAGGCTGTACCGCGAGGGCGTCGCCGGAATCCGCTACCTTCCCGAGGACTGCCAGCTTCCCGTGTTGCTTGCCGCAGTGCTCTACGCCGAACACCATGCCGTTATCCGATCACAGGGGTACGACGTCCTCTCTTCGGCGCCCCAGCTCTCGACGACACGGAAGCTCTGGTGTCTCCTGAAGACCCGACTCTACTGGCACTGGAGTGGCGATCCAGAGGCAGTCTTCCGGCGCGTCTCTGCGGTTCCAACCGTCGAAACCGAGTGGAGCGAACCGGGTCCCGGTGAGGGCGTTCCGACTCGATAGCCACTGTCAATTTTCATCCGATCGCACTCACTGCTCGGCGTCGCCACGGAGTCGACTCGGAAGCACCGTCGCCACCATCTCGAGATCGTACCGGTCGGTCCGAACGAGGCCAACGCAGAACGCACCCGCGACCGCCGCCGCGATCCAGTTTCCATACAGCAGGTTGATCGAGCCCCAGAGTAACACGAAGCTGACGAGATCGTCGAGGACGAAGACGCACTCACGAACGCGGGCCAGCAGCGCCTCGCGGTCGAACGCCAGATCGACGAGGACGACCGCGACAGTTCCTGAGAGGAGCCAGCCGAGGTAGTTCGAGACGGGAACGCCGTAGTAGACGCCCTCCTCGAACGCCCAGAAGCCGACCGCGACGGCAGCGGGGTCGAGCACGAGATCGATCGCGACGACCGCGGCGACCGCAACAGGAAGCCGAATCACGGCGCGATCGGCCCGGTCGCCGAGCAGCAACAGTGTCAGCAGGTAGGCATTGAGCACGAGCGGGATGAAAAACAGTGGCAAAGCCAGCGGGACCTCGCCGAGAAGCATCGGCCCGAGCTGGATGGTGTACTCGAAGGCACCATAGGGCCAGTCCGTTTGGACGCCGATCATCTCGATGGCGTACGTGTACGCCGTCAACACGCCCAGACAGCCAAGCGCCCACCAGCCGATTCGTGGCAGGACGCCGACGACCAGCGGTGAGCGCATCACGAGCGTTCCAAAGAGGATCAACAGCGGATTGTACGCGAGCGGGGCGGGTAACAGTCCCTCGGCGCTCGCGACGAGGGTCACGGCACCGACGAACGGGAAGAGCACCGCGATCGTGAATCGGTTCTCCTCGATCAGGGTTTCGAGCTGGCGCTGGACGGTCGCCCGCCGGCTGTTGTGAGACGCTGCCCCCTTCGCGGGTGTCGATTCGTTATCCATAGAACACCCTCCAGAGACCGCCCAGAGTCAGCGCTGCACCCACTACCGTGTTGATCGCTGGGAACCACCAGTAGGCCCGGTCGACCGCGACGCTCGTCCCGGAGACGACCGCGATCAGTGTGGGGTATGCGAGCATGACAGCGCCGAGGCGGACGTCCAGTACCGCGAACGCGGCGGCTGCCAGCAGCCAGCAGCCCCCACAGTAGACGTACGTCTTCCCCTCTCCCAACACCGTCGCTGTGGTCTGAATGCCGGCGCGGCGATCCGGCTCGATGTCCGGAATCGCGGAGAAGGTGTGCATTCCCATTGCCCAGAGCCAGCCCCCGAGCACCGCGAGCGCCGGCGGCTGTCCGGACGCCACCGCGGCGTAGGCGGCCGCGCCCGGCACGATGTACAGCCCGTTCGACATCGAGTCGAGCAGTGGGGTCGTTTTGAACCGAAGTGGCGGCGCGCTGTATGCTGCCCCCAGAAACAGGAAGACGGCGAGCCAGGGCCACGCGCTCGGGGGCACGATCGGAACCAGCGCCAGTGCCAGGGCCGCACAGAGGCCGACGACGACGGGGACGAATCGCTGCCCCTCGTAGCGTGCCTCTCGCCCCTCTTTCTTCGGGTTCTCGGTATCGATCTCCCGGTCGTAGACGTCATTGACTCCGTACAAAAAGACGTTCGCTGGCAGGAGAAAGTACGCAAAGAGAGCGACGGTTGCGGGTACGAGTAGCTCCGTCGGCGCGTCGGCGGCGTAGGCCACCCCGACCAGTACGGGGCCGGCCAGATAGAGCCAGAATCGGGGCCGCGAGAGCACCAGCAGGTATCGGATTCGGTCCGTCACCGATCCCGGACTGCCAGCACCGTTCGCTCCTGCCGCACGCGCCATCATCGACTGGTTCCAGCGTCTGCGATGACCTTTTCTGCGGTCAGTTCGCCGCTGATCAGACACATCGGAACGCCGATTCCCGGCGTCGTGTACGAGCCGGTGAAGTAGAGCCCGTCGACGGCCTTCGAGCGGTGTGGGGGCCGGAAGATCGCGGTCTGGCGAAGCGTATGGGCCATTCCGAGTGCCGTTCCCTGGAAGCTGTTGTACCGGTCAGCGAAATCCTCGACGCAGAACTGTTCCTCGAAGACGATCCGATCGCGCAGATCGGCGCCGGTGTTCTCGGCAATGTCTGCCAGAATCTGCTCGCGGTACTGCTCGCGGCGTTCGGGCGTATCCTCGAGATCGGGGGCGATCGGGACGAGGACGAACAGCGCGCTGTGCCCCTCGGGAGCGACGTCGTCGTCCGTCTCGGATGGAACGCAGAGGTAGTAGGCGGGCTCGTCCGGCCAGGCGGGCTCGTCGAAGATCTGCTCGAAGTGCTCGTCCCAGTCGGTCGGGAGAACG
The DNA here is from genome assembly GCA_025517425.1 of Halobacteria archaeon AArc-dxtr1. Classification (NCBI taxonomy): domain Archaea; kingdom Methanobacteriati; phylum Methanobacteriota; class Halobacteria; species Halobacteria archaeon AArc-dxtr1. The sequence continues at coordinate 199,357 of JAOPJY010000002.1, read as the reverse complement.
AGCGTGTGGTGGGCTAGCTCGTCGACGTCGCCCTCGATACCCAGATACAACAAGAACGCGGAGGGTGCGTACGTTCGAGACTCCCAGTAATCGGCGTCGTAGCCGCGCTGCTCGGGCGCGAGCAGATCCTGCTCGGTGTGGGCATAGTCGGCATTGCTCACGACGAGATCGGCCGAGAGCGTTCCCTGCTCGGTTTCGACCAGAAACGCTCCCTCGCGACCTTTGATCCCTGTCACGGGACGGTCGAGTTCGTACTCGACGCCGAGCTCTCGGCCCACCTCGGCGATCCCGTCGACGACGCCGCCGATCCCGTCTTCGGGGTACCAGACGCCGAGGTTGAAGTCGACGTGACTCATCAGGTTGTACAGCGCCGGCGTGTTCCGCGGTGATCCACCCAGGAAGACCAGCGTATACTGCATGATCTGCTGGAGCTTCGGGTGCTCGAAGTAGTTCTCGACGTGGCCCTGCATCGAGCCCAGTAACGAGAGCCCTCGGGCCTGTCTTGCAACGTCCAGATCGAGGAAGTCCCGCAGTCGCGATCGATCCGTGTAGACGAAGTGTTCCATTCCGACTTCGTAGTTCTCCTTCGACTTTTCGAGGTAGCGATCGAGTTCTTCGCCGGCGCCGTCCTCGTAGGACTCGAAGACCGCTTTCGTCCGCTCTCTGTCCGGCGTCACGTCGACCTGATCGCCGTCTTTGAAGAAGATCCGGTAGTGGGGGTCGAGGTGAGTCAGCTCGTAGTAGTCCGTCGGCGAGCGATCGAAGTGACCGAAAAACCGCTCGAAGACGTCGGGCATCAGGTACCACGACGGCCCCATGTCGAATCGAAAGCCCGACTCCTCGAGTACCGACGCTCGGCCCCCGAGCTGTTCGTTCTTTTCGACGACCGTCACCTCAGCACCTGCGTCGGCGAGAAAGCAGGCCGTAGAGAGGCCACCAAATCCGCCACCTACGACGACGACCGACGTCCCGCCCAGCGATTTCATTACTACGTGCTAGTTTCGGATGGGTGATAAACACCACGGGTGATCCGTCCCAGATCGTCGTCTCACGCCACGTTCCTCTCTCGCTCGGCGACGACACTCTCGTCTAGTGGCGAGACACGTCGCTACCGACTGGTCCGAGAATAAAATGCTGTTAGATGCGCGCTCAGACGGTGTCGAGGTGGCCTTCGCGTCGCAGCTGATCTGCGTCCTGGCCGGTGTAACGCCACTCGATCGTGGCCTTCTCGTCCTGCCAGTCCCAGGGTTCGGCGACGACGATGTCGTCTTGCTCGATCCAGGTGCGATACTTCATGCGGCCGGGAATGCGGCCGAGTCGCTCCTCACCGTCCTCGCAGCGAAGCCGGACGTGGTTGCCACCGAGGTGTTCGGTGACGATCGCAAACAGCTCGTCGTTGTTGGGCATCCGGAGGTTCCGTCGCCCCGTGTCTTCAGTCACATACGTATTACATCCGGCAGACGGTTAACCATTTTCATCCCGCATCCTGGGTGTTACCCGAGCAACTCGGGAGGAACTCCGGTGTCGCTCAGTCGTCCGCGCCGGTGCTCGCCGCCGCACCGTCGGCCGACTCCGCGGGCTGCTCTGTGCCCGCGGTGGTCGCTGGTTCGTCGGCACTCTCGGCGTCGGGAGCATCGGCGTCCTCGACGCGCGGGAAGTGATCGATCGTCTCGGCACGGAACGCCTCCTCGTCGAACTCATACTCGCCGTCTAAGAACTCGACGACCTGCTGGGCGTCGACCATCGCGTTTTTCAGACAGGTCGAGGCGCCCGGCGACGGCGTGATGTTGAAGATGATGTCCTCGCCGGTGATCTTCGCCTCGCCCATGTCCAGGGACTTCTGGCTGGTGTCGACGATCTGCGGTCGAACGCCGCCGTACCCCTTCGCACGAGAGATATCGGACAGTTCGGCGCTCGGGACGACCTTCTGGACGTGAGGGAGGAACGCTCGCGGGCCAGCGCCAGGGAGGTCGTAGACGAGGTTCCGGAGGACGTACGGCAGCAGGATGCGATCTGCCAAGATGTTCCCGTAGCTCAGGAAGGAAGCGAGGTTGAGTCCGAACACGTCGAAGAAGTCCCCGACGGTCGAGATCCGGCCGCGCTCTAACGTTGGAACCAGCTTCGCCGTCGGTCCGAATCGGGTGACGCTGTCGTCGTGAACGTCGGCGTCGCCGTGGACCGCGGCGAAGGGCAACTTCTTCATCTGGAGGGTGTAGACCTTCCCGTTGAGGAAGTCCTCTGCGAGGAAGAAACTCCCCGCGACCGGGAGCAACACCTTGTCCTGGCCGTAGCCCAGCTCCTTCGCGATCTGGAGGCTGTGCGAGCCGGCCGCGACGACGGCGACCTCGCAGTCGTACGGGCCGTCGGGCGTCGTGACGGTGTAGCCGCTGTGGGTCTCCGTGATGTCCTCGACGGCCGTCCCCGTGTAGATGTCGACGGTCGCCTCTTCGCGGGCCTGCTCGACGAAGGAGGCGGCGGTCTCGCCGTAGTCGACGACGTAGCCGTCGGGCGTCTGGAGCGCTCGCAGCTCGGTCCCTGGCTCGCGTCCCTCGACGACCTTCGGTTCGAGCGCTTCGATCTCCTCGCGGTCGATCACGCTGAGTTTCGGGAAGAGGTCGCCAAAGCCCTCTTCGTGGTAGCGTTCCTCGAGTTCGGCGACCTCCTCGTCGCCGACGCCAAGCACCATCTTACTGCGCTTTGCGTGCATCTCCCGATCTGCGTCGTGGTTCTCGAGGTAGCCTGCGAGCAACTCTGCGCCCTCTTTTACCTCCTCGGCCTTCTCGAGCGTATAGTTCGTCTCGATATCCCCGAAGTGAAGTGTCTGTGAGTTGTTAGTGTGGTGGGAGTTGATCGCCGCGATCTCGTCTTCCTTTTCGAACAGCGCCACGCGCTCGATATCGGTGAATTTCGACACCGTATAGAGCAGCGACGCCCCACTGATTCCACCGCCGACGATGATGAGGTCATATTCTCCTGACATGATGATGCCTGCTCGATGAGCCGAATACCGCTCCTACTACCGTCGACTGACTCGTCGTACTAATGCGCTGCTATTTTACTCGGGTCGGCGTTGTGAGAGGACAAACGGTCACTAATTTCGAGAATATGTTGTGGGGTGTGATACCCATTCACTCACAGCACTCGATCGCTGTCGGGATTCTCGAGTTCCCAGAGCACCTCCGGAAGGAACGCCTCGAGGTTGTCGATTACGCGCCGTTCGCTGACGTTCAGTCCGTCACAGTGGTCGTGTGCAGAGTCCCGGATATCGACGTGTAACTCGCCGTCTTCCAGTCGGACTGCGAGCGGAAAGACCGAACACCGTGCTGGTTTCCAGTCCTCTTCTAGGTGCAGCGAGCAGAGTCCGTCCGATCGCAAGAACGCGCAGGCATTCCCGTCCTCGGCGACGTGCTCGTCGCGGTCCTTTGGCTCTCGGGTCACGAACTTCTCGCCGCGAAAGTCCGTCGTCGTCTTGGCCAGGTTCGCTCGCTCGGCGAGCTCCAGGAGATCGCGATCGTAGAGCAACACGCCGTGGTGACAACACCAGGTACACTCCTCGACACACTCGAAGGTGAGGTCGGGATCGAACTCGACGACGACCTCGCGGCCAGGATAGACCTCTGCCCGGCGGGGGCCGTCGTCGTCTGTCGTCGCGTCGGCACTCACAGACCGTACGTCGGGGGCCCGCGCGGAAGTGCCTTTCCGTGTGGCTTATCGCGCTCCAGTTTCCCCGTCGCGTCTGTGTCTCGCAGTTACCCCTCGACGACGAGATACGTTCGCGCCCCGCGGTGCTCAAGCGAGACGCGGTCGGTACCGACGTTCGTCCGAACGAATTCTTGGACGTCGGTGGCGTCGAGTTCGGTGACGTCGATACGACGGCGCTGGTCGCCGGGTTTCTCGGGCGTTGCCGTTCCGTCGACACGGTCGTCGTCGATACAGTCTACGATCATCATACCAACTCGTTCGACTGACGATACGTCAATGCGATCCGTGCGGAGTGAAAGTGAAAGTACGAGACTGCGGTGCGATCGCGGGTACTCTCGTGTTGGACGCTCTGTTACTGTGGCTCGTCGAGCCAGCCGACGCTGACTGTGTGTGACTTCTCTCCAGTGTCGATCGTCACCGTCTCACGAAGGGAGTCGCGAGCCTGCGACCGCCAGTTGTCAATTGGGCCGTCCTCATCCTCTCCGTCGCTTCCGACGTCGGGAGGCCGGCTCTCGAAGTCGGGATACGCTGTACGTGTTCGCTTAGGGAGGAACGAACGCGGGGGTACATGGATTGCACCCGTCAGCTCACGGTCGTCCTCGCGATAGACGTGGAGTCGGGCCCGCATCCGTCCATGGAACGGGGGTGTCACTCGGAGCACTGCCGTGCCGGGATTCTCCCGGTTGTAGACGGCCGCGTCCAGGACGTCTTCGACTGCAATGGCCAGCGAGCGGATCACGGTCGGATCGTCCCCATCGGTCATCGGTTACTCACCCCCACCAGCGACCACTCGAATGCCGCTGAACGAACCTCAACGGCCAGTAACACCGGCTCTGGTGGGCCCACAACGAGCGCTCCCGCCATCGCGAGAACGGTCGCGACGACAACCCCGACGGCTGCTGCAAGCCCAAGCAGCGCCACTCCCTGCTGACCGTGCTCGGCTGACGGCTCCGTCGTATTCGCATTCGAGGCGTCCGTTTCGGCCCCACTTGCTTCGACACGGACGCTCAGTGTAGCAGCGAGCGTGGCTGCCGGCCACCCGATGGGACTCGCCGACGCTCGTCGGTCTCTGCTGGCACGTCGAATCGCGGCCGGATCGCCCGCCGCAACGGCAATGCAGACCGCCCCAATTCGGTCGGTAATCCACGTGATCGACGTCGCAATCGGCCCGCTCGCTGATGGCGTCCGGTCGTCGGCGTCTCCCGACCGATCGAGCACCAGCACACACTGCACCCACGCCGCCACTGCCGTGGCCGCTGTCACCGATGCGGGGGCGAGCAGTGAAAACGGGAGTAGCGTCGCCAGGAAACCGGTCGAGAGCCCGTCGGCACCGTCTTCGAGGGCTGCCATGCGACGCTGTGGCAGTGCGGTCGTCACGCTCCCGCTGGTGGTCTCATCCGGCTGTTCGTCGCTCTCGTTCAGTCCGTGATCGACCGCCGCAAGCGTGGCGCTGGTTCCCTCGAGGAGCGCCCGGAGATCGATCGTGAGAAAGAGGACGACGGCGGCGACGACGCTTGCGGCGATCGCAGACTGTTGTTCACTCAGCGCGACGGCTCCGCCTGCCAGGATCGCGACGAGAACGGAGCCGACGAGAACGGTACCGAGTCCGCGTCGCTCTCCCGTTTCCGGGGCGATGCGGTCGACGAGTTGGCCGAGTGGGGCAACTGTGTCACGTGGGTTGCCAACCAGTAGATCCAGGCTAAACGCGAGTGCGAGGATGGCGAGCGTCGTCACCGCCACGACCGACCCCCCGGTAGCGGATGTAGCGTCACCCGCCGATGTGCGATACCGGAGAGCCGGTTCGCACCACGTTCGAGTCGAGTCGTAGACACAGTTGCCATCTTCGGGAGCACGTGCCGCCGCACCGCGATCGGGCTGAACGCCCGCTCTTGAGGCCGATCAGGCGAGTCGCGAGAACGCGAGGTTGCCCGAGATGTTCTTGATGTAGATCTCGACGACGTCGCCTTCGTCCGCACCGGGGACGAAGATCGTGTACTCTCCTTTCTCGGCGACTCCGTCGCCCTTGCGGCCGGTGCCGGTGATCTCGACGGTGTAGGTCTTCCCTTCTTCGACGGCCTCGCGCTGCTGTTGTTGTTGCTGGCTCGCCGAGCGTTTCGTCACTGGACGGAACGCCCCGCAGGCGTCACACCGGAGCATCGGCGTGCGGTCCTCGCGGACGAGGCGAGTGTCGGGCAGTCCACACTCCGTACAGAGGACGTACTCGTCGAGGTAGGCGTCGACGGCCGCGTCGAAATCCTGCTGGGAGAATGTTCCGTTATACCGGGCTCGCCCCTCCTCTAGCTTGCCGCTGGTGCCCAGCTCGCGCTGGATAAATCGGTGAAGGTGTTCGTCCTCTCGAGAGAGGACGTCGGCGATCTCTCCGAGGTTCGTAAATCGGGTGAAAGCCCCGTCTTTCTGGGGCTGGGCGTCGGGTATCTGCAGGCGATCCTCGTCGCCCCCGATGTCGGGGACGTTCTCCATCGCGCGGTCGAGACTCGCGTCGTAATCCATGGTCGAACGAAGACGGCCGCGACGTAAATCCGTTCTGCTATTCCGGTTCCGCACCCGAAACCTCCGCCGCCCGGCTACAGCGCGTTCGTATCGCGTTCGTCTGATGGCGGCTGGCGCTGGTCGTCGAGTGCCTCGAGATCTCGTTCGGCATTCGCCTCGTTTCGGTCCCCTGCGTCGCCGGTCACCTCGCCGTAGACGGCCTCGCGAACCGCCGTGGCCGACTCGTACTCCTCGCCAGCGAGCCTGTCGAACACTGAACCCAGTGATTCCGTCTCGTTGGGTAACGCTATCGGATCGTCGCCGTACTCCGCTGCAATCTCCTCGCTCGTCACCGGGTACTCGAGGTCGTCGAACGAGCGCTCGGCGTCGGTGAGAATCGACTCGGTCGTCTCCGCCCGTTCGCCCTTCCGGTCACCGATGCGATCCTGCGCGCGGTCGCGATTCGGGTCTTCGACCATGCGTAGCGCTATCGCGGAGGAACGGAAAAGCGGCCGGCCGGCGACTGCCCGGTCGTCCCCGCCGTGCTACTCGGGTGGGATTCCGGGATCCATTCTCGCTTAGCCTTCGATTTCGAACCCTCTCGCCCGCGTCTTGCCTCGGACGAAGACGCTACCCCTGACGCCCGATACCGTTTGCCTGCCCCCGCGGTGGACACCACCATTCGAAACCACCGACGTTCCACCGCGGTGGCATGTCGAAACGGATGGAGCGTGTCCCCCTTCTCTACCGGTAGGCAAGAGTCGCATAGCGCAGCAGTCCAGCGATCGTCCCGAGCGCCGTACCGAGGACGACGACGATCAACACGTAGGTTTCGGCGATCGCGAAGTCGTAGATAGTCGTTCCCAGAGTGACGTACCATACCGCGAAGACGATTCCCGCCAGCAGCCCGTATCCCACACCGACGAGTCCGTACCGCCAGTCGTCCAGTCTCACTTCGAGTCCGTACCAGACGGTCCCCATTACGAGAACCGTCAGCGCCGTACAGAGCAGGTAGTAGTGAAAGTACTCGTGACTCGAGAGAAACGCGACCGTCTCGACGATCCCCCGAGAACCGCTCGCGTGCTCACCGAGGAACGGAAGTACATACCCTGCTGCGAGCAATGCACTCGTCATCGCCGCGTTTCGTAGCGCGCCCCCGTTGATAGTGTGTCCCCCACCCATACCGACTCGCCGTACACCGCTTTCTGGGGTAAGGTTATCCCCGTGCTGCAGCGCATGCACCCTTGCGTTGCACTTTTGTTCCGAACTGCGCACCGCTCGGCGCTGTCGTTCGAGAGAGCGTTGCTCTCTCGTGATGACGAGAGACGCCAAGGGCGTCTTTCGAACTACGTTTCACAGGGCTTCAAATCCCGACTCGACGATTATTTGCGGCGCTCACGAAGTTGTTCGCGCCGCAGAATTATAGACTCGCTGGGATTGAGCAAACTCGTAGAGTTTGCGATGTGCAGCGAGTCCACGACTGAACGAGCGTAGCGATGTGAAGAAGTGGACTCGCTGGGATTTGAACCCAGGGCCTCTTCCTTGCGAAGGAAGCGATCTACCACTGATCTACGAGCCCTCGCCGATAGGTAGCCCAGGTTGCTATTTGAGACTTGTGTTTCCCAACAGAGGTACTCAGACATGCGTCGAACCGGCTCTGTGTGACACTGACGAACGCCGCCTCAAACTGGCGTCTGCGTCGCTGCTGACTGCGAGCGTGGCTCGAGGACGCCCGCACGGCCGGCGGCCAGCCCCAGCACGAAGCCGGTGAAGTGAGCGAGCAACGCGACCCCCGGAGCTGCGGTCGCGAGTGTGACGACGACGGCCAGAGCCAGGCCCAGCAGGAGCGCTGCCGTCGTCGAGAGATCGACGAGTGAGCCGAGCCCCGACGTCACGCGGTTTGCTGCGAGCAGGTAGCCAAGCAGTGCGAACACCGCGCCGCTGGCTCCGAGCACGCCCGCGCTGGCACCGAACCCGGGGAATGCGGAGAGCCAGCCCCCGACGAGGATCTGGGTCACGCCGGCGATCGCGCCGGTTGCGAGAAAGAACGTGTGAAAGCGCAGCCGCGTCGTTGCCCGTGCGACTGGCCACCCAAACAACACCAGCGCGACGGCATTCGAGAGGAGATGCCCGATGCCGGCGTGGGCGTAGACGCTCGTGACAATCGTCCAGGGATCTGCCGTCACTGGCGGCGAGAGCACGAACAGCCCGGCCATCGCTCCGCCGAAGGCCGCCAGCGTCTGCAACAGGAAGACGAGGACGAACAGGGCAAGCACCTCGAGGATCGGCGCGCCAGATCGAGTCGCCATACCGGATGGTCACGACCGAGCTACAAAAGTCTGCACGTCGGCTTCGCTGTCTGGAACAGCCGGAGCGTCGGATCTCGGTCGGCTCTGTAGCTCTTCGCCCAGTGTCCTCGGAAAAAACGGTCAACTCAGAAAGCGAGCGTCCTCAGTCTTCGAGGACGATCTCGATCGAAACGTCGTTTGGCACCTGGATGCGCATGAGCTGTCGGAGTGCACGTTCGTCGGCGTCCAGATCGATCAGGCGCTTGTGGACGCGCATCTCCCAGTGCTCCCACGTCGCGGTACCCTCTCCGTCTGGCGACTTCCGCGTCGGGATTTCGAGGGTTTTCGTCGGTAGCGGGATTGGACCGCTCAGGTTGACGCCGGTATTGTTCGCAATCTCGCGGACGTCGTCACAGATGTCGTCTAGGTCCTGTGGGCTCGTGCCCGCGAGTCGAACGCGTGCCTGCTGCATTTATTTCTCGTGGACGTCGAGGACCTTGCCAGCTGCGATGGTCTGACCCATGTCGCGGATGGCGAAGCTCCCGAGTTCCGGGATCTCGCTGGATGGCTCGATGCTGAGGGGCTTTTGTGGTCGGATGGTGACCACTGCAGCGTCACCCGACTGGATGAAGTCGGGGTTCTCCTCGGCGACCTCGCCGCTTGCGGGATCCATCTTCTTGTCGATGGACTCGATCGTACAGGCGACCTGTGCCGTGTGGGCGTGGAAGACAGGCGTGTAGCCGGCCGTGATGACCGAGGGGTGCTGCATGACGACGACCTGGGCCTGGAACGTCTCGGCGACGCTTGGTGGCTCGTCGGCGGGACCACAGACGTCACCGCGGCGGATGTCGTCCTTGCCGATGCCGCGGACGTTGAATCCGACGTTGTCACCGGGCTCGGCCTTGGGCACCTCTTCGTGGTGCATCTCGATCGTCTTGACTTCGCCGCCCACGTCAGAGGGCTGGAAGGAGACGTTGTCGCCGATGTTCATGATACCGGTCTCGATACGTCCGACGGGGACGGTACCGATGCCGGAGATGGTGTAGACGTCCTGGATCGGCAGTCGCAGCGGCGCGTCCGTTGGCGGCTGCGGTTCCGGCAGGTCGTTCAGGGACTCGAGCAGGGTACGACCGTCGTACCAGTCGGTGTTGTCGGAGCTCTCGGCGATGTTGTCGCCCTCGAAGGCCGAGATCGGGATGAACGAGCCATCCTCGACCTGGAAGTTAACCTGCTTGAGCAGCTGGTTGACTTCGTCGACGACGTCCTGGAAGGCGTCTTCCTTGTAGTCGACGACGTCCATCTTGTTGACGCCGATGATCATCTCGTCGATACCGAGGGTACGAGCCAGGAAGACGTGCTCCTGGGTCTGGGGCGCGACACCGTCGTCGGCGGCGACGACGAGGACGGCGTTGTCCGCCTGGGATGCGCCCGTGATCATGTTCTTGACGAAGTCACGGTGGCCCGGACAGTCGACGATCGTGAAGTAGTAATCGTCGGTGTCGAACTCCTGGTGGGCGATGTCGATGGTGACACCACGCTCTCGCTCCTCAGCGAGGTTGTCCATGACGTAGGCGAACTCGAAGCCACCCTTGCCCTTCTCCTCGGCTTCTTCCTTGTGCTGTTCGATGACGTGCTCGGGTACGCTCCCCGTCTCGTAGAGGAGCCGCCCGACCAGCGTACTCTTCCCGTGGTCAACGTGGCCGATGATGGCCAAGTTCTGGTGCGGTTTGTCTTCGCTCATTGTTGTAGCTCACGCGCAGAGGCGCTTATATCGGTGTTGTTTGCTCGTTGCGGTTAAAACCATTTCGAAACCGTATTCTTCCGATCCCTGTTCCCTCTTGCGGTTTGCGTCTCGGTCACACGGCGTCCCGCCACTCATCCGCGGCTCGTCACGGCTGTCCGTCTATCGTTCCGTCGGACGGAGTTTCTCGTTCGGAAACTGCCAGCGTCTATTTATACTGACGTGTTGCCTCCGATAAACTGAGACCCAGATGTCCGACCACCGATCTCCCGACAGCCGACCTGAGCCCGCGAGCCCTCGCTTGGTCGTGCGAAGCCACGCGGACTGACGGATATGTTCGACGTTGTTTCTCTCGTTTCGGAGCTTGTCCCCGAACCGACGAGCCTGCTCGCGATGCCCGCCCTCTTCGTGATTTTTACCCTGAAAGGGGCATTCGTCGGGAAGATCTTTCCGACCAGCGTCTTCCTCCCTGGCTACGTCCTCGCGACGGGCGCAGAGGTCGTCCAAGCGGCACTCATCGTCCTCGTCGTCACGCTCGGCTACATGGTCGGCCAACTCGTCATCTACGCCGGAAGCAGACGGTACGGTCCGACGTTCGTACTGAGCCTTCCCTACGTGACGGTCGATCCCGACGCGCCGGAACTTGCACGTCTCGAGGTGTGGTTCGAGGAGTACGGTGGCCCCGCGATCTTCGTCACAAACTTCCTCCCGTGGATCCGTGGACTGGTGACGATTCCGGCGGGCGTGGGCTCGTATCCGGCCGGCCGATTTACCGTCCACATGGGTACGTCCACGCTGCTGTATCACGTGCTGTACGTCGGCGTCGCGCTGGCTGGACTCCAGCTTATCGCGTAAGAATCAGTCCGCCCAGACTAGCTTACAGCTCGGGCAGCCGACCGACGTCGGCGAGGATCGCCGTCGCCGTCTCCGGGCCGCCCGCGCCGCGTCCACTGGAGGCCAGCGAGCCGCCGTGGCGCGTCTCGATCTCGACGATGTTTCGCGTTCCCGTCACCGCGAGCGCTCCGTTCTCGGGGACCAGCCGCGGCCCAACCCGGATGCCCTCGCGGGTCGCCTCGCCGATGAGTCGGATCGTTCGTCCGTCCTCGGCCGCGAGATCTAAGGCACTCCCCGGAACGGTTTCGATCCCGTCGACGGTGGCGTCTTCGAGCGCGAAACCGCCGTCGGCGAGGACGTTCGCTAAGATCACGAACTTGAGTGCGGCGTCGGTGCCGTCGACGTCGAACGTCGGATCGGCTTCCGCCACGCCCAGGTCCTGGGCCTCTGCAAGGACGTGCTCGTAGTCTAGTCCCTCCGCGGCCATCCGCGTCAGGATGAAGTTTGCCGTTCCGTTCAGGACGCCACGAACCGCGGTCACGGCTTCTGGCGTCGTGTCCTCGATCGTCGAGAGGATCGGAATCGCGCCGCCGACGGTCGCCTCGAACCGGATCGAGCCCGCACTCTCGGCCTCGAGTTCACGAAGCTCTTCGTATCGTTCGGCGACGGGACCCTTGTTCGCGAGCACGACGTGTTTGTCGTCAGCGAGCGCTCGCTTCACGTGAGAGAAGCCGGGCTCGGCGTCGCCCAAGGTCGTCGGCGTCACCTCTACGAGCACGTCGTAGTCGGCGTCGAACGCCGATTCTGGGTCGGCAGAGCCGACGTCTTCACCGCCTGCCTTTCGCTCGAGTGCGCGCTCGACATCGATCCCGTTGTCGTCGACCGCAGCGCTGCTCGAATCTGCGAACGCGACGACCTCGTGGCCGTACTCGCCGGCCAGCTCCGCGACGGACGTGCCGACGGAGCCGGCACCCAGGATGGCCAGTCGCATCAGGCCTCACCCCCTGGCAGCGGTTCGACGACGGTGAGTCCCTTTCGCTCGCCCAACTCGCGGATCGCCGACAGCACCGCCTCAGTGCGTCCGGAGCCGATTGCCAGCCGGATCCGAGCACTGGCGACACCGTTCGTTCCTTCCGGTGCGGCAAGCGAGAGGTCGAGGACGACGGCACCCGCCTCGTCTTCGATCGCAGAGAGCGTATCCGAGAGATCGGTGTCGACGAGCTGGCCCGAGAGGACGACGCTCAACTCATCGCCGTAGCGCTCCTCGCCGGCCTGAATGACGTTGACGCCGGCATCTCGAAGCGCCTCGACGATCCCGTCGAACCGATCCGGCGGACATTCCACGTCGACCTCGACGGGGATGTGCCCTCGTGGCGTAATATTCCCGCGCTCGTGGTGGATCGAGAGCAGGTTTCCGCCGTTGTCAGCGATCGGATGGAGCGCTCGCAGCAGCTCGCCGGGCTCGTCGACGAGCTCCAGACGGACGGTGTACGCGCGCACGCCGCCGTCCGTCTCGGGCTCGTCACCCTCGTGTTCGTCGTCCGCTTCGTCGTGTCCGGTGTCGTTCTCGCGTTCGCCACCGTCCGTCGCCACCGCGTCGGTGCCGACCGTCGCGCTGGGGAGCGGTTCCTCAGCCATTCTGGCCACCCCCTGCCGCCGGGCGTTGGCTCGTCGTCGTGGTCATTACCTGAACAATAGGTGACTAAACGCGTATAGGCGTTCCCAAAACTGGCCGCCCGTGTCACACAGTGGCTCGGAGACAGCACTCGCGTCCGTCCGAACGTCGTCGGCCCCAGGTAACCTGTCTCTCAGAGGTGGTCCTTGCCGGGATTCGACGAGCCCCAGTCGCCGCGCCCGCCTTCGGTTCTGTCGACGCCCATGATCGATTCGGGCTGGTCAGGACCGCCGAGATCCTCGCGCGCGTCTGGAACGCGGACCGTGATCTCGTCGATTTCGGGCCACTGCAACAGCTCCGCTTCGATGTTGCCCGTGGTGACGTCGCTCACGGAGCAGCCGCTACAGCCGCCCCCGAGTTCGATGATCACCTCGCCAGTCTCGGGGTTGGCCTCGCGGACCGCACTCGTCCCGCCGTGCATCTGGATGATCGGCATCTCTCGGGCCATCCACTTCTCGACGCGCTCGCGAAGCGTCGCCCCCTCGACCTCTGACTCGCTCATTATCGGGGGTTTCGGGCTCGAGAAAAGAATAGGTTGCGCTGCGTCCGAACGTTCGTGACAATCTGGCACATACGGGAGGTGACGTCAGCGTCGCTGAGTCCGGTGTCAACGTCAGCGTCGCCGGTTCTGTGTCGATATCCGCCGCTCTCGCTCAGTCGTCGTCCTCGAAGACGGCTGGATCGTCGAGTGCGACCGGATCTGCCTGTTCGCCGTCGCGAATCGGGAACGTGTACAGCGCGCTTTCCGGTCGGTCGGCGTTCGTATAGCCGGTCGAGCTGGCGACGAACGTCTCGCCGGGCTGGGCGACGCGTGCGGTCCAGAACGACGCCGAGAGCGGCTCGTGCCATTGGGCACGCTCTGTGGGGTCGGCGGGATCGCTCACGTCGTGCAGCGTCACGCCGCCCTGGTACCACGAGGCGTGGAGGACGTCGTCACGGAGTTCGAAGTTGTGCGCCGTCGTCCACGGCTCGCTATCGTAGCGCTCGTCGGCTCCGCGGGGCGCCTCGATCGTGGACCGATACTCCGGCTCGGCGGAATCCGTCAGGTCGTAGAGATCGATCCCGCCGGGCCGATCGGCCGCGCTCTGGTTCGTCACCCAGGCCTCCCGGCCGATCGCCAGTAGTTCGCCCGTCTCGTCGACCGCGGAGTAGTGGTCGTTGCCGGGTAAGCCGAGCTGTGCGGTCCGGACGGCCTCCCGGTTTCCGCTGCGGTCGCGTTGGGTCTCGAGATCCGTCTCGGAGAGCCGCGAGACGAACGCCGGCTCGGTGGGATCGCTCACGTCGAGGAGGATCGTCCCCGCGTTCCAGTAGGCAAGCACCGCCAGATCGTCGTGGACGTAGACGTCGTGGAGGTAGCGCAACAGCCAGTGGACGTCGGCCCAGTCGGGGTCGACGTCGAGCAGCGACCAGCGCCCGATCTCCTCGATTTCGTCGCCGCTGACGTCGAAGATCACCAGTGGATTGCCCTCCTCGTCGTTCGCAACGACGTAGAGCCGCTCGTCTCGGAGGAAGCAGTTGTGGATGGGGTACTCGGTCTCGTAGGGCTCGCCGACCGGCTCGGGATCGGCGGGATCGCTCACGTCGTACAGCACGAATCCGTGAAAGACGCTGCTCCCCTGCTGATTCGCCGGGCCCGGGACGGCGAGTCGGTCGCCGTCGACTTTCACGTCCAAGATGTCGGTGAACGTTCCGTCCTCGTTCCAGTCGCCGAGCAGGTCGGTTCGCTCGGTGAGCACGGTCGGCGATGCCGGATCCACGACGTCGACGGTGGCGATGCCGTCGATACCCGCGACGTAGGCGGTCTCTCCGCCATCGCCGACGACCGCCTCCGCGGCGCCTTCTAGCGAGACCGACCCCAGGGGCTCGTACGGTCCGTCCTCGCCGTTCTCGTCGCTCCCGTTCTCGCCGTTGCTCCCATTTGGTGCGGCGTCGGTGCAGCCGGCGACGCTCGTCCCCAGTGCGGCCGCTCCGGTGGCACCGATCGCCCGAATCGCCGTTCGCCGGCGCATACGCTCGCCACGTCAGCGCTGGATAAGAAACGCCCGGTCGCTCTCGCGGGCGGCATCGCCGCCCGACCTGTATAGCTCAGTGGTCGAGGTACCGCCGATCGCCCGTCCCAGCGGTGAGCGCGCTCGCGAGTGCGCCTTCCAGAACGACATCGTCACCCAGTGTCGTCAGCCGGATCTCGGGGACGTTCGCCATCACCATCTCCGAGACGCGCTCGGCGATCGGATCGACGACCAGTTCCTCGTTGTGGATCGCGACGGCGCCCCCGACGGAGACGAGAATGGGGGCAAACGCGTGGACCACGTTTGCGATTCCAAGCGCGTTCCAGTAGGCGACCTGCTCGATCGCGTAGTCGGCCAACTCGTCCGAGCCGGCGTGTTCGAAGACATCTTTGGCCGTGAAGTCGGGGTCCTCGAGGGGCAGATCGGTGTCGATCGTCGGATCGTCTTCTGCGATCATTCGTACGTAGTTCGGGATCCCGTTGCCCGAACAGTAGGCCTCCCAGTGGCCGGCGTGTCCACAGCCACACTGGAGGCGTTCGCGAGGATCGACGAGCCAGTGGCCGATCTCACCGACGTTCCCGTCCCATCCGTCTAAGATCTCGCCGTCACAGCAGACACCGGCGCCGATCCCCGAGGAAATCGTCACGTACACCATGTCGTCGGGATTGCGGGCGGCGTGGAACCGCTCGCCGATCACGCCCGCGGTGGTGTCGTTATGAAGGTACACCTCCTCGCTATCGATCAACTTCTCGATGGGGCCGGTCAGGGGGATCCGATCGATCGTATCGGGCAGGTTCGCCGGATCGATCACCATCCCCTCCGCCAGGTCGAACGGGCCGATCGAGCCGATGCCCGCGGCTACGACTTTGGTGGGGTCGATTCCGGCGTCGTCGCAGGCCTCCCGCAGCGTCAGGAGGACGCCTTCCGTCACGTCGATTCCGGTCGGGCCGTGCGGCGTCGCGCGACGGCTCGTGCCAACCGTCGTCCCATCGTCCTCGGCGACGAGCGCACGGACGTTGGTCGCGCCGAGATCGACGCCCGCATAGTAGTCCATCCTACCCTAGGGACTGCCGTCGCCATACTTAACTACACATATTGTACTCAGCCGCGGCGATCCGGCCCCCGTTGACTCGTTCCGGTCGGAACCCCGGTAGCTGACGCTTACAGCCCCGTTCGGCCGCCACTGAACGTCGAAACCGGTCCTGCGGCGGGGTGAACTAAAGACCTAACCCGCCGGCTGTCCGACGGCGAGGTATGTACCAGCCGGATCTCACGGGTCAGACCGTCCTCGTCACCGGCAGCGGACGCGGCGTCGGCCGCGAGCTGCTGCTTTCGACGGCCGACTGTGGTGCGAACGTCGCCGTCCACTACCACACGAGCGCCGACGCCGCCCGCGAGGTCGCAGCCGAGGCGGCAGACCGGGGCGCCGGCGACGCGATCACCGTCCAGGGCGACGTCACCGATCCGGAGAGTGTTGACGGGCTCGTGTCTGCGATCGAGGCCGATCTCGGCGGCGTCGACGTCCTCGTCAACAACGTCGGCGACTTCGCGCCCGCCCACTGGGAAGCACTCGACGTCGAGACCTGGAACCGCGTCATCGAGACGAACGTCAACGGAACCTACCTCTGCTCGAAGCGCGTTCTGCCCGGAATGCGCGAGCGGGGGTACGGTCGAATCGTGAATATTGGCTACGCCTCCGCGGAGAAGGGCCTCGTCAACCCCAAGAACTTCCCGTACTTTCTCGCCAAGGCCGGCGTCATCCAGTTCACCCGGATGCTCGCCGCCGATACGGCCGACGACGGAATCACGGTCAACGCCGTCTCTCCGTACGTGGTCGAAAACTCAGACGAGTTCCCCGACGAGCTCCCGCGCGGTCGCCCGGCCAGCTTCGACGATCTGGTTCGTCCCCTGCTGTTCTTCCTCGATCCCGAAAACACGTACACGAGCGGGGAGAATATCGAAGTCGACGGCGGCTGGCTCCCTGAGGACGTCTGATCGGCACAGATCGCGTTCCCGTTCGACACACGTACCGTCTCGGCCCCAGCTTACCGGGTGAGCTGATACCGAGCGAACTTCGCCAGCATCGGCAGATCTCGCAGGTGTAATAGCTTCAGAACGCCGCGGACGCTCCCGTTGTTCGCCTTCGCGAGGGCGTCTTCGTCCATCTTCGAGAGGTCGGCCATCAGCTGGTCGTAGCGCTCGTTCGAGGCGAAATAGAGCAGCTTCGTCATCCAGAGTCGCGACTGCATGTTCGGAGCGGCGTCACGGTGCCAGAGCGTGTCGTAGATCTCGAGGTTCTCGGCGGTCGGCGGCGTGTTCTCGTGGCCCATGCAGTAGTCGGCGGCGATCGCGGCCGCACGCCCGGATCGCATACACGTGTTGATCCCCTCGCCCCAGAGCGGGTCGACGGTCGGGACGGTGTCGCCGATGGCCATGAACCGGTCCGTGTGCATCGTTCCAGGCGGCTGGATGTGCGCCGAGCCGCGGTGCATCTTCTCGTCGAGGCGCGTCGCGTTAGCAAATCGCGGGTCGGTATCCGTCCAGTACTCGAGGTAGTCGTCGATGCTGAAGTCGTCTCGTCCGTGCCGGTGATAGTCTTCGTTGCGGATGTAACAGAGACCGACCTTCGCGGTGTCGCCGCCGGTGTGGAAGATCCAGGAGTAGCCCCCAGGCGCGAGGTCGTGATCGAGTCGGAGCATCATCCCGTCGGTCAAGTCCGCGAAATCGGGGTGGTCGACGTCGACGCCCTCGAACTCGTACTCGATACCGATAGCGTGGTTCTTGCTCTTGAGATCGCTCACGCCGAGATTCTTCGCCAGCGGCGCGCTCGGCCCCGTCGCGTCGACGACGATCTCGCCGTAGACCTCTTCGTCGCCGTTGTACCGGACGCCGACGGGCTCGTCGCCTTCGAGGATCGGCTCCCGGACGTGGGAGTCAAACCGGTACTCCGCGCCCTCCTCGCGTCCTTCGGCGACCAGCCACCGCTTGAAGTCTGCGAACTCGAGTACGGCACCCGGATGCTCCTGGACGTAGTGGTTGTTCGGCGACTCGAGGACCACGTTGTCGGTGTAGTTCATCACCACGTCGTCGGGCACTCCGAACGCCGTCATCATCGAGTAGAACGTCCCTGCAGTGGACTTGTTGCTCGTCTTCGGGAACACCGATTCGGCCTCCGTCTCGAGGACGACGACGTCGTAGTCCCGGGCCGCGAGATCCCGTGCACACTGGGCGCCCGCGGGACCGGCCCCGGCGATCACCACGTCGAACTCATCTGTCATACTAGACCGACTGTACTCGATGACAAAGAGTATACCCCGTTTGGATCTCCACCCGAAATCGCGGTTAATCTCCGGTGAGGTGTCACTAGAGTGGCTCTCGGACGCGTATCATCTTAAAATTCTGGCCGGTGCCATCTTGCCGACTGCCTGCTCCTCTTGACACCTCTCGTTCTCATGATGACCGAACTGCCAAGCGCCGCCTGAGACCGTGACCTCGACTCACCCGCCACCGTTGACCCACACGTCGTCCATCGTGCCCGTGTAGTCGTCACGGTATATTCGACAGTAGATATCGATATTGTTCGCACTACTCACCTCTCCCTCCGACTCCCACAGCGCACATCGATTCGCATGCGACCGTTTATTCCTGAGAGCGCCATACTGTCTCCTATGACCGATAGGTTGCTGGTCGCCGTCGACGACAGCGACACAGCCCAGACCGCGCTCGACCGCGCCGTCGCACTCGCTGCAGCCTGCGATGCCGACGTCCACGCAATCACGGTGGTCGAGCCGAGCCGATCCACACTTACCTTCGGCGTCGCCGAGGTCGACGAACTCAATCAGGCAGCACGGCGGCTAGTGGAGGACGCGAGAGACGCCTACCGAGACCACACCGTCGAGATCCACGCCGAGGTTCGTCGCGGCCAGCCCGCCGAGACGATCCTCGACTACGCCGACGAGATCGATGCCGACGCAATCTTCGTCGGCCAGCGCGGAACCAGCGGACTCTCGGGGGCGGTCATTGGGAGCACCGCCGATCGACTCGCCAGGACCGCCACGATTCCGGTGACGATCGTTCCGGGTGAGACCGACGATCACTCCGACTGAGGCCGACGATCACTCCGACTGAGGCCGACGGTCTGATCAGCTTGATAACGAACGCGAAAACCCTCCCGATTCAAGGAAACCGGAGATCGACGGCCAAACGGTTATGTGTGGGTCGCTGGTAGCCGACCCCATGGCTGCCTCGCTCACCGACGACGACGTCGGCAAGACGGTCGTCGACGCCAACGGCAAGGAACTGGGAGTCGTCTCGAACGTCGACGGAGACGCCGCCTCGGTCGATCCAAATCCGAGCCTCCTCGACACCGCACTGGCGAAAGTTGGCTGGGATCGATCCGACGACGAGGCGTACACGATCAGAGAGGACATGCTCGACCGCATCGACGACGAGGTCGTCCTTCGGGGGACGATCTGAACGCACTCGAGTGCGATCTCCTCCGTTCCCGGTTAGTTTCCCTGCGTGCCCGTTCACTTTCACCTCGCGCGATCTCCCAACCGACAGCCCTTCATTTGTGCGGCCGCTGGCTGTGGCTAGATGAGTTCGGAGCATATCGAGGTTCGGGGGGCAGAAGAGCACAATCTGAAGGACCTCGACGTCTCGATTCCTCGGGAGTCCTTTACCGTCGTCACGGGACTCTCGGGATCGGGCAAGTCCTCGCTGGCGTTCGAGACGATCTACGCCGAGGGCCAGCGCCGATATATCGAGAGTCTTTCCGCGTACGCGCGAAACTTCCTCGGGCAGATGGACAAGCCGCAGGTCGAGTCCGTTGACGGGCTCTCCCCGGCGATCTCGATCGATCAGAAGAACGCCGCGAACAACCCCCGCTCGACTGTGGGAACTGTCACCGAGTTACACGACTACCTTCGACTGCTCTACGCCCGCGTTGGCACGCCTCACTGTCCCGACTGTGGCCGCGAGGTCGGCGAGCAGTCCGCCCAGAACATGGTCGAGCGCATTCTCGAACTCCCCGAGGGAACGAAGTCGAAGCTCGCCGCCCCCGTCGTTCGCGACCAGAAGGGTGCCTTCGAGGATTTGTTCGACGAGCTGGTCTCGGAGGGGTACTCTCGGGTGGAAGTCGACGGCGAGGAACATGACCTCACGCTCGATACGCCCGACTTAGACGAGAACTTCGATCACACGATCGACGTCGTCGTCGACCGGATTTCGGTTTCGACGGAAGCACGACCGCGGATCATCGACAGCGTCGAGACCGCCCTCGAGGAGGCAGAAGGCGTCCTCAAGGTCATCCTTCCCGACGCCCCCGAGGACGTCGCGAGCGAGCTGGGCGAGCAGGCCCGCCGGACCGGCGCACTCGGCGACGAGTACGAGGCCGATGACCGGTTCGTCGTCGAGTTCTCGAAGGATCTGGCCTGTACGCACTGCGGGATCGACGTCCCCGAGATCGAGACTCGCAGTTTCTCGTTTAACTCCCCACACGGCGCCTGTCCGGAGTGTGAGGGCTTAGGCGAGACCAAAGAGGTCGACGAGGATCTCGTGATTCAAGACGCCTCGAAGCCCTTAAAGAAGGTATTCGAACCCTGGAGCTACAGCCGATCGTACTACCGGACCCGCCTCGACGCCGTCGCCGAACATTTTGACGTCTCGCTGTCGACGCCGTTCGAGGAACTGGACGAGGACATCCAGCAGGCGTTTCTCTATGGCACCAGCGACCAGGTGCTGTTCGAACGCCACACGAAAAACGGCACCCGGCGCAAGCGAAAGCGCTTCGAGGGCGTCATCCCCAATCTGGAGCGTCGCTACCTCGAGACGGACTCCGACTCCACGCGCGAGCACATCGAGGACTACATGTCCGCGACGGCGTGTCCCGCCTGTGACGGCACCCGCCTCAGGGCCGCCTCCCGGGCGGTGCTCGTCGACGACACCGCGATCACCGAGATCAACGCGATGAGCATCGGCGACGCACTCGCACACTTCGAGTCCATGGAGGCTGACCTGACCGAGCGCGAGAAGGTGATCGCCGAGGAGATCCTCAAAGAGATCCGCGCGCGTCTGGGCTTCATGGACGAGGTCGGGCTCGAGTACCTCACGCTCGACCGCGAAGCCGCGACGCTCTCGGGTGGTGAGAGCCAGCGCATCCGACTCGCGACCCAGATCGGCTCCGGGCTCGTCGGCGTCCTCTACGTGTTAGACGAGCCTTCGATCGGGCTCCACCAGCGCGACAACGATCGGCTGCTCGACACCCTAGAAGAGCTTCGCGACCTCGGAAACACCCTCATCGTCGTCGAGCACGACGAGGAGACGATGCGCCGCGCCGACACCGTCGTCGACATGGGGCCCGGCCCCGGCAAGCGCGGCGGTGAGGTCGTCGTCAACGGCCCCGTCGAGGAGATCAAAGCCTGCGAGGAGTCGGTCACCGGCGACTACCTCTCCGGGCGACGGCAAATCCCGGTTCCCGGTGATCGTCGGGACGCCGACGGCACACTCGGCATCCACGGCGCTCGCCAGCACAATCTCACCGATCTGGACGTCGAGATTCCGCTTGGCTGTTTCACCGCGATCACGGGCGTCTCGGGCTCGGGCAAGTCGACGCTCATGCACGAGGTGCTCTACAAGGGACTTGCTCGTGAGATGAACGACAACACCTCCGTCATTCCGGGCGACTACGACGAGTTAGCGGGGCTCGACCAGATCGAGACCGTTCGCCTGATCGACCAGAGTCCAATCGGACGCACGCCGCGCTCGAACCCGGCCACCTACACCGGCGTCTTCGACTACGTCCGCGAGCTGTTCGCCCAGACGAAACTCTCGAAACAACGGGGCTACGAGAAGGGCCGATTCTCCTTTAACGTCAAGGGTGGGCGTTGCGAGGAGTGTGGCGGCCAGGGGACGGTCAAAATTGACATGAACTTCCTCTCGGACGTCTACGTCCCCTGCGAGGAGTGCGGGGGCGCCCGGTACAACGACGCCACGCTTGACGTCACCTACAAGGGCAAAACGATCGCCGACGTCCTCGAGATGGAGGTCGGCGAGGCCTACGACTTTTTCGAGGCGAACTCCCAGATCCGCCGCCGATTGAAGCTGTTGAAAGACGTCGGGCTCGACTACATGACCCTCGGCCAGCCCTCGACGACGCTCTCGGGCGGAGAGGCCCAACGGGTCAAACTCGCCGAGGAACTGGGCAAGAAAGACACCGGCGAGACGCTGTACCTGCTCGACGAACCCACCACGGGCCTCCACTCTGCAGACGAGCGCAAACTGATCGACGTCCTCCACCGGCTCGTCGACGGCGGCAACTCCGTCGTCGTCATCGAGCACGAACTCGACCTCGTCAAGAACGCAGACCACGTCATCGACCTCGGCCCCGAGGGCGGCGAGAACGGCGGCCAGATCGTTGCGACCGGCACCCCCGAGGAAATCGCTGCGCACAATGTGTCGTACACGGGCCAGTATCTCCGGGACCTGCTCCCCGACGTCGACCTTGAGGGGCCACGCGGTCAGCGCGTCGAGCCGGTGACGGCGCCGATGGACGACGACTGATCAGTCCAACGGCCAACTCCCCTCTCCTCGGCGGACATCTTCCCTCGCCTCGACGGCCGATCACCTCGGCTGCGTGCCCGAGACGCCGACGCACTCGAAACAACTATTCCGGCTGACGTGTTCGGTTCTGGTATGAGCGATCAGCGAGAGACGTTCCGACACGGACTCGCAGCCGGCGGCGTCGCGATGCTCGCTGCACTGGTACTGCTCGCCGTGCTGTTCGCGGCGCCGGAGACGTTGGAGGGTATCGCGGTCGCCGGTCTGTTCGCGCTCGTCGGCGTCACATTCCTCCTCGCTGGCACTCGAAATCGGCTCTCCGTCGGCCCGGTGGCGATTCCGTGGAACCGACTCGCGGCCCTCCCCCTCGCCGTGCTCGGACTCTTTCTCACCACCAGCGCGGTGGTGAGCGTTCTCGAGATTTCGGGACCGGGCGTCGTCTGGGACCTGCTGCTGGTGCCCATGGCAGTCTTCGTCGTCTGGCTCGCCGCCGAGTGCTGGGTCGGCGGGAAGTATATGGACCGCGAACTGTTCGCCGCCGACTGAGTTACCGCGTTGGTGTCTCTCTCACGCCGGGCGAACCTTTCTGTTCGATCCCGCCGTCCGTTCTAGCATGGCCTTCGTCTCCCTCGCCCTACCCGACCGACTACTCGTCTGTACGGGTGATCCGGACGATACCGAGCATTGGAACCGAGCCGACCGTCTCGAGGGGCACCGACTGGAGTGCGTCACCGTCTCGTCCGACGCGCCCGAACGCGTCTTCGCCGGCACCTTCGAGTCCGGTCTTTACCGCTCTGCCGACGGCGGCGATACCTTCGAGCGCCTCGAGACGGACTTCGAGCCCAACGCCGTCACCGCCCTTGCGATCAGCCCCCACGACGCCGACGTCGTCTACGCCGGCACGGAGCCGAGTCGCGTCTATCGCTCGACGGATGGGGGCAACTCCTGGACTCACCTCGACGGGATCACCGACCTTCCCTCTGAGCCGGAGTGGTACTTCCCGCCGAGGCCAGACACCCACCATGTCCGGTGGATCGAGGTCGACCCCTTCGACCCCGACCGGCTCTACGTCGGGATCGAGGCAGGCGCGTTCGTGTTCAGTACGGATGGCGGCGACACCTGGCAGGAGCGCCCACCCGGATCCCGCCGGGACAACCACAGCCTGGCGACTCACCCCGACCGCGAGGGGCTCGTCTACACGGCCGCGGGAGACGGCTTCGCTGCCTCGGAAGACGGTGGCGAGTCGTGGGAGCGCCCCCAGAAAGGGCTCGACCACCGCTACTGCTGGTCGGTTGTCCCAGACCCCGGCAACCCCGACCGAGTCCTCGTCTCGAGTGCGACCGGTGCCTCGACGGCCCACCGAGCCGACTCCGCCGACGCCTACGTTTACTGCCGAGCGGGCGACGAGCCCTGGAAACGCCTCGACGGCGGCGGGCTCCCGACCGGTGAGGGCGTTGTCAGAGCCGAGTTCGTGACCACCGATCAACCAGCAGTCGTCTACGGTGCGACCAACCGCGGCCTGTTTCGTTCGGCTGACTTCGGCGACTCCTGGAACCCTCTCGAAATCGACTGGGACGACGAGTTCGAGAGACGGACACCACGGGGACTGACCGTCACGGACGGAGAACACGACAGCTAGCGTCGCGGAAGACGAGTCCGACAGTTTGGAGACGCGACGCTCCACGCCGACGCGCGCAACCCGGGGTCACTCCACCCTCGACGCTGGTGAACCGCCGAACGAGGACTGACGACCCGGAGACGCCGACCAGTCGCTTCGAAATCCTTTTAGGCGCTACAGGGGGATACTAGAGCAACTGAGTGATATCATGGACGTCGACATCCTCTCGGAAGACGAGAATCCCATGTTGCACCGAACGGACGTTACATTCGAACTAACCCACGAGGAAGCTACACCCTCCCGTCTGCAGGTCCGCGACAGCCTCGCGGCAATGTTGAACAAGGACGCAGACGAGGTCGTCATCCGAAAGCTCGACACCAAGTTCGGGATGCGAACGACCGTCGGCCACGCGAAGGTCTACGAGACGGCCGACTTCGCCCGCGACGTCGAACAGGAGCACATGCTAGAGCGAAACAAGATCGGCGCCGGCGAGGAAGCCGAGCCCGAAGCGGAGGAGGCCTAAATGGCGCACTACGAGATCTACGGCGACGACGGCGCCGCCGAGCGCGAGGCGTGTCCTCGCTGTGGCGACTCCTTCCTCGCCGACCACGGCGACCGCCAGCACTGCGGCAAGTGCGGCTACACTGAGTGGGAGTAGCGAGGTATCGAGCGTAGCGAGATGCCTCGAGACACGCGAACGGGGAGTACGACGACCCGTGAGCGGGCGGTCTCCAACCCGTGAGCACCCGCACTCGAATTCTCGGAATCGAGGGCACTGCCTGGGCGGCAAGCGCCGCGGTGTACGATTCCGAAACCGACGACGTTTTTATCGAGACCGACGCCTACGAGCCCGATAGCGGCGGCATTCATCCTCGCGAGGCTGCCGAGCACATGCACGACGCGATCCCTCGCGTCGTCGAAACGGCACTCGAGCACGCCCGCGAGACGTTCGCCGCCGACGAGCCACCACAGGACGGCGACGAGCAGCACTCGTCGGGCCACCAGGCGGCGCCTGTCGACGCCGTCGCCTTCTCCCGCGGCCCCGGTCTCGGCCCCTGCCTGCGCGTCGTCGGCACCGCCGCCCGGGCGCTCTCCCAGGCGTTGGACGTACCTCTCGTGGGGGTAAATCACATGGTCGCCCACCTCGAGATCGGCCGCCACACCTCCGGCTTCGACTCGCCGGTCTGTCTGAACGCGAGTGGGGCGAACGCCCACCTGCTTGCGTACCGAAACGGTCGCTACCAGGTGCTCGGCGAGACGATGGACACCGGTGTCGGCAATGCCATCGACAAGTTCACGCGTCACGTCGGCTGGTCTCACCCTGGTGGCCCAAAGGTCGAAACGGCGGCGAAAGACGGCGAGTACGTCGACCTCCCCTACGTCGTCAAGGGGATGGACTTCTCCTTCTCGGGGATCATGTCGGCGGCCAAGCAGGCCTACGACGACGGCGTGCCGGTTGCAGACGTCTGCTTCTCGCTACAGGAGAACATCTTCGGGATGCTCACCGAGGTTTCAGAGCGCGCGCTCTCGCTGACTGGCAGCGACGAACTCGTGCTGGGCGGCGGCGTCGGCCAGAACGCTCGCCTCCGGGAGATGCTCGGGGAGATGTGCGAGCAACGCGGGGCCAGCTTCCACGCCCCCGAGCCTCGATTTCTGCGGGACAACGCGGGCATGATCGCCGTGCTGGGCGCGAAGATGTACGACGCCGGCGACACGCTCGCGATCGAGGACTCTCGGGTGAATCCGGACTTCCGACCCGATCAAGTGCCCGTGACCTGGCGCGGAAGGTCCGAGCGAAGCGAGGACCTCGGAACCCCGAGCGGTGACGAACGGAGCCGCGAACGCACCGACGAACCGGATCTGACGCTCGGCCGCAACGAGGATCCCGTCCAGGGCGCCGAAGCCGTCGTCGACCTCGAGCCCGACGCCGGACGCGTGACCAAGCGCCGCCGGGAGAAGCGCTACCGTCACCCTCAGTTAGACGATCGCCTTCGAACGGAACGGACCCGGATCGAGGCGCGACTGACGAGTCTCGCCAGGCGCGAGGGGGTCCCGACGCCGGTCCTCTCGGACGTCGACCCCCGCGAGGCGCGCCTCGAGTTCGCGTACGTCGGCGAGTCGGATCTCCGGGACGCGCTCTCCGCGGATCGCGTCCGCGACGTCGGTCGCCACCTCGCGCGATTACACACTGCCGGCTTCGTCCACGGCGACCCGACGACGCGCAACGTTCGGGTCGGGCGAGCGGGACGCGACGCGTCCCGAAATCGGCGAGCGGGCGTAGACCGCGAGCAGCGCCACGCGCCGCCGAACGAGCGAACGGACGACGCCCGTGAGCACGATAGCGACCGAACCGCTCTCATCGACTTCGGCCTCGGCTACCACACCGACCACGTCGAGGACTACGCGATGGATCTCCACGTCTTCGATCAGAGTCTGGTCGGCACAGCGAGCGACCCCGAACCGCTGCGCGAGGCGGTCCGTGAGGGATACCGTGAGGTCGGCGACGAACGGGTCTTAGAGCGCCTGCACGACGTCGAGGCTCGCGGCCGATACGTCTCGGAGTGAGAGCGCGCCAAGCACTTCGGGGCGCATCGCTCTGTGCGCTCCCTCGGCGCGCGAGACGAGCACATAACGGTTTTATCGGGCGACGCCGTACGTTCTCGCATGGTTGACAAACCGACTTCCGGTGAGATCTTTGGCGTGCCGTACAACTTCGACCGCCCGAGCTTCGGACGGATGCTCTCGGCGTACTGGCAGCCCGGCGAGGGGATGCTCGTCGAGAAACCGTTTGGCGTCGGCTACACCCTGAACATGGCCAACTGGCGCTCGTGGATCGTCGTCGCCGTCGCCGGGGCCCTCCTCTACCAGCAAGAGACCGGCTCTTCCGAGGCCGACGAGTCGGCCGACGACGAACCGGTCGAGGTTATCGTCGACGACGACTGAGCTCGTAGTTTCTCATCGGCGAGATACCTGTCTGTACTACCCACCGACGAGGGCTGTGATCTCGAAGCGGTGCAGGTTCCCGCCCCAGCTTTACGTGTCCGGTCGTGGTACGGCCGCCCATGTCCGATCCAACCCACCCGTCAGCCTCTCCCCGTGTCAGGCGAGCGAGCGGCCTCGTTGCAGTCTTCGCGGCTCTGCTCTTCTGGGCGCCGACGCTGTTTACCGCCTCGGGGTGGATCCTCCTCGCCGGCCCTCTTCTAGGGGGGACGATCGTCTTGCTCGTCGCAGTGAATCTCTACCGTGTCGGGACCGGAGCGCTGCCGCTGCTCACCATCTCGGCTCTCGTGACGCTGTTGGCGGTCGCCGGCGCCGCCGCGCCACTCCTCCTCGGCGTCGCGAACGAACTCGTCTTCTGGACGATGGTCGTCTCCGGGGCGCTCGCAGCGCTGCTATCGGCCTACACGGTCGTCAGTAGCTGGCGGCTGCAGTCCCGTTCGACGTCCGCAACTGCCTGAGGAGCCCGGCCAGCCGTCTGGGATCCCGAGTGTCGACTGACGTCTTAACCGCGCTCGAACAGCTGTTCGTCGACGGGGACCCATCCCTCGTCCGCCTCGACGCGACCGGCGAGGACGGCGTTACAGACGGCCCCGAGCAACAGACAGAGTGCGCCGAGGTAGACCCACGTCAGGACCAACAGGACGGCGCCGGCGATCCCGAAAAGCGCCACACTCTCGGAAGTCACCACGTAGACGCGAAAGCCAAGCGCCAGGAGCGTCCACGATCCCGCCGCGAGCGCGGTTCCCGGTAGCACCTCTCGCACGGAGACGTCTGCCTCGGGAAAGAGGTAGTACATCGGCACGAAGAGGAGAAACAGCAAGAGTGCGAGCGCAGCCGTGCTCGCGATACCAGCCCATCTCCCGTCGACAACAACCGAGATACTCACGCCGAGAACGCTGACCAGAGCGACGCCGACGGCGACGGTCGCGGTCAGCAAGACGGCGTTGCCGATAGTCACCGCCGAGGTCGTAAGCGCCGCACGTAGGTACGACTGTGACTTCCGGGAGCCGTAAACGGCTGTGAACGCGCTGTTTACCGCCTGGAATAACCGTGCGGCACTCCACAGAAGGATGGCGGTCGCTAGTAGTGCAGCCCGGCCCAGATCGGCGCCGCCGTCTCCCGTTGCCTGATCGAGGGCGTCGCGGCTCACCGTCTCCTCGAGGCCAGTCGCCGTCTCGATCGCGTCGAGAACGACCGCGAAGCCGTCTGCGATCGCCACGCCGACCAGCAACAACACGACCAGCGGGACGAGCGTGTTGAACCCGTGGTAGGCCAGTGCTGCCGACTTCGCGCTCAGCTGTCGCTCGCGAGCGACGGCGGCGACGTCCCGTACCAGCGTGGCGGGATCGGAGTCACCGGCGCTCATCGTCCTCGTCGTGCGTGCCGGTTTGGACACATGCGCCTACTCGTCGGCGACGACCGACTGGACGTGTCCCACGACGCCCGTCTTGAGCTCGACGTGTGGCCCATCGGGTTCGTCGCCGTAGATCGTCGCCACCTCGCCGACGATCGGTTCCTCGTCTGCAGACTCGACGGTTGCGTCCTCTTGGACGATCTCGACGGTCATCCCTTGGCGCAGCTCGTCGGCGGTCGGTCGGTTGTTCGACATGGACCGATGTCCGTCACTCGTGTCGAAAAGCGGTGTGCCTGCAGATGCGTTCGCTGGCGGACGTCACTCCTCGTCGAACTCGAGGGCGACGGAGTTGATACAGTAGCGCTTGCCGGTCGGCTCCGGACCGTCGTCGAAGACGTGTCCGAGGTGGCCCCCACAGGTCGCACAGAGCACTTCCGTCCGGCGCATCCCGTGGCTCGTATCGAGCCGGGTTTCGACCCGGTCTTCCGCAGCGTCGAAGAAACTCGGCCAGCCGGTCCCCGACCCGAACTTCGTCTCCGAGTCGAACAGTGTCGCCCCGCAGCCGGCACAGGCGTAGCTTCCGTCCTCTTTGTGGTCGATGTACTCGCCGCTTCCCGGCGTTTCGGTTCCCCCCTCGCGGAGAATGCGATACTGTTCGTCAGTCAGCTTCTCGCGCCACTCTGCATCGCTCTGGGGAAGCTCTTCGGGCTGATTGACCATATCTGTCCTAGGGCACACCGACACAAGAGTCTGTCCGCACGCCGTGCTCGCCCGGTTTGGCTGCCGCCGGAACGCGACTACCGACCGGCGATCACGTTGGTGCTTCCACAGTCTGGACACTGCGTCATTCGACCGATTCCGGGGACCTCCAGTCGGAGCCACTCCGCCGAACCGCCGTCCGCCTTGAAGCCACAGTTTAGACAGCGCGATCGGCCGACCGTCTGCGAGTTGCTGGCCATGTGTCGTGGTACGATACCACTGAGCATAGGAATTTTTACGGACGAACCTGACTGTCGGGTCGAGTGACTACGCAGCGAGCCTGTGGGTGGTGTCTTCGACAGCCCTCGTTCTGCTGCGCGTAACAGTCGATAGTAGCGCAGTTTCGTTATTGAGTCTCGTACCTGAAACTGAATCAGGCGGTTCGCCACCTACGTGTGCGTATCGATCGCTGAGGGTTCTACCAATTCTGATAGTTGTTCAAGTAGTCGTGCAAACCCAAAGTGCGCATTCAGCAGCAAATCGATTACAGGACCAGGTTACTCGTCATGGTCGTCATCGATCTATTCATGAAACCGACATACCTCGTCGAATTTCATTCCTCGCCGTACCTTGTCTTCGAACCTGTCGAACTCGACGAACCCCTTATCCGATAATTCGGGAAGTAGGACGTGATGGAGTTCGTAACAAATCGTGAGGTACTCCCCGGAGTTGAGCGTCTCTCCCTTACGAAGAATCGGGTCAGCAGATATCGAACTCTCGTCGAGGAGCGCACGTAATACTCGCCGTTGTTGCGCTGAGAGTACCCGTTTGATGCAATCTTGGTTACAGCGTTCGTCACTCACAGGTCAAGTAGTTGCTACCGATCCGGCCACGCTCGTAGTCGTTCACTCCGAATGCTCGTTCTTTTCGACTTCGGTGACGATCACGTCCCAGTCAGGATGTTCGACCCCATTCCGACATTCGAATCCGCCTTCCACATCGATTCCACTCTCGTAGGCCCTGCGAAGGAGGGCTTTCAGCTCCGCGTTTAATTCTTCCTTCGACGCAAGCGAGGTCTCCTCAGACGTCATCTTGCCTCGCCCCCTTCGTGTTTCTCCACTGTGAGTTCGTGTTCTGGTGTGATGATGATCACACCGTAGCTGTGTACGGTTATTGCGTGCCCCTCGTGCGTGAATGCAACGTGGGTGTCTCCGTTCGTCCCGTTGCGAACGTGGACGAGCGCATCTAATTCGTCGGCGTCAACAGTGGAATGGAGCGGGTCCAGTTCTACCGGATCAGTGTCCATTACGTCCGCCAGCGTTGCGACAACAGCCATGCTCGCGGGTGTCTTCTCCTGATCAAACTGCGTGCGGACAGTCCCAGATTCCTGAGCGTACTCGACCGCTTCGACTCCAACCCCAGATATCGTTGTACCCATCTAGCCTGATTCTAGCCGTCTGAGTCGGTTCAACAGGGATACTGATAATACAGCAGGTTTATAAGGAAGTCATACTCCGAACGATCACACCGAACTGCTGAGCGTCGCTCCAATGAGACGTCGATGCCCGCGTCGGAGTCGTGAAGAAAGTGATTGCTGGGTGATGCCGAGCTCGTCGGCGATCTCTTCGAGCGACGACTCGCGTGGGGAGTCGAAGTAGCCCCGTTCGTAGGCTAGTACCAGCGCCTCACGTTGGGTCTCGGTTAACTCGTAGCCCTCGCCCTGGATCGGGAGCATTGCGTGGACGGCGGTGATTGTTATCGGAATGTCGTTTTCCTGGCAGTACTCTCGAAACTCGCCGATTGTCTCCTGACTCTCGCCGCGCACCTCGAATCGCCACTCGTCTTTCGTACCGATTCCGGAGAGCACGACGACGTTGGCCTTGGCCAGCGCGCTCAGGATGCCGAAGTACTCTTGTTCCCACTCGGCACGCATGAGATACTCGTCTTCGATGCTATCGACCATTTGGATGTTGCTCACGCCGGCGTGTTGTTCGAACTCAGCTTCGATGTCCTCCGTTTCCACATCGCGTACCCAGAAGTAGGGGATAATCAGCGTCTGGTGTGGAATCAGCCGCTCCAGTTCGACCGTCACACCCGGCAAGTTTTTGAACACACTCCCCAGCGGGAACTCCGCTGTCGGACTCGTAAACTCCATCACAGTCGCCATGCGGAACCTTTCGCCTAGCAGACAAATAACCGGCATGGGTGGTGTATCATGGCTTCGAGACGAGCCAACGCACAGTTGTTGGCCGGGATAGTGTATGCTGCAAGCGGGGAGTCCGTTTGATACCCGGAAAGCCATGGTACACCATGTCAGCTCCTTTTGTACAACCGGGCAATCTAGTTGCACAAGCGAGCATGAGTGTAATAACGGAGATTCGCATCCCATCCGATGCTTTTGAACTCGGGCAAATCCTCAGTCTCGAGGATGCGTCGGCAATCGAACTCGAAACGCTCGTCCCGAGTGGGGACGTGACCGTGCCGCTCTTCTGGGTCTACGAACCGGTCGAAAACGGCTTTCTCGAAGCCGTCGAACGCTATCCAACTGTCAACACCGTCACAGAGGTGGACGTGTTCGACGACAGGACGCTAATCAGGATCGACTGGGATGCGAGCCAGGACCACCTTTTTCAGTGCATCTTGGAACACGACGGGCAGATACTGGGTGCGACTGGATCGTCGGAAGGGTGGAATTTCGAGATACGGTTTTCAGACCGCGAGACATTGAGTCAGTGCCAGACCTGTTGTGAGGACGCGCACATCTCTCTGGAGCTAACCCGCATATATAATCCGACGGACCCTGAGGCCGGTCCGTGGTACGGCCTGAGTGAGCCCCAACGAGAAGCGTTGACGCTTGCCATTCGAAGGGGATACTACGACATTCCACGAGGGTGTACGACCGCAGAGTTAGCTGACGAACTCGGAATTTCCGATCAAGCAGTGACGGAGCGACTGCGTCGTGCCATTGGGACGTTCGGGAGGTACACACTTCTCACGCCCGAGTCAGCGGCGGAAATGGACTGACTGGTTCCATTATGCACCATGGGACAGAGCCAGGCAGATGGGACTACGCTATGTGAGTATGGATGAGAGTCGAGAACTGGGGACACGTGATATACAGTCAATTGATGAGGGTACCGGTTCTTCGGGTCGTGAGAGATCGCTCTCCCCCGATACGATTCTGTCGGCAGTAGCGAACGAACACCGACGCGCCACCCTCAACGCATTGGACAACGCTTCTGAGAAGACACTGGAATACGATGCGCTCGTAGATCGCGTTGCAGACCGGGTTCGGAACGAAGACCCGAGACGGGAGTCAGACGAACACCAACAACGCGTCCGAATCGCACTTCACCATACTCATCTTCCAAAACTGGAGGAGGCTCGGATAATCGACTACGAGGCTGAAACGGGGCACGTCCGGTTTGTTGGCAGTGAACTGGAACAAGATCTCCTGACGTTGGTCGAGCCGTACGAGGCCTACGAGTAACAGTATATCGGATCGACTTCTCCTCCGTTCGACCTAAATCAGCCGTATTGTACGAATATGTATTGTTCGTCGTCTTCATTCTCTGTATCGAGCGCGATTTTCACGCACCTCCCTGAATACCAAAACCGTGCTACCAACTACTGGTAACGCGACCATCAGCGCTTTGTAAAACCGGAGAATACATTCGCGTATGATCTCACCAGACCCCCACCGACCGCCCGTCGCGCTCACCGTCGCCGGCAGTGACTCCGGCGGTGGCGCCGGGATCCAGGCAGACCTCGCGACGATGGCCAGCCACGGCGTCTACGGGACAAGCGTCATCACTGCTGTCACCGCCCAGCACACCCGCGGAGTCGAGCGTTCGTTCACCCTCCCGACCGCGGAGGTCGACGCCCAGTTCGACGCCGTCACCAGCGACTTCGCTGTCGGTGCGGCCAAGACCGGAATGCTCGCGACTGCCGAACTTGTCGAGTTGGTCGCCGACCGCGCCGCCGACGTCGACTTTCCGATCGTCGTCGACCCCGTCATGGTCGCCACCTCCGGAGATCGGCTGTTAGATCCCGACGCTGAGCGCGCCTACGAGCGCCTCCTGGCCGAGGCCGCCCTCGTCACGCCCAATGTCGACGAGGCGACGGTGCTGACGGACGTCGATATCGAGGACGCAACCGACGCCGTCGAGGCCGGCGAACGCCTCCGCGATATGGGGGTCGAGGCGGCGCTCGTCACCGGCGGGCACCTGCCGGGGGAGACGATCCAGGACGTCCTCGTCACCGCCGACGGCACGACGACGTTCGAGCACCCGCGCGTCGACACCCAGGCGACCCACGGATCGGGCTGTACGCTCTCGGCCGCCGTCACGGCCCGCCTCGCTCGCGGTGAATCGCTTGAGGACGCCGTCTCCGGGGCGACCGACTTCCTGGCCGAAGCAGTGCGACGCCACTACGACGTCGGCGAGGGGCCCGGTGCGGTCAATCACGGCGTCGACGCCGACCGCTGAGTAGCCGTCTCCTCACCCGTCGAACGGGAGGCTCTCCAGAAAGTCCTCGCTCTGGTAGTCGAGATGGTCGAGACGCGGTCCAAGGAGTTCGCGGACGAGGACGACCAGCGGATTCGTCGCCCCCTCGCCGATTATCGCCGTTTCCTCCAGCCCTCCGTCCTCGGTTTCGTCGAGCAGTCCGACGACGACCTGTTGGCGGTCCGCGACGATGACGCGGTTTATCCGGGGATACTGCGTTCGGCTCGCACCCCAGTCGCGCTGGGGTTCCCAGAGCGTCGCCTCCGGCAGGTGCTCGTGAAAGAAGTCGTGAACCCCGCCGTCCTCGGAGCCGACGGCGAACTCGACGTCCCGGTCGATGGCGCGTTGGGCCTGGGGCAGGCAGTCGACGGTGAGCAACTCGTCGGAGACGTAGATGAGAAACAGCTCTTCGTCGGCCTCGTCTGCCATCTGTCGCGCGTGCTCGTAGACCTGCTCGCTCCCCTGTACGACGCCGATTCCCTCCTCTCGGTCGTGGTGGGTGCCGAAGTACGACTGCAGCTCGTCGAACAGTTCGACGTCGAGCCACTCCGCCTCGAGGTCCGTCTGCGTTGCCGTCGAAACGGTAGCGTTCTCGCGATTGTACGACACCAACTCGGCCGACGTGAGCGCCGGGAGAATTCGATGGTGGAGTTCGATCGTGATCCGGTCAACTGATGCCGCCCGCTCGTCGGCACCACCGGACGCTCCCTCCGCCTTGTCGGCGATCCCCACAGCCAGCTCCCGGAGCGAACAGGTCCCCTCCTCGTGGAGGATCTCCAGCGCCCTCCGATTGCGCTTTTGGGACAGCAGGCGAACGATCTCCTCCTCTTGGGAGGTCATACGGTCCATTTCGAGACCGAGCTAAGTAAGGCTGCTGGCAGTTCCCACGAACCGTCTCTGTCGTCGACACGTCCTCACTCGAACCCACACGATTTTAGCGATGGCACGACTGTCACCGGGTATGACCGACGCCGAGCCGACGGGGATCGTCGGCGAGTTTCTCTCGCTCAAAGCGGGGACGGACGCGGATCTGCTGGCGATGCAGTGTGGTGACTTCTACGAGTTCTTCGGCGAGGACGCCGAACGCGTTGGCGAGGAGCTCGACCTGAAGGTGACCTCGAAGTCCTCCCAGGGCCAGTCCTACCCGATGGCGGGCGTTCCCCTCGACGACCTCACTCCCTATCTCAAGGCGCTCGTCGAGCGCGGCCACCGGGTCGCCGTCGCCGACCAGTACGAGACCGACGGCGGCCACGCTCGCGAGATCGTCCGCGTGGTGACGCCGGGGACGCTGCTCGAGACAGGCGACGCCGACGCCCAGTACCTCGCAGCAATTGTAGACGGCGCGGGCACGTCAGCCGCCGGCGGATCGGGTGGCGGTTCCGCCGACGCCGGCTACGGCCTCGCGTTCGCCGACGTCACCACCGGGCGCTTTCTCGTCGCCAGCGCCGCCGACGCCGAGGCGACGCTGACCGAACTCTACCGGTTCGCACCGGTGGAGATCCTCCCCGGCCCCGCGGTGCGAAACGACGACGCCCTCCTCTCTCGGATTCGCGACCACACCGACGCCACCCTCACGCTGCACGACGCCGAGGCGTTCGCCCCCAAACGTGCCGGCCACCGAGCCCGCGAGCACTTCGGCCGCGAGCCGGTCGAGGGGCTCGCGGTCCCCGATACCGCGATTGCGGCCGCCGGGGCGGTCCTCTCGTACGTCGAAGAGACCGGCGCCGGCGTGCTGGCCTCGATGACCCGGATCGCGGCCCACCACGGCGACGACCACGTCACCTTAGACGGCACGACCCAACGCAACCTCGAGCTGACCGAGACGATGGCCGGCGAGCGCGAGGGCTCGCTGTTCGCGACGATCGACCACACGGAGACGAGCGCCGGGGCCCGGCTGTTGAAGGAGTGGCTCCAGCGTCCCCGACGTTCGTTGCCCGTCCTCCGGGAGCGCCGGGAGAGCGTCGCCGCGCTTTCGAGTGCTGCCCTCGCTCGCGACGAGATCCGGGACGTTCTCGGCGAGGCGGCCGACTTGGCGCGGCTGGCCTCGCGATCGACCCACGGCAGCGCCGACGCCAGGGACCTGCTCGCCGTGCGGGACACCCTCGCCGTGCTCCCGCGAGTAGCTGACGCCGTCGCCTCGAACCCGGAACTCGCCGACTCCCCGCTTCCCGAGATCCTCGACCGGCCCGACCGCGAGGCTGCCGCGGACCTGCGCGAGACGCTGGCCGAGGCGGTGGCCGAGGAGCCCCCCTCGACGGTGACTCAGGGCGGGCTGCTTCAGCGGGGCTACCGCGAGGAACTGGATACGGTGATCGACCGCCACGAGGAACTTGAGGAGTGGTTCGCGACCCTCGCCGACCGTGAGAAACGTGCCCATGGCCTCTCCCACGTCACCGTCGACCGCAATCGGACCGACGGCTACTACATCCAGGTCGGCAAGTCCGCCGCTGACGGCGTCCCCGACCACTACGAGGAAGTGAAGACGCTCAAGAACTCGAAGCGCTTTACGACCGACGAGCTCGAGGACAAAGAACGCGAGATCCTCCGCTTAGAGGAAGAACGCGGCGATCTCGAGTACGAACTCTTCGCCGAGCTTCGCGAGGCCGTCGCCGACAGCGCCGAGCTCCTCCAGGACGTCGGCCGGGCGCTCGCAACCGCCGACGCGCTCGCGAGCCTCGCGACCCACGCCGCCGAGAACGGCTGGGTCGCCCCCGAGCTTCACCAGGGGGATGCGATCAGAATCGAGCAGGGCCGCCACCCGGTCGTCGAGCAGACCACGGAGTTCGTCCCGAACGGCGTCCGGCTGGGGGACGACCCCGGCGCCGCCGCGTCGGATCGCGACGCTGGTCGCGAGTTCCTCGTCGTCACTGGCCCCAACATGTCCGGGAAGTCGACGTACATGCGCCAGGTCGCCTGTATCGTCCTCTTAGCCCAGATCGGGAGCTTCGTCCCCGCCCGCGAGGCCGAGATCGGCCTCGTCGACGGCATCTTCACCCGTGTCGGCGCGCTCGACGAGCTCGCCCAGGGACGCTCGACGTTCATGGTCGAGATGAGCGAGCTCTCGAACATCCTCCACGCCGCGACCGACGAGTCGCTCGTCATTCTGGACGAAGTCGGCCGCGGCACCGCGACCTACGACGGCATCTCGATCGCCTGGGCCGCCACGGAGTACCTCCACAACGAGGTGCGCGCGAAGACGCTCTTTGCGACCCACTACCACGAGCTGACCGGGCTCGCCGAGCACCTCCCGCGGGTCGCGAACGTCCACGTCGCGGCGGACGAGCGCGACGGCGACGTCACCTTCCTCCGGACGGTGCGAGAGGGGCCCACCGACCGCTCCTACGGGATCCACGTCGCCGACCTCGCAGGCGTCCCCGAACCCGTCGTCGACCGGGCGCGAGACGTCCTCTCCCGGCTGCGCGAGGAGAAGGCTATCGAGGCGAAAGGCGGCGCGAGCGAACCGGTCCAGACCGTCTTCGACGTCGGCAGCGGCGAGTTCCGCGGGCCGGCGAACGCCGACGGTGGGGCCGCTGGTGGCTCACCCGGAGCGACGGCCGGCGGCGGATCGGCGGGGGGCGATTCGAAACCGGATTCGGCGCTCGACCCGGAGACGGAGGCCGTCCTCTCGGATCTCCAGTCGATCGACGTGAACGCGACGGCGCCGGTCGAACTCCTCTCCGAGGTGCAGGATCTCCAGCGCCGGCTCGAGGACACGGAGTAGTACGACGTCTTTGAACCGGCGGCGCTCTCCTATCCGGGTCCGAGGGCTGCAATATCGGCTCCAACCGTCGCCAGCGCGTCGGCGGGGTTCGGGTCGCTGTCGGCCAGGTGCGTGTACTGGTGGGTCGGAATGTCCGACAGCGTCGCCGCAACGGCTTCGCTGTAGGTCTCGACGCCCGGCTCTGTCGGATCGTTGCCACCCCAGACGTCTCGGATGACGGTCATCGAATCGATGCGCACCTCTAGCCTTCGGGGCTCGTAGCGAGCTACCAGTTCAGCGAGGCCGAGCTGGAGGGCGACGTATTCGGCCGTGTTGTTCCCCGTCCGGGAGCCGACGGGTCGGCCGAGCCGGGCGAGTTCGTCTCCCGTAGCGTCCACGATGACGGCGCCCGCACCTGCGGGGCCAGGGTTGCCGCGGGAACTGCCGTCGACGTAGAGGACGAACGCGTCGCTTGCCGGCTCGGGGACGGGCGGCCGGCTACGTTCCGACGCGAGCAGGCTCTCGAGCGCGCGACGCAACTCGTCCCGGCTGGTCTCGGGATCGAAGAGCCCGCCGTAGCCGGGGACGGCGTCGTCGACGGCGTCGATGGTGGCCGCCACATCGTAGCCGACGCCCGCGAGCACCTCGTCGACGAGCGCAGCGAGCGGCGAGAGGTGCTCGGCCGGGAGGGGCTCGTTGGTCACGCTACTCGCCCTCTCGAGATTGGGTTCCAGCTCCGCATACCTTCGCTCCCGGACGGGCTCGGTGGCTGGTCACACCGCTTCATACCGGCCCTCGGTAACCCAGCGTGATATTTCTTCAGGTGGCCGGTGGTGGTGCAGACAGTGGATACACTCTCCGCCTGGAGAGTTCGAACCGTCTGAACGGGAAGCGACAGCTCACGGGTCGGTCGAGCAATGCTGATACGCGGTTTGCGGCGACACCCGCCCCTCACGCTCGGGAACTGCTGTCCTCCGACGAGCCGGTTGCCAGTTTTGCGCCGGGGTACTTTTTTTATCCCCATGACATCTTTGGTGGCATGGATCGACGGACGTTCATCGCTGTGGGCGGCGCCACCCTCCTTCTTGGGACGGCAGGGTGTGCTGACAATACCTCTCCGGACCCAGAACAAGAAGCGTGTTCGCACGTTCCAGACGACAGCAATACCGTGTCGTACGAGTTGTCCCGAAATGCGGTTCCATCGTTGCGGAGTGAGTACGCGCCGTTTGTACTGCTCACAGACCGTGACCAGATCGAAACCGTCTTTCCCGCTTCAGAGGTGGAACACGATGCTGATGAGGGACGTCTCTTAGAAGATGTCGACTTTTCAGAACAGGTGGTTCTCGTCTGGGAGAAAGAGTGGTATCTTCAACCTCCACAACAGGACCGTGCTGTGGATGTCCGTGAGATTACGCAGCCAGATGACCACACGATTACGATGTACGGTTGCTGGTACGAACTCGACAGAGAGCCAGCCTCGTATCACATCACTGTCTCCTACGCTGCGACCGTGGCTCTCGCTTCAGCCCCCGAACAAGCAACCCTCGTTGTCGGTACGGTAGATGATACGACTACAATTCAGGCTGCCTCACCCGACCGCTGAGAGTACGCGCTTCAAATCGCGGTTTCACCTGTCGTCCGTTTTCGGAAGCCCACCTCGCGTCAGCTACCAGTGCCGTTCACGCTTGTTCACGCACCTGCTGCGTCCGCTGCCGGCGTTTACGCCCCGACCATGACTGACGGCGTTACGTCCCAACCGCGCCCGTCGACGGCGCCTCGTCGCGCTCGTCTGCATCCTCGACGTGGTGGCCGCCGACGACGACGTTGAGCGCCGCGCCGACCAGCAGGACAAGGGCCGTGCCGTAGAGCCAGACGAGTAGCAGGATCACGGCGCCGAGGGTCTCGTAGGTGCCGACGGTGTCGACCAGTCCGGCGTAGATGCCGAAGACCGCCTCGAGGACGACCCAGCCGGCGGCAGCGACCAGCGCCCCCGGCAGGGCCTCCCGCGGGCCGACGTCTGCGTTCGGGAAGACGTAGTACATCGGAAAGAACGCGGCCGTCAGCCCGACGAACAGCGCGACCGGCGTCAGCACTTCGACGACCGCGTGATCGACCGCGGCCAGGACGGTCGCCCCGAACCCGGCGCCGACGGTGGCCAGCAGGATGGCGACGAAGACGACGAGCCCGTCGATCACCCGCCCGCTTGCGGAGCGGTCCTCGCCCTCGTAGAGTTCGTCGAACGCGGTGCTGATCCCTCGGAAGATGCGCAGCATTCCCCACAGCAGCGACGCGACGCCGATCAGCGAGGCACCGGCGCGATCTGAGGCGTCGGTCAGCGCCTCGAAGACGAGCCCCTCTCCCGCCGGGCTGAGGTGATCGCGCGCCAGCGCGGTGATCTGCTCGGTCAGGAACTCGTTGCCGACCGCGCCGACGACGATGAACAGTAAGAGGAGCAACGGGAGGATCGAGAGGAACGCGGCGTGGGCGATGCTACCCGCCATGAACGTCACGTTGTGCTCGCGCACGACGTCGACGACCGTCCGGGCGACGGAGTAGCCCCGTCGCAGGTCCATAGCCGGTGAACGACCCGCAGGTCGAAAAGCGCCCCGCCGGCAACCGCCATCGGGCGCCGGCCCCGTCCCGAGTAGGTACGCTTTTGCAACCGCCCAGACACGACTGCGTATGGACTTCCGGACCGAACTCGCGGGAATCACGTGTCCGATCGTCACGCCGTTCGAGCCGGACCCGGCGGACATCGACAGCTCGGATCCGATACCGATCGACGAGGCCGCCCTCGAATCGCTGGTCGACTCTCTCATCCAGGGCGGCATCGACGCGCTCTTTCCCTGCGGCACGGCCGGCGAGTTCGCGAGCCTCTCCGCCGAGGAACGGCGTCGGGTCACCGAACTCACCGTTTCCCGCGCCGACGGCGCGGTGCCGGTCGTCGCCGGTGCAGCCGCCACCTCCGTCTCCGAGACACTGGGGCACGTCCACGCCGCGGTCGATGTCGGCGCCGACGCCGCCGTCGTCGTCCCGCCATACTTTCACACTGCGAACGATCCGGCCGGAAACCGGCGCTTCTTCGAAGCGGTCGCCGACGAGTCGCCCCTGCCGCTCTTGCTCTACAACATCCCGCAGTGTTCCGGCGACCCGATCGATCTCGACACGCTCGAGGCGGTCGCGACCCACGAGAACGTGCTCGGACTCAAAGACTCCGGCGGCGACTTCGAGTACTTCCTCTCGGCGATCCGGCGGACGCCCGCGGACTTTCTCACGCTCCAGGGGTTCGACTCCCTGCTCGTCCCGTCGCTCCGGATGGGCGCCGACGGCGGCGTCAACGGGCTCTCGAACGTGGCGCCCGCGGTCTACGCCGAGCTGTTCGAGACGGCCGACGAACGGCGCGGACGTCGGCTTCAGGACGCGATCGCACCGCTGTTCGAGACGACCG
This sequence comes from Halobacteria archaeon AArc-dxtr1, assembly GCA_025517425.1. Classification (NCBI taxonomy): domain Archaea; kingdom Methanobacteriati; phylum Methanobacteriota; class Halobacteria; species Halobacteria archaeon AArc-dxtr1. Next base: position 158,737 of record JAOPJY010000002.1, on the reverse strand, counting down.
CGACCTACGGCTTCGCGCCAGCCGCGAAAGCCGCGCTCGCCTACCGGGGGACCATCCCCTCCGACGCGGTTCGACCGCCGCTCGTTCCGGTTCCCGGGACGGGGCGGGAGACGATCGGCTCGCGCCTCGACGCCTTGCTCGAGGCCTGATCCGACGGTCACTCTCTTCCCGGCGTGTTATCCCGTAGATCGGCCTCGCGTAACACCTATTGAGCGCCGCCCGAAACCACGGCGCAGATGACCCACCGGAACCGGCGGCCGAACGTGCGACCCGGTTCTGCCCTGCGTCTACTCTGCACGCTATGAGCGACGACACTACCGAGCCCACCGAGATTCGCCAGCTGGATGAGGACACCGTCGCCCGCATCGCCGCGGGCGAGGTCGTCGAGCGCCCCGCGAGCGCAGTCAAGGAGCTCGTCGAGAACGCCATCGACGCCGGCGCCTCCCGGATCGACGTCATCATCGAGGACGGCGGCACGGAGCTGATCCGAGTCGCGGACGACGGCCGGGGGATGACCGAGGCCGACGCTCGAGCCGCGGTCCGCCAGCACACGACGAGCAAGATCGCGGGTCTCGACGACCTGGAGTCGGGGGTCGCCACCCTCGGCTTCCGCGGGGAGGCACTGCACACGATCGGCTCCGTCTCACGGCTGACGATCCGGACGCGGCCGCGGACCGACAGCGTCGAGAACGCCCAGGACGCGGTCGGCACCGAACTCGTCTACGAGGGCGGCGAGGTGACGAGCGTCGAGCCCGCGGGCTGTCCCGAGGGGACGACCGTCGAGGTCGCAGACCTCTTCTATAACACCCCCGCGCGCCGCAAGTTTCTGAAGACGACTGCTACCGAGTTCGCCCACGTCAGCCGGGTCGTGACGCGCTACGCGCTCGCGAATCCGGACGTCGCCGTCTCCTTGACCCACGACGGCCGGGAGGTGTTCGCGACGACCGGTCAGGGTGACCTCCAGGCCGCCGTCCTCTCGGTCTACGGCCGTGAGGTCGCCCAGTCGATGATCGAGGTCGAGGCCGACGGCGACGCCCTTCCGCCCGGCCCCCTCGAGTCCGTCTCCGGGCTCATCTCCCATCCCGAGACGAACCGCTCGAGTCGCGAGTATCTCGCGACGTACGTCAACGACCGCGCCGTCACCGCCGACGCGGTTCGCGAGGGGATCATGGGCGCCTACGGGGCCCAACTCGGCAGCGACCGGTACCCCTTCGTCGTCCTTTTTCTGGAGGTGCCCGGCGATGCGGTCGACGTCAACGTCCATCCTCGCAAGCGGGAGGTCCGGTTCGACGACGACGACGCGGTGCGCCGGCAGGTCGACGCCGCGGTCGAGCGGGCGCTGCTCGACCACGGGCTCCTGCGGTCGTCGGCGCCTCGCGGGCGATCTGCTCCCGGCGAGGCGCGCGTCGAGCCCGGCGCTGCTGGGAAGGGCTCCGAGCCCAAGGCGGCACGATCCGAGAGCAGTCTCGACGGTTCCGGCTCCGATCCGTCATCCTCCCACGAATCCGACGTCAATTCACGGTCTGCGGACCCGCCTCGCGACACATGGGCGGGAGCGTCGAACTCGGCTGGCGACTCGAGCGCGTCCGAACCGGACGCCGAGTCGAATCCGGCCTCCGTTTCGGGTGCGACCGCCAGCTCGGCGGTCGACGCCTCCGGAAGCCGGCCGACCACGCCCGACACGAATCCGGCCACGGGTGGCTCCGACGCGCGCCCGGGCCGCCGTGACGAGGCGGGCCCGAGTCGCGACGCTGAAACTGACTCCAACCGCGACACCGGAACCGAACCCGACTCCGACATCACGAGAACACCCTCTGATCCCGACCGCAAGTTCGGCGGCGGCACTGAGCAGCGAACGCTCGACGACGAGCCCGCGATCGGCGAGGAGGCCGCGTTCGATTCGCTCCCACGACTGCGCGTGCTCGGTCAGCTCCGGGACACCTACCTGGTCTGCGAGACCGACGACGGGCTCGCACTCGTCGACCAGCACGCCGCCGACGAGCGCGTCAACTACGAGCGCCTCCGGGAGGCATTCGCCACCGATCCGGCCGCCCAGGCCCTCGCCGACCCCGTCGAACTCGAGCTCACCGCCGCGGAGGCCGCGGCCTTCGAGGACTACCGCGAGGCGCTCTCCCGGCTCGGCTTCTACGCCGACCGGGTCGACGACCGAACGGTTTCCGTCACGACCGTTCCCGCAGTGTTTGCGAAGACAATCGAGCCCGACCGGCTGCGCGACGTGCTCGCCTCGTTCGTCGGCGGCGACCGCGAGGCGGGCGCGGAGACGGTCGACGCGCTGGCCGACGCCTTTCTCGGCGACCTGGCCTGCTACCCCTCGATCACCGGCAACACCTCACTGACGGAGGGATCGGTGCTCGACCTGCTCGAGGCGTTAGACGACTGCGAGAATCCCTACGCCTGCCCGCACGGGCGCCCCGTCATCGTCTCGTTCGACGCGGCCGAGATCGAGGATCGGTTCGAGCGCGACTATCCGGGTCACGGCGGCTAGCCCGGTGAATTGCACTCCCGGACAATGGCGAGTAGCCCGGTGAGTTGCGAATCGCGAGCTGTGACCCATTCTGCCCGACTCCGCAACGATACATCTTAGGCGGATCCGTCCGTCTGCCGACGTATGACACATTCACAGGCTACGGTCGATCCGCGGAGGGTAGTAGTGTGAGCGACCTCGTCACCTTCGGCGAGACGATGTTGCGGCTCTCCCCGCCCGGCCACGAGCGCTTGGAAGCCGCGAGCGAACTGGAAGTGCGCGCTGCCGGCGCCGAGAGTAACGTCGCCGTCGCCGCCCAGCGCCTCGGACTCTCTGCCACCTGGCTCTCGAAGGTGCCCGACTCGGCGCCCGGCCGGAAGGTCGCCCGCGAGCTCGAGGGGTACGGGATCGACACCGAGATCGTCTGGAGCGAGGAGGGTCGACAGGGGACGTACTACCTGGAACAGGCCGGCAAGCCCCGCGGCGCGAACGTCATCTACGACCGGGCGAACTCGGCGGTGTCGACCGCCGAGACGGCCGAGATTCCCGAGGACATCGTCGCGGACGCCGACGTCTTCTTCACGACCGGCATCACGCCCGCGCTCTCCCCGACGCTCCGGGAAACGACCGGTGACCTGCTCGAACTCGCCCAGGACAGCGGGACGCGAACCGCCTTCGACTTCAACTACCGGCGAAAGCTCTGGGACCCCGAGACGGCTGGCGAGGCCCTCTCCGCGTTGTTCCCCGCGATCGACGTGATCGTCATCGCAGCTCGAGACGCCCGGAACGTTCTCGGCCTTGACGGCGACGCCCACGGTCTCGCCGAGACGCTCGGCGACGAGTACAGCTTCGACACCGTCGTCCTCACCCGCGGCGGCGAGGGCGTCTCCGCCTGGCACGACGGCGCCATCCACGATCAGGGTGCCTACGACACCGACACGCACGACCCGATCGGAACGGGCGACGCCTTCACCGGCGGCTATCTGGCCCGGCGGGCTGCCGGCGACGACGTCCCGGCGGCCTTAGAGTACGCCGCGGCGACGGCCGCACTGAAGCGGACGATCCCCGGCGACGTCGCGCTGATCACCGCCGACGAGGTCGAGTCAGTCGTCTCTCACGGCGCCGAGGAAATCTCGCGGTAGCTCACCTCACTGCGCTCTGATCTCGCTGCAGCGACACGCGTCCGTCCTGCTCGCGCGACGCTCTCTCGTGAGGCTGAGTCCCACATTTGGACGGGTTTGTCAGAATCTGTTTTACGACCCCGTCGGAAGGACCGAGTGCAATGTCACGACTCACTGCCCTCGCACTCACGGCGGTGCTCACGATCGCAACCCTCTCGGTCGCGATCGTCGGCGCTGGCGCGGCTGCGACCGACCCTTCGACGAACGCGACGACCGAGACCGCGGCCGAATCCGACGGCTACGCGGGCGCTCACGTCGCCTTTAGCGCCTCCGGTGACGCCCTGACCGATTACGAAATCGACGGCGACCGACAGTTCGAGAACGTAACCGTCGCCTCCCAGAGCGACCACCACGCCGAGGCCGGCGGCGGCCTCTCGCTCGACGCTGTCGCGAATCTCTCCGGTCTCGGCCTCGAACTCGCGGCCGAATCCGAGACCCGGGCCGATGTCGCAACCGAGGGCTCGGCCTCGATCGCCGCTCACGACACCGACCGCGGCATCCTCACCGTCGACGCCGGCGGCGAGAGCCAGTACGTCGAGGTCGCCCTCGCTAACGAGAGCGAGGCCGAAGCCGACGGCGACGTCGTCGTCGTCGACAGCGAGAACCGAACCGGAGCGTTCGTCGTCGCCGGCGACGGCGAGGTCACCGTCTCCGACGACGGAAACGTCACCGCCGATCTCGACGGTGACTCGACGCTCGTCTTCCGCTCGTACGACGACGGCGAGCGCGACGACGACGCAAAAGAACAAGAGCAGCTGATCGCCGACGGCACCGCGACTGCCGAGATTTACGTCGAGGAGCGAAACGGCGAGCGCGTCGCCGACGTCGCCACCTACGGCCACGACGTCGCCGTCGACGCCCACGGCGAGAGCGAAGAGCGCGTCGAGATGACTGTCGAACGCGCCCAGCACGAGGGCACGATCGTCATCACGACCGTCTCCGAAGCCGCCGTCGAGGCGGCCGGCTCGGCCGAGGAGCTCGTCGCCACCGTCGACGGCGAGGTCGCCGCGGAAGCCTCCTCGCAGAGCGACCTCGAAGCCGCTATCGGGGGCGAGGAGTCGGCCTATATGGTCCAGCAGTCCGCTGACGGCTCCGCGGACGTCCTCGTCGCAGTGAATCACTTCTCAGAGCGAGACGTGGCCGTCGAGAGCGCCGACAGCGGCGGTGACGGCGGACTCGACGACGTCTCCGGGTTCGGCGTCGGCGTGACCGTCCTCGCGCTCCTGAGCGCGATGGGTGCCCGACTCCGCTAGATCGGTTCTCAGATATGGGGTCGGTCAACTCCCCCTGACACTTCGCCGCCTCCACCGATCGCCCGACGACTGTCCTGCGATTTTGCGTCCCTGACCGTCTCAGATGGCCCATAGCCACCGCGAACAGTTTCACCCCATCCTCCCGCGACTCGGGAGCTTCCGCACACCCTAAGTTCCCCGACTCCCAACCCCGGAGTATGTACGCTCGTGAACTCGGCGACTCCGGCATCGAGGTCAGCGAGGTCGGCTTCGGCGCGTGGGTCGTCGGCACCGACTGGTGGGGCGACCGCTCTGAAGACGACGCCATCGAGATGATTCACCACGCCGTCGATCAGGGGATCACCTACTTCGACACCGGCGACGTCTACGGTCACGGCCGCAGCGAGGAACTGCTTGGGCGGGCGCTGGCCGAGGTCCGCGACGAGGTCACGATCGCCACCAAGGTCGGCTACGACTTCTACAACAACCCACAGGCGGGCCACGGCGAACTTCCCAAGGAGATGGATCCGGACTACCTCCGCGAGGCTGTCGAGAAGAGCCTCGACCGGCTCGAAATGGACTCCGTCGACGTTCTCCAGCTCCACAATGCCAACGTCTCCGAGATCACGCCCGATGTGCTCGAAGTCTTCGACGAACTCGAAGAGGAGGGGACGATCCAGGCGACAGGGCTGGCGCTCGGTCCCTCGATCGGCTGGCTCGCCGAAGGTGACCTCGCGATCGAAGAAGAGTTCGACTCTGTTCAGCTCGTCTGGAACGTCTTAGAGCAGGAAGTCGGGAACCACTTCTTAGAGACGGTCGAAGAGACGGGCTCGTCGACCAGCCTGATCCCCCGCGTTCCACACTCCTCGGGTATCTTGAACGAGCAGGTCACACCCGAGACCGAACTCGGCGAGGGCGACCATCGCGGCTTCCGCCCCGATGCCTGGTACGAGACCGGCTGGGAGAAGATCGAGAAGCTGCGATTTTTGGAACGCGATGGCGAGCGGACGATGGCCCAGGCCGCCATCGCGTGGCTCCTCAGCCACGATCCCGTCGCCACCGTCACGCCGACGTTCCGGACGACCGACGACATCGACGAGTGGGCGGCTGCGAGCGACGTGCCGAAACTCTCCGACGAGGAGATGGAACGCGTCGCTCAGCTGTACGAGACGAATTTCGAGATCGACCGCGACGACGGGATGGACGCGCTCCGCTCGTCGGTTGACGGCACCGACATCGAGTCGGCCGGGCTCGATAAGATCGCCGCGAACTGATCTGAACGACATCGGAGGCGGCAGGTCCCGACCGAGAAGAGTCGACAACTGCGACGCCTACCCCGTCGACGTGGATACGGAGTAATACATCGGAGCCAGTCGTAGGTGTTGTTCTCTTCTCCAACCACTGTTCTACACCCGTTGCTCGTCTTCTCTATCACGAATCGACTTGGAGAGAAGTCCGCCCTCCCCGATTTGAACGGGGGGCAAGTCGATCTACAGTCGACTGCTCTACCAGTCTGAGCTAAGGGCGGGCACTCGTATGTAGCAGACGAGTCGGACATAAGGGTTGCCATTCGGAATCGGCCTCTCCCGTGTGACACATGTCGGACAGAGGGCATGGCTTGATATAGGATGGATCACAACACCTCCTCAGAGACGCGCTCATGAGCAAGATAACGTTCCGAGCAGACGACGACCTCGTCGACGAACTGGAGGCGTTCGACGCCTCGAAAAGTGAGGTGATGCGTGAAGCGCTTCGCACGTTCCTCGACGAACGCGGACCACGGTCCGACGACGTCGACCAGACCCGTACTGGTTCCGTCGACGATCTCATCCGGGCTCGAGTGGACGAACTGCTCGCCGAACGGCTCGGTCGCTCACCCGACCGCCGATCTTCTGAAATCTCCGTGACGGTCTCACTCGACGACGGCGTTTCCGAGACTGATTCCGAACTGTGGGACGTCGAGACGGAGCGCGAACATCCCCAGACGGAGCCAGCCATTGACTCGTCGTCTGACACGCAGTGTGCGCAGTGTGGTTCGACTGTCGACGAAGACCACGTCTACTGTCCGAACTGCGGACAGAAGGCGGTACAGCGACTGTTCTGTGATTGCGGTGACGAAGTTCGATCGGACTGGGCGTTCTGCCCGGGCTGCGGTCGCCGAACACCGGCGGCCGACGTCCTTGACTCGGGCCGCGGCCCCTCCGGAGACGCGTAAGACATTCTGTATTTCATCTTACAAAATGCTTATTAGTAGGGGAAAACATGGATAGAACCGCGTAAGACGATCGTCTTACACCACGTAAAACATCGCTACAAACGGCAGATGGCGGTGGATTCGTGGTGTAAGACGTTTGCGCGACAGGGCGCAACCGTCTTACCCCAACGGGAATACAATCATGGAGCGTGTGACACTGCGGATTCCAGAACAGCAGATCGAGGAGGTCGAACAGCTCGTCGACTCGGGTGAGTTTCCGAACCGGAGCGAAGCGATCCGGTCGGCCGTCCGTGAGATGATCAACGAACAGCAGACCGGACGGAACGACCGCACCGGAAACCGCCACTGGGCGAAGGTGTAACTGATGCAAGATATCGTACAAGAGGCACTCGACAACGCAGAGGAAGAGGCCCGCGAGATGGACGCCTCGCTCGACGACGAGGATTTCGGCGATCCGCGAATCGTGATCGTCGGCTGTGGTGGGGCTGGGAACAACACGATCAACCGGCTGTACAACATTGGTGTCGACGGCGCAGATACGATCGCCATCAACACCGACAAACAGCATCTGAAGATGATCGAAGCCGACACGAAGATTCTCGTCGGCAAATCGCTCACGAGCGGGCTTGGCGCCGGCGGCGATCCGTCGATGGGCGAGCGCGCCACCGAGATGGCCCAGGGGACGATCAAGGAGGTCCTTGGCGAAGCCGATCTCGTCTTCGTTACGGCGGGTATGGGCGGCGGCACCGGTACCGGTGCGGCACCCGTCGTCTCGAAGATTGCCAAAGAGCAGGGCGCAATCGTCGTCGGGATGGTCTCGACGCCGTTTAACGTCGAGCGTGCCCGTACCGTCAAGGCCGAAGAAGGGCTCGAGAAACTGCGTGAGCAGGCCGACTCGATCATCGTCCTCGACAACAACCGACTGCTCGACTACGTCCCAAATCTCCCGATCGGCAAGGCGTTCTCGGTGATGGACCAGATCATCGCCGAGACCGTCAAAGGGATCTCCGAGACGATCACCCAACCCTCCCTCATCAATCTGGACTACGCGGACATGTCCACAATCATGAATCAGGGTGGCGTCGCGGTGATGCTCGTCGGCGAGACACAGGACAAAAACAAGACCTCCGAAGTCGTCAACGACGCGATGAACCACCCGCTACTGGACGTCGACTACCGCGGCGCCTCCGGCGGACTGGTCCACATTACTGGCGGGCCGGATCTCACGCTCAAAGAGGCTGAGGGGATCGCCGACAACATCACGGAGCGCTTAGAGGCTTCCGCGAACGTCATCTGGGGTGCACGCATTCAGGAGTCGTATAAGGGCAAAGTGCGCGTCATGGCGATCATGACTGGCGTCCAGAGCGCCCAGGTGCTCGGTCCGACGACCCAGAAGCAAGCCGACAAGTCCCGTGCGAGTATCGAGGGACTCAACGACGCCGACTTCGACGCGAGTCAGAACGTCGAGAACAGCGGCTTCAGCGCACAGAGCGATGGCGGCCGCGACGAAGTAGAGCGCGAAAACGGCGTCGACGTCATCCGATAACGACGCCGGCACCGCGACGGACCCGTCGACGATTCTACGGCGGCTGCTTGTCACACTCTTCCGAGCGATCGCCCCAGAGACGGACACGCTACAGCGCTCGTCTTACGCGAGCGCTTCGAGTAACGAACACTTCCGACAGCGTTCGCGAGTTGTCGTCGCACCGCACTCGGCGCAGTCGCGAAGATCGGCACTCTCTTCGCCCCGATAGCGGTCGGAGACGATCCCGCCGAGTTCCTCGTATCCCGAAATAATCGAATGGCGCGTTCCAGGGTGGTTCTCCTCTAACTCGTACAACAGTTGCTGAATCTCGCCGCGGTAGGCCTCACTCGAGTGAGGACACTCCGTGATGTGTGCCGGCAGGTCCTGGAGGTGGGCGTAGAGGGCGACTTCTTTCTCAGGAACGTCCCGAAGCGGTTTCGCGCGGGGAACGAACCCCTCCTGATCGGTTCGCTCTGAGAGGGGGCCGAGGCTCGCGTCGAAGTGCTTCGCGATCTGGGCGACGTCGCCCTCCAAGACGTTCATCAGCGCGGTTTGTGCCTCGTCGTCCAGATTGTGCCCGGTCAGTAACAGGTCGGCGTCTAGCTTCTCGGCGTACCGCGAGAGCACGTCTCGTCGGAAGACGCCGCAGTAGGCACAGGCGGCCATGTTCTCCGGGTCGTCCTCGACGACCTCGTCCATCCGAATCCCGAACTCCTCGGCGTAGCTGACGAGTTCGTGGCGAATCTCGAGGTCGTCTGCCAGCTCGACGCAGGCGTCGACGCTCTTGTCGCGGTACCCCTCGATCCCCTCGTGAATCGTCAGGCCGATCAGCTCGATGCGTGGGTCCTCGTTGAAGGTGTCGTGTAAGACGCGGGTGAGGACGACGCTATCTTTCCCACCCGAGAGCCCGATCACCCACCGCTGTGGGTTCTCCGGCGTCGCCTCGCGTGGCACGAGGTCGTCCCGGCGGACGCGACGCCGCACGCGCTTCTCGACGGACGCACAGAGGTGGTCCTCACAGAGGTGGGCGCCCGAGTAGGCGGCGTGCATCACGGCCGGCTGATCGCACCGGGTACACTCCATCGATCCCGGATAGCCGACCGGAACGTATGTCCGTTTCGCCTCCGCGACGCCTCGGTTCGACGCGCTGGAGCCAAGCGGGCTACTCGGCGTCTGCCGACTCCGGGGCCGCCGTCGCTGCGTCCGACGGCTCCGTGGTGGGAACCGTCGGCCGATCCTCGACGGCCGCCGCACCCTCCCGAAGCGCGTCGATAACCGTCCCGACGTATCGGTCTCGTGCCTGCGAGGAGAACAGTTCGTGGCCCCCGTCGTAGCAGACGACGTGGGCTGCCGGGACGCGCTTGCCGATCGCCTCGTGGCTGATTCGACGGTCGCGAAGCGAGCAGAAGACGACGGCGTCGTGGTCGATCGTCAACAGCTCTTGCTGTGCGCGCCGAATCTCTCGGACGAGCGTCGGCGAGATCCACCGCGGCGTCGTCGCGAGCTGGTGATCGGTCGCTCGCGAGCCCACCGTCTCCCGGTCGGGCTCGCCGACCGGAACGAACGGAAGCGTCGCCGGAACCGCCGCGATCGCCTCAAGGAGGAGATCGGGGTAGGCCTCGCTGACGCCCCAGAGTGGGCTCAGGTAGACGTGATTTTCCGCCCCATCTAACGCCTGGCCGACCAGCGCCCCGGCACCGTGGCCGAGCAGCTGGTAGCCGTCCAGATCGACGACGTACTCGGCGACGGGCTCTAACCAGTCGGCTTTGAAGTCCTCGATGGCCGTCGGCAACTCGAAGGCGTGAACCCGGAAGCCGGCGTCGGTGAGCCGCCCGATCAGCCAGCTCACGTTCTCGTGGGTCCAACGGTTGCCCCAGTCCATCAGGAAGACCAGGTCGTCCTCGCCGCCGTCCTCGAAGATGCGATGTCTCATACTCGACCGTTCGTCGTGACAGACCAAAAATCCCCTCTCGTGACAGGTACTCAAGAGTCGTCGTGAGAGAGCGCTCGTTCGGTCGTTGTCACTGCTGAGAAACGGTTTTGCGCCTCGATTCCCAAGCGACGCTTATGGCCGACACCACACTCTCTCGTGATCGGGCCGTCAAACGGCTCTCGGAGATCGTCGACGCCGTCGAGACCGAGCTGATGCCCGTCCCCGTCCGAGAGGTCTGGGCGTTCGGTGACGTCGCACTCGGAGTCGACCCGGTCGAGCGACTCGACGTCTACCTCACCAAGGACGTTCTCCTTCGGGACGACAGCGGGAGCGATGACGAGGATCCCGACGCGGTCTTTCGTGACTCACACGGCGTCGCCGGCGTCGGCCAGTCGGTCAGCGCCGAGTGGGCCAGCCGTTATCCCGAGGCGCTGCGCGCGAATCAGAACGGCCACGCGGCCCCGGAGCAGTGTCTTGCTGCGCACTTACTCGACTCGGACGAGCCGGTCCACCTGGAGGTCTGTAACACCTCGTTCGAGCAGAACGTGACCCAGCGGCTGCGCGGTGCCCGCCTGCGGGAGGATTACAGTCAGCTTCTCGATCCGCGGGGAGTCTGTCTCTGGGTCGACGGCACCCGAAGCGACGAGGCGTTTCGCAAGCTTCGCGAGAGCGAGTTCGCGCTCCCGACGCTGTCGGCAGCCCTCGAGATGCTCGGCATGGACGACGAGGAGGCAGAGACGGCCGCCAAGGAAGTCCACGCGTGGCGCGAGAACCGGGACGGCGTCACGGTTCGCGGCGACGTCGTCTGACCGGCGAGGCGGTCGCTCGTTCACCGCCGTCTCCGATCGCCGAAACGCCTTTGATCTGCTTGGCTAAACGTACCCCTATGTCTACTAGACGGGATTCCTCCCTTTCCGAGCGCGTGTTTACACCGCGAGCGGCACTGCTGGCGAACCTCGGGCTCGTCTTCGCAGGATCGGTTCTCGGTCTGCTGAACCTCGTCGATACCCTCGTCGGGGTGGTGATCGTGCTCACCGGCGCCCTCGGTGCCTCGGTCGTACTGCTCGAATCTCGTCGGTCGTGAGCCCGCGTCCTGGTGGTCCTCCGAACTGTCACACCTCTGATCCAACCTGTCAGTTATCGCCAACGCGACCGACCGTCACGTGAAACGGCACGGTCTCTTCTCGCCGGTACCGACCGTCTCGCATCTGTTCGATAACGTCTCGCCCCATCTCGCGCCACGCGCTGCGGAGTGCGTCGTACTCTTCAACGGTCACCGCGCTTTCGAGAATGGTCTCCCGGTCGTCGGCCAGCCCTGCCCCGGTAGCCTTCCGCCGGGCGACCGTGAGCGCCCGATCACCGTACGGTGGTGCGATGGTGCGTACGTGGTCGTACCGCTCTCTCGCCGTCGGTGTGATTCCGGCTCCCTCGAACGCTGCGGCCAGATCCCGGCCGAGCGAGACGTCCGTTCCGACGCCGTCGATGTACGCCCGACGGGCGTGCTGCTCGAGGGATTCTTCCGACGCTACCGTCGACTCGATGCCGACGGCGGCGTTGTTCGGTTCGACGGCGGCGACGAGGTCCCGCGAGACGCGAGCGAACTCCGCGAGTGCCTTGGTGGGAGTGGGGAGGTTGATCAACAGCGCCTGACAGACCACGAGATCGAAGCTGTCGTCGGCAAACGGCAGCCGGAGGGCGTCGCCCGCGACAGTCGGGACGTGCTCGTCGACCGCCGCGAGCAGCGTCGGATCCGCGTCACAGCCAACGACCTCCCCGGGCGACTCCGCTGCAAGAACCGCGCTCAGTTCGCCGGTCCCGCAGCCGACATCGAGGATTCGCTCCCGGGAGTCGAGTGCGAGCGGGTCGAGGGCCGCCCGCGAGTCCTCCCACATGCCCTCACGCGTGCGGTCCAGGTAGTCAGCGGAGAATTCGCGCACGAGCAGGGGTATTGTCGTCGGAAATAAAAGCAGGTCGATTGCCCTGAGGCCGGGGGTTAGGCCCGCAACTCTCTGACCTTCTGGATGTTCCAGGCGAAGCCGCGACCGTTCTCGGTCGGCGTCTCGAGGGCGAACGGCAGCTCTCGGAGATCGGGGTGGTTGACGATCGCGCGCATCCCGTCTTCACCGATGTAGCCTTCCCCGATGTGAGCGTGCTCGTCTTTGTGCGTGCCGACGTCGTGTTTCGAGTCGTTCAGATGGATGTACTCGAGGTACTCTAAGCCGACCTCGTCGTCGAACCGGCCGATCGTTTCGTCGACCGCTTCGGGGGTGGTCAGATCGTTCCCCGCCGCGAGCGTGTGGGCCGTGTCGATGCAGATGCCGATGTCGGTCTCGGTTCGCTCGACGATACCCGCGAGGTGGGAGAACTCGCCGCCGAGTTTCGTTCCCGAGCCGGCGTCGGACTCGATCAGGATCGTCACATCTTCGGGGACGTCTAAGTCGTCGATGACGCCCGCTGCGTTGTCTAAGCCGCCCTCGACGCCCGCACCGGTGTGGGCACCGAGGTGGACGTTGACGTATGGGATTCCCAACCGCGCGGCGGCGTCGAGTTCGGCCTGCATGCTCTCTATCGACTTCCGACGCAGATCCTCCTTTGGCGTACAGAGATTGACCAGGTACGCAGAGTGGATTACCCACGGTCCCTCGAGCAACTCGTCGGTCTCCGCCTGGAATCCCTCAGCTGCCTCCTCACCAATCTCGGGCTGGGCCCAGACCTGCGGCGAGGTCGTGAAAATCTGTCCGCAGTTGCCGCCGAACGCCACCTGCCGGTGGACCGCGTTGCGAACGTCGTCGTACGGTGGGGTCTCCTCGTCCGAGGAGACGCGCGACCCGGAGATCGAAACGTGTGCGCCAACCTTCATGGATACCTGTCGGTACCGTGCGGTGAAAGGTACTTCGAAGCCGTCCATTGCGGTCGAGCGATGTTTGATATTGCGCTATTTCATTTATCGCTGCAGCGTGGGCCGCTCGCCGCGACGTCACGACGCTTTTACGTCCGCGGCGGGTACCTCCGCTATGGTGCGGAACGTCGCCTCTCTCCTGACTGAACTCGAAGACGAGGACTTCTACCTCCTCTCGGGCGTCGAACAGGGGATGCGCTTTTCAGAGTGGGTCAACCGGGGGAAGCTCACTTCCTTTTCAAGTCTGACCGAGGAAGAAGTCGACTACCGCCTCGAACGGTGTCTCAAGCGAGGACTAGTCGAGAAAAAGACGATCCAGTACGAGGGATACACCCTCCAGTTCGAGGGGTACGACGCACTCGCGTTGCGCTCGCTCGTCGAGCGCGAGACGATCTCTGAGTTCGGCGCTCCGCTTGGTGTCGGCAAGGAAAGCGACGTCTACGAGGTGCGCTCGTACAAACCGCTCGCGCTCAAATACCACCGCGAGGGCTATACGAACTTCCGGGAGGTCAATCGCGAACGCGATTACACTGCCGAGAATCGCCACGTCTCCTGGATGTACACGGCCAGAAAGGCCGCCGAGCGCGAGTACGACACTATCGAGTCGCTGTATCCCGACGTCTCGGTGCCGCGTCCGATCGACCAGAACCGCCACGCCATCGTCATGGAGAAGATGGACGGCGTCGAACTCTCCCGGACGAAACTCGCAGACGAGCAAGTGCTTGGCGTCCTCGATCTCCTCTGTCGGGAACTCACGCGTGCGTACGAACTGGGGTACGTCCACGCGGATATGAGCGAATACAACGTCTTCGTCGACGACGGCGGCGTGACGATCTTCGACTGGCCCCAGGCCGTTTCAGTCGACCACGATCACGCAGACGAGTTCCTCCGGCGTGACCTAGACAATCTCCTGGGGTACTTCCGTCGAAAGTACCCAAACCAGGTGCCAGACGACCTCGAGAGCGACGCGATCGCCACGGCAATCGCCGACGGATCGTTCGATTCGGTCGAGCTATTGACCTGATAAACTGTATTGTGCGATACTGAATCCTCTTTCTGACGTTGGGGAATTTCACAAGATAGAGGGTAAAACGTCGAATACAGCTGTATTCTAACACCAAAAACTGGCTGAAATTATGGTCGATGGAAAGATCACCACTACCAGCCGGTAGTTCAGAGAAGAAAACCCGGAAAACAGCGATTACACAGTAGTGTTGCCACTAACGAAGGGGAATACCCGGAACCGAAAACGTCAGTCGGGGGGATCTAATCCGACGTAATCCTTCGCAATCGTTAGGAACAGATCCGCTGTCACGAGTGGTTCATATCGGAACTCGGACTCAGCCCGTAGCTCCAACTTCACCAGTAGATCGGTGAGTCGCCACACATTGTACAGCGTACACGCGTACAGGAAGTTGAAGAACCGGTACTCGTGGTTCATCGACGTGGTACGGACACGGAAACTCTTGATCTGCTTGAATCCGTTCTCAATCCCCCACCGATAGTTTATTCTCATGCAAATTTATATGGTTTATCTATTTGTATTAGTATATAATTAGATTATCACAAGAACTTCTAAATGTGGGATTTTCAACCCCAACAGATCAAATCACGGTCGCCCGAGATTAGAGGAAAACTCGGACACGCTTTTCAGCTAACCCTCGCTTGAAAACATCTGAGGCTTTACTGATCAGATTGGCAGTTTAAGCCAGATTATTTCGGTGGAAGGGCGTCACCATATTCGCCGTCAAGGATTTCGGAACAATCGACAGGGATACTAGTCCATGCGTTCTTCACAACCTCGTACCCAGTCCACCCTTCCGTCCGAATCATCTCCACGGTTGCCTCGCAGAATTCAGGCTTTGAGATGAGGTCGTTGTCAAGCAGGATGTAGAGGAGATACGGTGGTCCGACAACATCAATGTCGTACGCGCTATCGTCAATGAGACGCCGAAGTGACCTTCTCGCAGCTGAGTCAAGAATCGAGACGATCTGATACGACGAACCGTGTTCAGAAAGTTCCTGCTTGAGCGATTGCTCGCCTGCATCTGGTCCATGCGGGCGGGGAACGACAGTTACGCACGACCACGGCGACGAATCCTCGTCTAGATGTTCAAGAACACGGTGGCTCCCTCGTTTCAAGTAGTGCTCACGGCTGCCCTCAGGCGGGTATTTGTTCAAGTTGACGTGGTTTTGAAGTTCGTGCTTGCAGACGTTCGTCGTTGTAAGATGGATCGCGTCTTTCAGTCGTTCCCACTGAGTGGTGTTCGCAACCGCGATCAAGGAACTCGTATCAGCCAGTATCGGATAGCGAGCCTCACTCGCCATCGCTGCCCGTCAAGAATTCGGACGTATCTCGTTCCATAGCCGCCTCGAACGACTCTTTCTCCTCTTCCATCCTATCGAGTTTCTCACCGAGAAGGACACGGGCCACGTCCTCACCGATCTCACCACGACTGTATCGTTCGTACACCGCAATCTTGTCTTGTTCATCTAATGACTGTCGGAGCATTTCGACCAGGCCGACGCGGGCGAGTTCGCTCACGTTGACGCCACCGATGTGAATCTCATCGAGGAGCTCCGCGGCCTCTTTTTCGGCTCCGGCACGGAACTGAATCGTCTTGTCGTAGCTTGATCCGCTCATACATTGACGTTCGACGTGGAGAGGCATATATGTTATGACGCGTACTTATTTGTCATTACAAGTGATCAAGAACGTAGCGCTACCAGGCAGGTCACCCTCTCTCAAGGGGTGCGATATGAGTTAGGAATCGTGCAGAATCATTATGATCTAATGAAATGAGCGAAAGCTAGTGAACTCGTCCTCTTTCGATCGATGCTCTCGGCCCGGGGTGGCCTACGGTTCGAAGCGCTTATACTCGCCAGACAGGTAGCTTCGGGCGACTCGCTGACTCGCGGGCAGCAGCGGGCACCCGTTCGGCACCGCCACGGGTCGGAATGTGGAACGCCGGAGGCGTTCTGAACCGGACAACGCCCGCAGGTGAACACGATGGCACGAAGTTTCTACTCCCACATCAAGGAGGCATGGAAGACCCCGGGCGACGGTAAACTCGGGGAGCTGCAGTGGCAGCGAAAGCAAGAGTGGCGCAAGCAAGGCGCCATCGAGCGCATCGAGCGCCCGACTCGACTCGATAAGGCTCGCGAGCTCGGCTACAAGGCAAAGCAGGGCGTCGTTCTCGCCCGCGTCGCCGTCCGGAAGGGGACCGCGCGAAAACAGCGTCACAAGGCCGGTCGCCGAACCAAGCGCCAGGGCGTCAACCGCATCGGTCGGCGCAAGAATATCCAGCGCATCGGCGAGGAACGCGTCGGGCGCAAGTATCCGAACCTCGAGGTCCTCAACAGTTACTGGGTCGGCGAAGACGGCTCCCAGAAGTGGTTCGAAGTGATCCTCGTCGATCCGAACCACCCCGCCATCCAGAACGACGACGATCTCAACTGGATCTGTGACGACTCCCAGACGAACCGCGCCTTCCGTGGACTCACCAACGCTGGGAAATCCAATCGCGGCCTCCAGAACCGCGGCAAGGGCACCGAGAAGGTCCGACCGTCGAACAACGGCGACTAACCGGCTTTTCGACTCGGCTTGTCGTGGCCGAGACTTATTTCCTCCCCTGTCGTAGCCATGAGTATGGCACGACACGTTCTCGTTCCGATCGACGACTCGGCACAGTCTATGGAGGCACTCGAGTTCGCGTGTCGGGAGTATCCAGACGACACGATCACCGCGTTGCACGTCCTCGATCCCGGCGACTTCTACGCCGCGACGGGGATCGAAGGCGGCGCGATGGCCAACTACGACCGGATTCAAGAACACAACGAAGCCAGGGCCGACACCGTCATCGAGGACGCCGTCGATCGCGCAGCCGATCTCGGCGTCGAGATCAATACCGAACGCGTTATCGGCGGCGTCTCTCGGTCGATCGTCGACTACACCGACAAGCAGGACGTCGATCACATCGTGATTGGCAGTCACGGTCGCCGCGGTGCGAGTCGCATCTTACTCGGGAGCGTCGCCGAAACCGTGGTTCGGCGCTCGCCGGTCCCCGTTACTGTCGTCCGGTAGCGGTGGTTGACTTACCGCGATGTGACCGTCGTCAGCGCGTCGACCGCCGCGTCGGTTCGGTCCCGCGCACGGTCGATGCCTTCGTCTCCGGCGGCGATTAGCGCGAAGACGCCGGCGACGTCGGCGTCCGCCCGTTCGACGATATCCAACAGCAGTGCCTGCGTCTCCCCGGACCGGATCAGGTCGTCGACGACCAGTACCGACTCATCGGGGGCGATCGCCGAGGCAGGCAGGTAGTAGGTGAGTTCGATCCCCGACTGGAGACGTTCGCGGGCTTCGAAGAACTCCTCGACGGCCGTCTCCTTTTGTTTCTTTGCGTACGCACAGCGCACGCCGTAGTAACTCGCAAGCGAGGCGGCGAGCGTGATTCCGTCGGTCGCCGCTGTGAGCACGACGTCGGGGCGCTCGAAGTCGAAGCTATCGGCGACCACGGGCGCGACGAGGTCGAGAAACGGCTGATCGAAGACGACGCCCGAGTTGTCGACGTACCCCTCCTCGTCGACGTCGATCCGAGCTTCGAGTTCGGTGACGAGGGCCTCCTGACCGAGATCCTCGACGACTTCGCGGGCGCGCTCCGGTCCGGGGAGAACGTGTCCGTTGACGTACCGATTTAAGTCGCCGGCCGGCAGTCCCGTCTTCGCGGCGAGCTCCTCGTACGTCCGCGTCTGCTTTAGCATCCGCAGGACGTCGACGGCGCGAAGTTGGAGGGCAGCCTTCTCTGCTCGATTCATACCGATACTCACGATTCCACAAGTATGGATATTCCGATCGAATATCTGCGAAAAGTCTGCATACTCGTGGATGAACAGTACGTCGTCCCCAACTGCGGTCGCGGTCGGCTCAGTCCTGGAGGAAGTCCGGTTCCGTCCGTTGCTCGTTGCGTTCGGCTTCGAGGTGGGTTCGGAACGCCGCGATTTCGACGTCGTACTCCTGGTCTTCGAAGCGGTCTCGGACCGAGATGTTGCCCGCTTCCTCTTCGTTGTCGCCGACGATGATCTGGTAGGGGACGCGGTCGTCGTGGGCGGCGCGGATCTTGCGTTCGAGCGTGGAGTCACGACCGTCGACCTCGACGCGGAACTCGTCGAACTCGTTTGCGACGCGGTGGGCATAGCCGAGATTGCTGTCCGAAATTGGCAGCACACGGACCTGTTCGGGGGCAAGCCAGAGTGGAAATCGACCCTCGTAGTGCTCGATCAGCATCATGAAGAACCGCTCGTAGGACCCGTACAGCGCGCGGTGGATCATCACCGGCCGGTGCTCTTCGTTGTCCTCGCCGACGTAGGAGAGGTCGAAGCGCTCTGGCATGTTGAAGTCGAGTTGGACCGTCGGCCCGTCCCAGCTACGCCCGATCGCGTCCTCGAAGGCGAAGTCGATCTTCGGGCCGTAGAAGGCGCCGTCACCCTCCTCGAGTTCGTACTCTGCGTTGCGCTTTTCGAGCACCGACTCCAGTTGTTCCTCGGCGTGCTCCCAGATTTCGTCGCTCCCGACCGACTTCTCGGGGCGGGTCGCAAGCGCCATCTCGTACTCTAGATCGAACGTCTCCAAGACGTCCGTGATCATGTCCATGATCTCTTCAACCTCGCGTTCGATCCCCTCTGGTGTGACGAACAGGTGGCCGTCGTCGATCGTGAACGCCCAAACCCGGGAGAGACCGGAGAGTTCGCCACGCTGTTCTTTGCGGTAGACCTTCCCGTTCTCGGCGTACCGGATCGGGAGGTCGCGGTAGCTCCAGGAGTGGTCCTGGAAGATGGCGGCGTGGCCGGGGCAGTTCATCGGTTTCAGGCCGAACTCGTCGTCACCGACGTCGAAGATGAACATGTCGTCGGCGTAGTTCTCGTAGTGGCCAGACCGGTGCCAGAGGTCTGTCTTGAAGACGTGGGGCGTCTCGACGTAGTCGTAGCCCGCCTCCGTGTTCAGCTCTTCGACGAAATCCTCCAGTTCCTTCAGAACCGTCTTCCCCGCTGGGTGATAGAGCGGCAGTCCCGGACCCGTCACGTCCTGGATCGAGAAGAGATCCATCTCGTTGCCGATCTTCCGGTGATCGCGCTTCTGGGCTTCCTGTTTGCGCTCTATGAACGCCTCCAGGTCGCTCTCCTCTGCGAAGGCGGTGCCGTAAATCCGGGTCTGCATCGTGTTCTCCTCGTCGCCGCGCCAGTAGGCCCCGGCGATCTCCAAGAGCTTGACGGGGCCGATCTCGCCGGTCGAGTCGACGTGGGGGCCGGCACAGAGGTCTTCCCACTCGCCCTGGCTGTAGAAGGAGACAGTGTCGCCCTCCTCGGCCAGCTCCTCGAGTAACTCGAGCTTGTAGGGTTCGTCGGCCAGCCGCTCTTTTGCCTCGGCGATCGAGACGTCCTCGCGCTCGATCTCGTAGTCGGCGGCGACGATCTCTTCGATCTCGCGTTCGAGGTCCGCGAGGTCCGCCTCGTCGACGTCTAAGTTGTCGAAGTCATAATAAAAGCCCTCGTCGGTCGGCGGACCGATTGCCAGTTTGACCTCCTCGGCGTCGAACAGCCGCTCGACCGCCTGGGCTAAGCAGTGAGAGGCCGAGTGGCGCATCACGCGCAGGGACTCATCGGAGCCCTCGGTGATGATCTCGAGTTCGGCACCGTCGTAGGCCGGCTCCTCTTTGGCGACGAGATCGCCGTCGAGTTTGCCGGCGACCGTGTCGCGGCCGAGCCCGGGCCCGATCTCGTAGGCGCAGTCCTCGACCGTGGCTCCCTCGGAAACCGCGAGTTCGGAGCCGTCTGGCAGTACGACCGTTATCGAATCTGACTCTGATTCTGACATGGGTTGGGGTGTGGATCGCTGTGGTGGCCACGTCGCTGTTCGAAAGCGTTCGACGCGGTGGGAGAGAGGGAGGTGTTAGAAGCGGGCAACCGCCCGTGTAAAACGGCGAACCGAGCTCGGAGTCGGGTGCCGGTCCGTTTCGCCGCGTCCGTTGTGGCCTCTCGCCATGGGCCGCTCTACCCGTGGCGGCCGAATAAATATTCCGACTCGTCGAACGCCGAACGGGGACAGAGCGACGATTTATCCCTCCCGACGGCGTACCCCTGACGTCGAATGGACCGACGAGACGACGAGGAGGTCGAGGTCGAGATCGAGCCCGGAAGCGACGACGCCGACCGGGATCGCTCGCGGACGACTCCCGGCCGACCCAGAGGCCGAGATAGCGACCTCGCAGACGAACTCGGTCGCATCTCTATCCAGTCGACGCCGGAGGGGTACGTCCGAGGCCGGATAACCGATCTCGAACCGGTCGACGCGACGACCGTCCGGCTCGTCGTAGCACTTCCTCACGGACGGTCGGCTGTGTTCGCCCTCGCGAAACCGATTCCCTGGTCCCGGGACTTTCTGTTCGCACGACTCGTCGAACACCTCGGCTACGACGCCGCCTCCGTCGACCACGTCGTCGGCGAGACGGTCTACGTCGCCCGCACAGATCTCGAGGAGGAAGACGGCGGGACGTGGGCCGATCTCCGGGAGCCGGTTCGGGCGGCAACCGCCCTCCTCGGCGGTCGGTTCGGTGAGCCCGAGACGGGGCCAACCTGGCGGCTCGTCGACCCGCGTGAACTCCCGGATCCCGACGAAGAGACCGATTCCGAACGCTCCATCGCGGCTGTGGCAGCCGTCGCCGTCGCGCTCGGCGCTCTGACCGCCGCGGCGGGTGCAGTCGTGGGCGCGACCGGCGCGCTTACCGTGCCGGTCGCGGCCGTCCTCTATGCGCTTCCCGGCCTGGTGATCGCGCTCGTCGGGCTTGCGGTGCTCTACGAGCGCGCTCTCGAAACGGTATAAGTGCTAAAAAGCGCCCGCTCAGGGCGCGTAGTAGTACTCGCCTGCGCTCTGTTGCTCCCGATCGAGCTGCGAACCGGGCTTGTTGATCCGCGGGCGCGAGGTGCGCTCGTCCCGGCGGAAGGTTACGTCCAAGTTCGCGAGGAACTCGTTCATCCCCTCACGCATGGGCTGTGGTGTCCCGGCGCGACCGCGAACCGCGGGCTCACCGTCGAAGACCATCAGCCGATCGGCCAGCAGGTCCATCATGTAGATGTCGTGGTCGATTACCAGCACCGTCGCGTCCTGCTGTTCGGCGTAGCGTCGGATCGCACTCGTCGCCTGCACCCGCTGTTCGACGTCCAGGTGGGCAGAGGGCTCGTCGAGTAAGTACAGATCCGCCGAATCCGAGAGACACGCAGCGATCGCGACCCGCTGGCGCTCCCCGCCGGAGAGATCCGAGAGATTTTGCTCCATGATGCGCTCGAGTTGCAGCGGCCCCGCGATCTCGGTGTTCCAGTACGAGGAGCCGAACTGGTCCGTGATCGACGAGAGGAAGGCGTCGACCCGCATGTGCTGGTCGATGGTCACGTACTGCGGTTTGTAGGAGATGTCGAGATCCAGGTCGGCGTCTCCCTCTTCGGGTTCGAGCGCGCCGGTCAGGAGCTTCGCGAACGTCGACTTCCCGATTCCGTTCGGACCGACGATGCCGAGCACCTCGTTCTTGCGGATCTTTCCGCCCTCGACCTCGAGCGTGAACTCGCCCTCTCCGTAGCTCTTCGTGAGGTCGGGGTACTCGACTAAGACGTCGCTTCGGGTCGCGGTCCGGGGAGCGTGCTCCTCGAAGGCGATCTCGTTCGGCCGAATCCGCATGTTCTCGTTCTCGAGGTAGCCCGACAGATACTCGTTGATCCCGTTTCGCACCGACTTTGGCGCCGTGACGACACCGTAGGCGCCGGGCTCACCGTAGGCGACGTGGATCGTATCCGCGAGCAGGTCAAGAATAGCCAGGTCGTGCTCGACGACGAGCATCGACCGGTCGCCCTCCTCGGCGAGTTCCCGGATCAGTCGGGCCGCGGTCACGCGCTGGCCGATGTCCAGATACGGCGTGATCTCGTCCAGGAAGTAGAAATCGGTGTCTCGGGCGAGCGTGGCTGCGAGCGCGACCCGCTGGAGTTCGCCGCCGGAGAGATCGTCGATCGCCTGGTCCATGACGGGACCGATCGAGAGTCGCTCGACGAGGTCGTCGAGTGCCCCACGCTCGTCCGTCTGTGCTAAGAGCTCACGGGTGTTGCCGTCGAAGCTCTTGGGAATCTGGTCGACGTACTGGGGTTTGCGCGCGATGGTAACGTCACCGTCGCGGACGTCGGCGATGTAATCTTGCAGTTCGGTGCCGCGGTAGGCTTCGAGCACGTCGTCCCAGTCCGGCGGATCCTCGAACCGTCCGAGGTTGGGCTCGAGTTCGCCTGCGAGGATGCGAACGGCCGTCGTCTTCCCGATCCCGTTCGGACCGAGAATGCCAGTTACTTTCCCCTCCTGGGGTGCGGGCAAGCCGTACAGCGAGAAGGCGTTCTCGCCGTAGCGGTGGGCCGGGTCGTCCTGGAGCTCCTGGGGGAGGTTGATGATCTCGATAGCGTCGAACGGGCACTTCTCGACGCAGATACCACAGGTTTCGCCCAGACAGATCTCCTCGGAGATGTGAACCTGCTCGGGCTGGCCCTGATCGGCGTCCTCGCCCCGGAGCGTGATACACTCTTTGCCCGTGCGGTTGGGTGGACAGTAGTTCTTACACTCGTAGTTACAGCGATCGGGCTGGCACCGATCTAAGTCTACGACGGCGATGCTGTCGTCGGCCATTTAAAACGTCGCCTCCGAGGTGAGGATGATTCCCCAGGTCAGAAACCACAGGGAGAACGTGATGAACGCAATAAACAGGTAGTGTTTGGCGCCGAACTCGTCCTCGCCGTAGATCCCCGACAGCTGGATCAGTGGGAACTGGACGACGATCGCCGCGACGACGATAAACAGCGCGAGCTGATCACTCGCGGCGTCGTCCACCGTTGCCGCGTCGCCGGTGACCGCCGCCGACGCGAGTGCCGCACCCACGCCCGCCAGCGCGGCAAGCGCCGTCACGCCGATCGAGCGGATGTGCTCGCGTCGGTCGCTGATCGATTCGGTCGACATGCCAGAGTCTCTGTGGCCGTCAGCCAAAAGGGGTTCGGGTTCGTGCTACGGCTACGGCGGCTGTTCTATCTCGCCGAGGCGCAGTCGGCGGGTCTGCCAGACGTGGATGGCAGCCGAAATCGCAAAGAGCCCCACGATGAGCGTCGCCCAGCCGAGGTCGGGGACCGTTCCCGTCGGGAGCCACTCGAGCCAGAGCCCCGTGATTACGACGCCGGACAGCGCCGCGAGTCCGAGGTAGTAGACTCCCCAGGGGACCGAGTTTTCGGGAACGACGTCGAGGTAGACTTCGAGTGCCTGTGCGTTCTCGGTCAGCTCGATCCGTCGGTCGTCGAACTCGATCATGCCGGCACGCTCGAGCGTCGGCAAATGTGTCTGCTGTAAGGAGGTGTAGACGCGCTTTCGCTCCGCGGAGGTCACTGCGTCGACGTCCTTTCCAAGCTCCCAGGCGGCGACGTACTCCGCAAGCGTACCGAGCTCGACGGGGCTGTCCTCCCGTTTGCAGTAGTGGACCGCGTACCGACGCCGGTGGTTACTCAACAGTTCGAACACGTCGCCACGGCTCGGTCCGCTGGCGCGTCCGGCGGAACTCTCGACCGCGTCGTGATCGTCGGCCGACCGTTCGCCGTCGCTCGCATCGGCTGCTACAGCTGCCGTGTCTCCGTTTCTATCTTCCCCATCCCCACTATCACCATCGTGATCCCCCGTCCCCCGTTGTATTGCCATACGAACGCTCTCGCGAAAATATATTTACTACCTGCACATAATGCTTGTTGCCACGGTCGCCGAACCTTGTCACGCACAGGCGACAATCGTCGAAAGGTATAATTCTCGTCGCCCGAAACGGCTCCTATCCGAGCGGATATCGGTCGTTACACTCTCGTATGATCCGATCTCTCCTCGTCCGCGTCGGGACGTCCGTTCTCGTGTTGGTCGTCGTCGCCCTCATCGTCGGGCAGCTGCTCGGCCAGCCCATACTGCTGGGGTACGTCGCGACGGGGAGTATGGAACCGGAGATGGACGCCGGAGACGGGTTCGTCGCTATCCCGAGCGCCGTCTCGGGATCGCCATCCGAGGGTGACGTGGTCGTCTTCCAGGCGCGGGAGCTTCACGGCGGTGAGTTGACCACGCACCGAATCGTCGGTGAGACGGACGAGGGATATATCACCAAGGGAGATGCGAACCCCTTCACTGACCAGGATGGAGACGAACCGCCCGTGACGGAGGGCCAGATCGTCGCGACGGCGTGGCAAGTAAACGGCCAAGTCGTCACGATTCCCCATCTCGGAACGGCGCTGATGACGTTCCAGAATCTGGCCGAATCGGTCTCGAGTTCGGTCGGCGGCGCCGTTGGCGCCACGTCGACACCCGACGGAGAGAGCCTGGGTGCACTGGTCGTCGGCGTCGGTGTCGCCCTGTTCGGGTTCGGGCTCTTGCTCGACCGGACGGGTGTTGCCGCCCGCGGGACCTCGCGGACGCGGTCGCGACAGAACGTGCTCGCCTTCGTAACGGTCGTCGGTCTGCTGTTGTTACTCGTCGTAACGTTCGCGACCGCGGCGATGGTCGTCCCCTCCGGGACTCACGAGTACGAAGTCAGAGCCACCGAGTCTCCCTCCGAAAATCCCCAGATCGTCGAACCCGGGACGACCGTCGAACTCACACGTACTGTCGAGAACGCCGGATTCGTCCCCGTCGTCGTCGCCCACGACGTCCAAAGCGATGGCGTCGCGATCCAGCCGCCCGACCAGACGGTCGGCATTCGAAGCGAGGGTGAGACGACGATCACGATCCTGACGCCCGACGAGACGGGCGAGTACGCCTACACGATCGGTGAACACCGATATCTCATGGTGCTTCCCCCGTCGTTGCTCGTTGCACTTCACGATCTTCATCCACTCGTCGCGATCGGCGCCGTCAACGCCGTGCTGGTCGGCGTCGTCGTCAGCGTCTTCCTCCTGCTGTTTGGCAGCGGCGACTTCCGGTTGCGTCGTCCCGGTGGGAACGTTCCGCTCTCGACGCGACTCGCCCGCAAGTTCCGGTAATCGATCCCCGGCCGAACCCTCCGTAATCGCCTGCGGTCGGCGGCAACCCTGGAGCCGGTGATCTTAATATGATCGATTGCCTGACGTTCAGTATGCAGTATCTCTCGGCTGACCACTTCCCAGACGGTTCGGTCGGCGGCTCAGTTCCGAGAGGTGCGTGGACGTGATCGATAGCCCGCGATTCGATCTGCTGGTCGCAAAGCACGGGCGAACGCTGTTTATCGCGCTGATCGCGATCGGACTGCTGGCGCTCCTTACAACTGGCTGGGTGTTCGCCACCCCCTCGACCTCGACGACGACGGAGGACGCCAACGAACAGACCGTCTCGACTGACGTCACTCACGGTGCGACCGTCGTTCAGGACGGGGCCTGGGAGGCCGGAACCGAGCTTACGGACAGCCCCATCTACCGGTTCGACGACACCCCGGAGCTAACACTCGACGTTACCACATCGGTGCCAACTGAGGAGACGAACGTCACCCACACGGTCGAACTCGTCTACGAGGCCGATCGCGACGGCGACGAGATTCCCGCTATCGGGACGACGCAGACCGTCGTTCGGGCCGACCCTGCCGTTGCTGACGGCGAGGCTACCACCAACGCGACGATCGATGCACCCGAGATGCACGAAGAGTACTTTAGCATTGAGGAGTCACTCGCCGGGATGGGTTCGGTCTCGGTCTCTATCGTCGTCACGACCGAGTACGATACCGGGACGTACATCGACGAACAGCAGGCGTCGACGCCGGTCGAGATCACCAACGAGACCTACTGGCTGCCGGACTCGCTCTCGGCGTCGGAGACGCACAGCCAGACACAGACCGTCGAGGTCAGCGAGCCGCGCAGTTCGGGGCTCGTCGCCGGCCTCGGACTCATCGCCGTGCTCGCGTTCGGGCTCGCCGCGCTCGTCTCCTCGCGGTCGGACACCGACGAGGAGGCCGCGCGCCGCGCCGTCCACGAGCAGCGCTACGCCGAGTGGATCTCCCGGGGATCGCTCCCGATGTGGGTCGGAGAGCACCACGTCTCGCTCGATACCTTAGAGGATGTCGTCGACGTCGCAATCGACACCAACGAGCGAGTCGTCAACGACCGTCAGCGAGGCCTCTTCGCCGTCGTCGACGACGGCGTCGTCTACTACTACAGCGAGCGCGGTCTCTGGGAGGAGACTGCGTGGCCGGAGATGAACATTCCCGCCGCCGCTCAGGGCGAAGCGGGTCCGCCGTCCGAGGACTCACCGCTCCCGTTCGACAGCGCTGACGGATCGCCGACCGACGGTGACGACTCCGTTGCGTTCAGACCTGACGATCTCGATCTCGAGGAGTTCGACGACGGGGACGACGAGGAATTCGATGACGATGACGTCTGGCAGCAGTTCTGACCGGTGATCGATCCGGGACAATCGTTGCCCTCTTCGTTCGCTCACCTTGCGTTCCCGTCGTCTGACTCCCTCGAGTCAATTTCCGATCGACTTGTTGTGCCAATAATGACTCTTCGGGCCGTGGTAAGGCTCAACTTTTATGCTGCTGGCTGCGTTCGAAACGACACATGGAAGAGACTGACGGCGAGGAGATCGAAGATCTCCCCCCGAGCGCCAAGCTCGTATTCAAGGTCCTCGAGTACGACGGGCCACTAACGCAAAAACAGATCGTCCAGGAGTCGATGCTCTCGGCCCGGACGGTCCGGTACGCACTCGAGCGCCTCGAGGGGATCGGCATCGTCGATGAGGATATCTACTTCGCCGACGCTCGCCAGAGTCTCTACCGGATCGAAGAGCCCATGACGGCCGACGGCGGTGTCGACGACTCCGGAGCCAAAAAGGACGCCTGCTGCGCCGAATAACGGCTCTCGCCGTTCGAGAGCGGTAGGATTATTTTCCGTCGGTGTCGCTCTCGACTATGGACAAGGAGCGACTCCCACAGTGGGCCTGGCTACTACTGGGCCTGTTCGTGACCGCGCTCGTCGCGAACACCATCTACATCTCCGTTCTCGAGCCGATCGGCCTCTCGCCTGACTACCTTGTCGTGATTCTCATCTCGAGCATGTCGCTGGTCGTCATCTATCTGGGCGTCTGGTACAACGAAGAACGATCAGCCTACTGGGAGCGCCCGAAGGCGGCGATGTTCGGCGACGTGACGTTCGTCCTCGTCGGCGCCGTCACCGTCTCCGCGCTGGTGATCTCGATCGGCCTCGATCGCGGTCTCTCCCAGCTTCCTCGCGAACTCCTCGCGATGATCGCCGGCTTCGCCACCGCCTGGGTACTGTTCTACTGGCGAAACCCCGATCTGTACGGTGCCGGCTCGTAGCCGACGGCGACTCTCGCAAGGCGGGCCTTCCTCGACGAGCGAGAGGCAGCGTCCGGTTCCGAGATGACGCGACAGGGTTATAACATGTTGGTGCCATCCGTCTGTACGATCCCGCTACATGTCTGCTCTCCCCGGCTCTCGATTCGACCCCGACCGTGAGTTCCGCGTTCGGATGGTGCTCGCGCTCGCTCTCGTGGTCGCTCTCCCGTTCGCCTTCGTCTACACGTTCCTCTTCCTCGCGAACACCGTCGGAATCGCCCTGCTCGAGTGGGCCAACGACCGGCCCTATCACGGCGAGTTCTACGTCGACCCGGTCTTGCTCACCGTCGTCGTCCTCGGCGGACTGGCGGTCCAGTACCGGTACGGGTCGCGAGCCGTTCTCGGCTCCGTCGACGCTCGACGGGTGACGGCCGAACAGCATCCTGATCTCCACGCGGCGGTCACCCGACTCGCCGCGCAGGCCGACGTTGCGAAGCCGGACGTGGCCGTGATCGACACCCAGCTTCCGAACGCGTTTGCCGTCGACGGCGGCGGCGACCGCGCGGTCGTCGTCACGACGGGACTGCTCGACCGTCTCGACGGCGACGAACGCGACGCGGTGCTCGCCCACGAGCTCGCACACCTGAAAAACCGCGATGCAAGCCTGATGACGGTCGCGTGGCTCTTGCCGACGATCACCTACTATCTCGCGATTGCGGCCTTTTTCGTCCTCTACGGGCTGGCGCGCGTTCTTCGGTTCAGCGCGGGGACGAGAGGCGGGGGCGATAGCGATGGTCGGGGGATCGTCGTTGCACTGGCGGTCATCGTGATCTGTTCGATTCTCACCCTCGCAGTGTCCGCGATGTTCTGGATCGCGAGCGTTCTGTTCTATCGCGTCCTCTCCCGACACCGGGAGTACGCGGCCGACCGGGCCGCAGCGACGATCACCGGCTCGCCGGCGGCGCTCGCGAGCGCGCTCGAGACGATCGACGAGACGATGCCGGCGGTTCCCGACGAGGACCTCAGACGGTACGACGGTGGGGCGGAGGCGCTCTATCTCGCACCCCTCGAGCCCCGGTCGTTCGGCTCCCACGAGCTGCTCAGTACCGATATCTTCCCCGACACCCATCCGCCGACGGAAGCGCGAATCGACCACCTGCGAGAGCTCGCTCGCGAGGGAATATGACCGGCAATCGGTTCTCACGCCGGCGGTTACTCGCATCCGTCGGGACCGGAGTGTCGGCCTTGGTCGCCGGCTGTGGCTACCAGCCCGCTGGCGGCGAACTCGACTGGGTTGCTGACGCCGACGGCTCAGTACACGAGACTCAGGGCTTCGGGTCGGTCGACGACCTGGCGTGGCGCAGCGACGGCACCTCCCTCTACAGGATCCGAAACCGGTCGAACGTGATGTTCGCCGACGACGGTACTGCGGTGACCGTCTCCGACGCGCGCGCTGACACCGTCTGGAGCGTCGGTGACGAACGCTTCTACGAGGGGCGTCCAGCCGTCGCAGACGGGCGAGTCTTCCTCTCGCTCGAGGATGGGTCGATAGTCGCGTTCGAACACGCCGAGTCGACAGCGGACGCCGACGGCCCGGACGATACCGCAACCGAAGACGGCGAGATCGACTTCTCGCGTGGCGACGACGGCGCCGTCGACTGGCGAACCCGGTACGACGGACCGCCGCTCTCGTTAGTTACCGACGGCGACCTCCTCGTCGGCACGAACGACGACCAGGCAGTGGGATACGAGGCGACCACGGGCGACGAGCGGTTCACGCTCTCGTTCTCGGACGGCCTCGGTCCTGCTGGAGTCGACGATGTCGCCGTCGCTGGCGGTCGAACGTGGCTCCTCGCCGGGGACGAACTGTTCGGTCTGGATCCTGACGGAACCGTCGGCGTGGAGCGATCGCTTCCGGCGACAGGCAGGTGGCTGACTGCGACCGACGCCGCCGCGGTCCTTTCGGTCGACGACGAACTTTGGACCGTCGATCCGGACGGTGATCGGACGCTCGCTACCGAAATCGACGTCACCGGAACGCCCGCAGCCGTCCCGTCGCAGGACCGCCTCTACCACGCCGGTAGCGACACCCTCACGGCCGTCGACACCGAGGACGGTGCGGTGGCGTGGGTGCGCGATATCTCCTTCCGGACAGGCCCCGTTGCCGACTCCGACGGCATCTATGGTGTGGTGAACGCGACGGATTCCGCCGGCTGCGAACTCACGGCGTTCTCGACCAGCGGCGAGCGCCGGTGGGCCGTCCCGTCGCTCGCGGAACTCGGCTGTTCGTTCGATCTCTTCGTCGTCGACGACCGGCTGGTCGGGGTCGGTGAGGACAGTCTGTACGGGATCAGACGAGAGCCCGGTCCTCGACTCTCAGTGCACTGAGCTCGGCAGGAAGGCTGCAATCTCTGCCTATTTAGGACGGAACGACGGTAATCGCCTGGGTCCGATCGATCGCCTGCTCTAACTCGTCAGCGATCGCGCTCCCTCGCGAGACCTGAATCTCACACACGCACCTTTTTCCACTCGGGTGCGCCGCTGGCGCACCACTCGCGCAAAAATCTGCACCAAAAACGCTGCTCAATTCACTGCGTTCGCTCGCAGTGCGATTCCCTACGAGGGAACGACGGTAATCGCCTGGGTCCGATCGATCGCTTGCTCTAGCTCGTCGGCGATCGCACTCCCTCGCGAGACCTGTATTTCGCCCCCGCGACTCACCGTCGCCGTGAACAGGTACTCGCCGCCGGCCTGCACCTCGACGGTCTCGCCGTGGTTACCGTCGACCGGAATCACGACGTGTCGGGAGGTGATCTCGGGCTGGACGCGCTGGCCGGCGCCGCCACCGGTCGATCCCGCCGCACTCGCCCCGCCGGAACTGCCACCGCCGCCGCTGTTCCCGTAGTGGGGGTTCTCGTCGTGGGTCCGCACGTCGATGTCGATGCCCAAACGGTTCTCGATGTCGGTGATCCGCCCGCCACCCTTCCCGATGACACTCGAGATGTCGTCGTCTTCGACGTAGACGACGGCCGTATTCTGCCCCTTCAGTTCGACATCGACGTAACCGCGGGCGACCGATCGGATCTCGCGTTCGATCTCGCCTTTCGCGATGCGGTCGACGCCGGTTTCGGCGCCGGGGCCACTATCCTCGTCGGTGAGGGGGACGGTGACGACCTGGCGGTTGAACGTGTAGATCTCGTACTCGGGCTTGCCGGTCTGGAAGTCGGTGATGAGGATGACCGGACGAGCCAGGTCCTCCTCGGTCAGCCCGGCGGGCACCTTGACCTCGGTTTTCACGTCGTAGACCTTCGCGACCTCGCCGGCCTCGATGTAGACGACGGTGTCGACGACCTGCGGGATCATTCCGAGTTCGACCCGGCCGACCAGGCGCTGGAGGGCGTCGATCGCGCGGGTGGCGTGGACGACACCGATCATGCCAACGCCGGCCAGGCGCATGTCCGCGAAGACCTCGAAGTCGTCGGTCTTTCTGACCTCGTCGTAGATGGTGTAGTCGGGCCGGACCATCAGCAGGGCGTCGGCCGTCTTGGCCATCTCGCCGCCGAGTTCGGTGTACTGGGTAATCTCGGGGCCGACCTGGAGGTCCCGGGGCTTTTCCATCGTCTTGACCGAGTAGTCGTGACTCGAGATGAACCGGGCAACCGCCTGGGCGAACGTCGACTTGCCTGCCCCCGGCGCGCCAGAGATCAGGACACCGCGCTGGTGCTCCAGGAGACGCTCTCGCAGCTCGTCGGCGTGTTCGTAGTCTTCGATGTCGGTCTGGGCGATCGGTCGGACGGCCGTGATCTCGATGCCATCCGAGAAGGGCGGCCGGGCGATCGCGATCCGGTAGTCCCGGAACTGGACGATCTTCATCCCTGGCTCCGAGAGCTCGATGAATCCCTCGCTTGCCTCCTTGGCGCCGTCGACGACCTCGCGGGCGTACTCGTCGATCGTCTCCTCGTCGAGCGGCTCGTCGGCGGTCTCCTCGTAGCGCATCTCACCCAAAGCGCCGCGTTTGGCCATCGGGACGGCGCCGCTTTTCAGGTGGACACTCATCGTCTGCTCGTCGAAGTAGTCCTCGACGGCGAGCGTGCCGACTTCCCGCACTTCGGGGGAGACGTAGGAGACGTCGAGCCCCTTCGCCTGGGCGACCTCTGCCTGGACGATGTCGCTGGTGACGAACGTGGCGTCGAGTTCCTCGGCCAGATCCCGGATCAGGGCGTCGACCTCGCCCTCCGAGGCGTGGCCGCGCTCGATCGCGCTGGGGCGGTCGCCGACGTACTCGAGGGTGATCGTCCCCTCGTCTGCCAGTTCGGCGAGTCGCTGGAGCTCCGAGAGCCCGTCCCAGCCGCTGTCGTAGCCGTCGTTGGCCTGTGCTTCGAGCTCGGCGACGACGGCCTCCGGTACCAAGATCGTCGCGTCTGCGAACTCCCCGTCTTCGACCTGCGCCGAGACGCGGCCGTCGATGACCACGCTCGTATCCGGCACGACGTTCATGTCGTATGGTTCGACCTTCGTAAATAAAAGGCTGCGGGACACCGGACGGTGGTCAGTTCCCGTCCCCAGCGGCGGATTCCTCGAGCGGAACGCGGGTCGCCTGCTCTCGGTAGCTTTCATAGGCGTCGACTGCCCACTCGTAAAACGCCGGCTCCTGGCTCTCGATGCACGCGACGAACACGCCCTCGTCGTAGACGCCGACGAACGCGGTCTCGTCGGTTACCGTCATCCCGAACTCGATTGGCTGGTCGAGCGCGAAAATAGTAAACAGCGAGGTCGGAATCGCTTCCATCGGTGTCGGTGCCACCTCGAGTACCGATCGCGGTGTAATGAGCTCCGTTTCGACTCCCGCTGCGAGCAACTGCTCGTGCGTTTCGACGAACAGTTCACTGAACACCGGTGAGATTCCCCGGACCGTCTCCGTCGACTCCTCGAGTATGCTGTTTCGGTAGTGGCTGAGCGGCTCGTGGGGATTCGTCTCATTGGCTACGGAGACGGTTACGTCCTCGAGTAAGAGCGGGTCGAACTCGTCGTCGATGGCAGCGAGTTCGTCGATGATGTCCCCGTGCGCTTCGAGCACCGACAGTCGGTCTACAAAGGCCGTTGTGGCCTCACAAACGAACTCGCCAACCGGCGTGAGCTCGTAGCGACCGTCGACCTTCTGGACCCAGCCGAGCTCTGAGCACTGGTGGAGGTGTCGCTGGACGGTTACTCGCGAGACCGAGACTCGTTCGACGAGCGCCTGCGTGTCTCCCGGCTCTGAGCGAAGTTCTCGCAGAAGCGTGCGTCGATGTGGCGACCGAAACAGCTGTGTTCCCCACTCGTACCCCATTATCGACGACTTGTCTCCCGACCCCTCTTAGTACTTCCGTCGAGAATGACGTGGCTATTCGTCGATATCGGCTACAAGCGGATCTCTATCCCGAATATATCCGATTTAGCGCTGTTTCACACCCTGTTCTGATCGCTGCTACTGTTCAGTGACTGTACGCGGATACAGACGGTAAGGTAAGGACCGAAACCGGCGAACTGGCTGTTGCATTGCGGCAGCCACCGCTCCACAGCGTCTCACGCCCGTGGTCCTCGGTCGCTGTCGTGTGCCTCTGACACTTCGGTGGGCGGTACTCACAGAGCCGCCCGCTTTCTGCGCTGTTTAGCACCTGCGTAGCATAGACACTCGTCAGCTGACCCTCCAACGCCGGGTCCGTGACCGCCACCGGTGCACTCACGACGCTGGGACCCAACACTCGCCCATGACGACGGTCACCGAACTGACCCGCGAACTCGTCTCGATCCCGAGTCACGAAGACGAGGCTGCAGCCGGCCGATTCCTGGTCTCGTGGCTCGAACGCGAAACCGACGCGGCAGTCGTCCGTGACGACGCTGGAAACGTCATCGCTCGCACGGGCGAGGGCGCTCCGACGCTCGCGCTCGTCGGCCACCACGACGTCGTTCCGCCGGCCGATTCGCAGCTCGACGGCGACGCCTACCACCTCGAGGAGCGCGATGGCCGCCTCTACGGCCGCGGCACCGCCGACATGAAGGGCGCGCTGGCGGCCATGCTGCTCGCCTTTCGGGACGCCGACCCCGACGCCGAACTCGTCTTCGCCAGCTTCGCGGGCGAGGAACAGGGCGGTGTCGGCGTCCAGGCCGCGATCGAGGACGGCTTCGCCCCCGACTACGCCGTCGTCGGCGAGGGCTCGACGAACTATTCGGGAGACGACGTGACCGACGTCGCCGTCGCCCACAAGGGTCGCCGCGGGAGTACGATCCTCGCTCGCGGTTCGGCCGCCCACGCCAGCAACCCGGGTGCCGGCGAGAACGCAATTTACCGGGCCACTGACGCCGTCGATCTGCTCCGGGAGATCGAGCCACCGACCGTGTCGGTCGCCGGCGAGCGCCTCGCCGGCTCGCTCGTCGTTACCGAGATCGAGGGCGGCTCGGCCTGGAACGTCGTTCCGGATCAGTGTACGGTCACCGTCGACGAGCGAACGGTGCCGAGCGAACGCGCGCCCGTAGAGCGCGTTGCCGACGTGGCGGACGTCGAGTGGCGCGTCGACCAGGACTTGCCGCCGATGCGGTGTACCGACGACGCCTTCGCCGAGCTGGTGCTCGCGGCGGCCAACGCCGCCCAGCCCGCCGTGCCCGAATTCGTGACGAAACCCCACGCGACCGACGCCGGCTGGCTCGCCGCGTCCGGAACCGAGTGCGTCATCTACGGCGCCGCCGAACCCGGCGAGGCTCACACCGACGACGAGAGCGTCTCGATCGCCGTTCTCGAGCGCTGTTTCGAGACGTACCGCTCGCTGGCCGAGGGCTGGCAAGGCCCGATCGAGTGAGCGCGACGGTCGCCGGTCTTCGCCCATCGAGCGCTGCATTTAGGGCCGATCCGTGCGTCCCTCGGACCGATGCCCGCCGATCGCGATCCGGACGGCGACACCGCCCGACAGGACCGCCTCGAGCGCGCCGAGGAGCGGCGCAAGCGGGCCGCTCGAGCGGCACGAGCTCGCTCTAGCACCCAGTCGCCACAGGTTGCTGAGAACGGATCGGGCGACGGCGGCCCGAACCGCGGTCGCCTCTTTCAGCTCTCCATGTACCTTCGAACCGTCGCGTTCGCCCTCCTCGTGGTCGGCTTCATCGGGCTGACGGTCGCCGACGGCTGGCTCTCGCCGACGGAGTCACCGTACGCGCTCGTCTTCGGTGGTGGAATCGTCTGTGCGATCGCCTCGATCTACCTCGCGATCTACCAGCACGACGGCGCCGAGGCGTGAAAGTGCGGTGGCAGCGGGCCGTGTTCTCACTCGCCGGAACCACGACGTTGATGGGCGTTCTCGCCGTACCGCGAGCCAATGGCAACCGAGCAATCGGCGTCGGTCGAGGAGAGCTACGAGCAGCTCGAAGAACGGGTCGAACGCATCGCGAACGTCGGCAACGCCGCCGGCGTTCTGCGCTGGGACCAGGAGGTCGTCATGCCGGAGGCGGGGACGCCGGCCCGAGCGAAGCAGCTCTCGACGCTCTCGACGCTCTCCCACGAACTGCTGACCGCCGAGGAGACCGGCGACTTGCTCGATGCTCTCGAGTCGATCGACCTCGAAGCCGATCAGGCCGCGGTCGTCCGGGAGGTGCGCCGCCAGTACGACCGCGCCACGAGCGTCCCCGAGGCGCTCGTCGCCGAAATCTCGGAGGCGACGACCAACGCCCACCCCGCCTGGAAGCAGGCAAAAGCGGACGACGACTTCGAGGCGTTCGCGCCCACCCTCGAGGAGCTGGTCTCGCTCAAGCGCGAGTACGCGAATCACATCGATCCCGACGCGGATCCCTACGCCGTGCTCTACGCCGAGTACGAGCCCTACCTCGACCTGGAGACGGCAGAACGCGTCTTAGAGCGCCTACGCGAGGAACTCGTCCCGCTGATCGATGCGATCGGCGACTCGGACGCCGACCTCGCGACCGACGCCTTCGCCGGCACGTTCGCCGACGCCGACCAGGAGGCCCTCGCCCGGGACGTTCTCGATTCGCTGGGCTATGACTGGGATCGCGGCCGGCTCGATACGGCCCCTCACCCCTTCTCCTCGGGAACGCAGTTCGACGCTCGCGTGACGACCCGGTTCGACGAGTCGGACTTGCTGGGGTCGCTCACCTCGACGATCCACGAGTTCGGCCACGCGAACTACACGATCGGGCTGCCCGACGACGCCTACGGGACCCCGCTGGGCGAGGCGCGGGACCTCTCGGTTCACGAGTCCCAGTCGCGGCTCTGGGAGAACCACGTCGGCCGGTCGCGGGCGTTCTGGGAGCACTTCCTGCCGACCGCCCGCGATCGCTTCCCCGGGCTCGCGACCGTCACCCCGTGGGACGCCTACGAGGCCACAAACCAGGTCCACGACGACAACCTCATCCGCGTCGAGGCGGACGAACTCACCTACCACCTCCACATCGTGATCCGCTTCGAGATCGAGCGCGACCTGATTCGGGGTGACCTCGACGTCTCTGAAGTTCCCGAGACGTGGAACGATAAGTACGAAGAGTACCTCGGTGTCCGCCCCGAAACCGACGCCGAGGGCTGCCTGCAGGACATCCACTGGAGCCACGGCTCCTTTGGCTACTTCCCGACGTACTCGCTTGGCTCCGTCCTCGCCGCCCAGCTCTACGCCGCCGCCGAGGACGACCTCGGCTCGCTCGACCAGCGCATCCGTGCCGGCCAGTTCGACGACCTCAACGAGTGGCTCCGCGAGAACGTCCACCGCCACGGCAAACGGTACACGACGCCCGATTTGGTCGAACGCGCCACTGGCGAGTCGTTCGCCGCCGACGCGTTCCTCGAGTACGTCGACGAGAAGTACGGCGATCTCTACGACCTCGCGTAAGGCGCAACATCGACAGTGAGCAGCGCGAAGCTGCCGTTCAGAAGCACTCGAGCAAGTCGCCCTCTTCGACAGGGTCCGGCGTCTCTTCCTCGTCGTCATCGTCGGTCTGGTAGTACTCGGCCTCTGCGCGAACGACACCCGTTTCGTCGACTCCGTACACGGCGGCGTCTCCGTACGGGTCGGATTCTACAGTGCCCGCTCCGTCGCGATCGACGATGCTCGAACCCACGGTGTACTCGATACGAATTCGGTCGATGTCATCGTCCGCCTCGAGCGTCTGCGTGGCATCGTCTTCGACCGAGACGCTAAATCCGAGCAATCGATCCTCGAGCCTCTCGACTGCCCCGTTCTGTCTGTACGCCTGCTCGTAGTCGGAGACGAACGATCGCACCGCTTCCTCGGTGAACTCTTCCGGTGGGTCGGGGTACGGTTCGACACCCTCGCTTCGGAACGTTTCGGTCCCGTCGCCGAACGTGATCTCGTGTTCGGTGCACACATCTCCCGTCGGCTCCGGTCGGTCCGCGTTCGTACAGTCGCGGCGCCCGGCGATCGATTCCGATGGCGGATCCTCGATCTCTCCGCCCCCATCGGGCCACGACTCCTTCTGGAGGCAGCCTGGGACCTCGCCCTCGGATCCATCGTCGTCGGTTTCGTTTTCGTCTCCGCTGTCGAGTTCGTCGAGACAGCCGCTCACACCGAGGAGGACGCTCGTGCCACTCGCCGCAAGCAGGGACCGTCTGTTCATGGGATACGGATACCACACTCTCTACTGACAAAAAACTTCGTTGACAGGTTCCGCGGGCCCGGTTCGGACTCGCCCCTCAGGTCTCCTGTACTTCCGAGGAATCCGGCCCGGGGCCGCCTGCCAGAAACCGCGACTGGAGCTCCGGTGTCGGCATCATACACTGGTCTTTTTTCCCGAACCAGCCGTACCGTCGAGCGGCGACGAAGTCGTAGACGAGATTACGAAGGCGCGTGGGGAGGAACCGAAACGGCGGCAACAGCCGGTAGATCCCGCCGAGATAGGCCGCGACGCGGAGGACGGCGTCTGACTTCTCGTACACCCGCCCGTCGTCGATCACGACGACGGAGTCGAGATCGTCGGGGTCGACGTCGGTGTCTTCGAGGAGCTCCTCGGCGACCGACGACTGCAGTGGCGCGAATCGGAAGACGCCCTCGGGATCGCGCTCGATAAGAAACTGGACGGAGCCGGTACAGAGGTTACAGACCCCGTCGAACAGGACGACCGGATGCTCCGCCGAGACGTCTTCGGCCATTGCCGAATCAACGACACTTGGCCCAATCAGTGTTGTGCTTCTGGCAGTCTCGCGACGAAGAAACGGTCCAGCGACGGCGGTTCGGTTAGTCTGCTCGCGGGAAGTCCTCGGGCGGCTGGATGATCGTCGGATTCCGGTCGTCACAGCCGTGGTGGTAGAAGCGGTTCCACTCCTGGTCGCGGTCCTCGTGGGCCTGCACCGTGTCGTGGGTCACGTCCTCGGTGATCTCGTACATGTTGATGTGGGTGAGGGTAATGTCGCGCTCGTCGTCCCACGTCGTGCAGATGTCGTCTGCGACGAGTTCACGAATGTGTGGATCCGACCCCGAGCCGCGCCGGACGCTGTTCATAAAAAAGCGCTCCCGGTAGGTCCCGTGTTGCTTCTGTAACTCCTCGTGTGGTCTGTCATAGCGCAACTCTCGGTCGTTGTAGACATCGTAGTACTCGCCGTCCTCGTCGACGGCGGCGAAGACGTAGTACCGGTCCGTCGTTCGCGGCGTCGGCGCGAAGACGCCCCACTCGGGCTGGTCGGCCGAGAAGCTCTGGGCGACGTTTTCGATCTCCTGTTCGGGGCCCAACTCGCCCTGAATCGCACCCGCGAACTGGAGGAACGTAATCGTCGAAAAGAGGACCATCGAGGCGACGACGAGGATGATCGCGACGGTGTGTAACTCCTCGCGCCCCTTCCTGATCCGCGGTGAGTCGATACGGATGTCGGGGACGTATCCAGCAACCCGGGCCAGCCGATCCGGGAGCGCCGCGAGTCGCGAGCCCAGCAGCCCCACCCGGTTGGCCACCGTCGAGAGGTCGTCCCAGAACTGCGCCTGGAGGAACAGCGTCAGGCCGGTGATACAGACGTAGGAGAACGCCCCGATCCGGACCGTGAGCGCGAACGAGGCGTGGCCGGCCATTAACATCCCCGCGAACAGCATCCGCGGGCGTCCGCGGAGGAAGAACATGAGCCACGACAACGAGAGTAAGTAGAGCCAGGTTAGCCCGCCGATTTGCAACAGCACGGAGAACTCTCTGACGATGTCTCCGATGAGGTAGGTCATCTCGTCCAAGCCGAGCACCAGGGGGGCGGCGTCGCCCTCTCTCCACAGCGACGACTGGACCTTGTGCAAGGCGTTGACGACGTACATGAAGACCATCTGCCCGAGAATCAGGAACGACGCGATGCTCGCGACGGATGCCCGCGGCGCCCGGTCGCGGTGGACCGCGTCTATCGACCAGCGCTCGCCGAGGGGGAGGAACATCGCCCAGAACAACAGCAGTCGGAAGATGATGTCGGCGTAGCTCGTCACCAGCGGGTTGTGGTGGTCGAGCGAAATGACGAACAGAAAGGAGAGGATCGTCGCGAGCCGGGTCCGGTAGCCGACGATCAACTGGACCGCGATCAGCGCCTGAATCACGAACAACGCCGCCAGCAGGTCCGGATTCGAGGTCATAAAGTAAAACGAGAAGGCGCCCTCGGAGGTGACCGACGTCGCCAGCTCCTGTGGCACGAGCCCGTCGTCGGTGTAGTAAAACGAGAAGTTTCGCGACCGAAGCAGCATGTCCGCGACGATGAGCAGCCCCAAAAACACCCGAAAGACTGCCAGCGTCCGCGTATCGATCCGCACGCAGTTGCGCAGATACGCGTGAATGCGCTCTGTCGAGATGGAGGGGAGGGCGGAGTGGACCATCGGTCCAGAAAGGTCAGCCCAGTACTATATGTATTTCCCCACACTCCAGGCAGCTGTCGGTCTCTTCGAGCAGCCGTCCTTGGATATGCCGGGTCAGCACTCTCGGGCTGTGGCTGACTGGGTGTGGTATGCGCCTCTCGATTCCCGGCTTCCCCGGCGTCTACTACGAAACCGACGCGAAAAACACCGCCGCGACCGTCGCGTTGAGCGCCGCTGCGAGGCGCGCACCGAAACCACAGGGGTACGCCCTCCACGTCCTCCCGACACTCTGGTCGTTCGAGGTCGATCTCCGCGAGGTTCCCGCCGATCATCCCCTCCAGTACCTTCATCCCGAGGGCGCACGGAGTCTCGCTACCCTGA
Organism: Halobacteria archaeon AArc-dxtr1; assembly: GCA_025517425.1. Classification (NCBI taxonomy): domain Archaea; kingdom Methanobacteriati; phylum Methanobacteriota; class Halobacteria; species Halobacteria archaeon AArc-dxtr1. Next base: position 118,725 of record JAOPJY010000002.1, on the reverse strand, counting down.
CGACGAATCCCGACGCGCAAGCCGTCGGAACCGATCTCGAGGCCGTCGTGCGCTTCGCCTGGGAGGTCAATCGCGAGGCCGGCGCGGCCGCCGATCGGATGATTGAGGGCGGACCGTTCGGTCCGGTCGACGCCCCAGAGCGCGGCGGTGGAACTGCGGAGGGAACCGTTATCGAGATCGACGATGGGAGCGTCGCGGTCGGCGGCTCGGAGCTCGACACCGACGAGTTCGACCCGGACGACGAGTGATCCGAGAGCGGAGTGCACTGATCGAACCCAACTGACCACCGCTGTCGACGGAGCCACTTTTGTCCCGCCCGCCCCTATCCCCATCTATGCGAGTCGTCACGACGCTGCCTTCCGCGACGGAAATCGTCGCCGCGCTGGGAGTCGACCCAGTCGGCGTCTCCCACGAGTGCGATCACCCGCCGAAAGCGGTGTTGGCTCCCGCAATTACTCGATCTCGGATCGACGCCGACGCCTCGAGCGCGGAGATCGACGGGCAGGTTCTCGAGGTCGTGTCGGGAGGCGGATCGACCGATGCGGAAGCCGACGACAACTCGGGCGTCTACGACGTTGATGTCGAAACGCTCGACGCGATCGATCCCGACATCGTCGTTACCCAGGGACTGTGTGACGTCTGTGCAGTCGACGAGGTCGTCGTCGCCGACGCTCTCTCCGAGATCACTGCCGATCCCGAACTTCTCACAACCGATCCCCACACCGTTACGGACGTCCTCGACGACGTCTCACAGATTGGCGCGGCGATCGGCCGTGAGGAGCGGGCGGCCACGCTTCGGAACGAACTGAGTGGTCGAATCGACGCGATCCGTGAGCAGACGGGGGATCTCGATGGATCTCGTCCCCGTGTCGCGATCTTCGACTGGACCGACCCCGTCATGCTCGCTGGCCACTGGACTGCAGAGTTGGTCGAGGCGGCCGGCGGAGAGTACCCTGTGGGCGTCGGCGAGCGCTCCCGTCCGCGCGAGTGGGACGAGATTCGCGCCTACGATCCTGAGATAATTGTCGTCGCTCCCTGTGGGTTCGACCTCGAGCAGACGGCCGACAATCGGTCCGACCTGACGGATCGCGAGGGGTGGGACGACCTCGCTGCGGTTCGGAACGGTCGCGTTTGGGCGATGGACGGCGATCAGTACCTGAACCGGCCTGGCCCGCGTCTCGTCGAGACGCTCGAAGCTCTCGCTCCCATTGTTCGACCCGAAGCGTTCGACGACCGGGATCGGCCGGGCGAGTCGGTCGCAGTTCCGTTCGATCGGCTCGAGTCGATTGCAGCCTGATTGACCGGCCGGAATCGATCGCCGCCTGACCGACCAGCCGGAATCGCTCGTCGCCCGACTGCGGCGTCGCCAGTTTTCTGACGGCGAGTTTGCCGTCGCTTTGGAACACGCTCGGCGTCGGCTCAGTCGAACGTTCCCGGCACCCACTTCCGGTTCGGATCGTCCGTGGTCTCCATCCACTCGACGAGTTGGTCCTGTAGCTCCCGGCGGACGCCCTCGTACTCGGGGTGGTCGACCAGGTTCTGTAGCTCCGCGGGATCGCGCTCGAGATCGTACAGCTCGTTCACGTCGGGGCCGTTGTAGACGAACTTGTACCGTTCGGTGCGGACCATCCGTTGGGTGTAGAGCCCGAACTCCTCGCCGTGGTACTGCGAGAACGTGCTTTCCGGCCAGTCTGCGGGCGCTTCGCCGCTGTTCTCCAATAGTGGGCGAAGGCTCCGCGTCTGGAACGACGCCGGCACCTCCGACCCGCCGATCTCGAGGAAGGTCGGCGCCAGGTCGTGGAGGTGCACCGGCGCTTCGCAAACGGTTCCGGGTTCGACGACGCCGGGCCAGCGGACCTGCAGCGGGATCCGATAGGTGTCGTCGTACATCAGCGGCCCTTTGTTGAACTGGCGGTGGGCCCCCGCGAAGTCGCCGTGATCGGCAGCGTGGACAACGACGGTCTCCTCAGCGAGCCCGGTCCGCTCCAACGCATCCAGAATGCGCCCGAGCTGGTCGTCGATCAGGGAGACGAATCCCCAGTACTTCGCGACCGCCTCGGACCAGGTGTCCCAGTCGAAGCCCTCGACGCTGCGGTAGGAGAGAAACGCCTCGTGGACGCGGGGCTTTCCGTCGAACGTCTCGGCGTAGCTCTCCCAGGGACCGATCTCGTCGGGGTCGTACATCGAGGCGTAGGGTTCGGGGACGACGTAGGGGTGGTGAGGACCGTAGAAGTCTGCCCGGTGGAAGAAGGGCTGGCCGCCGCCAGCGGCCGCGCCGCCGCCGTCGCCCGCGGCCACCTCGCCGCCGGTTCCCGAACCGTCGCCCCCTTCTGCATGGGCTTCGATCGCGTCGACCGTCCGTTCGGCGAGGAAGTACGCTCTGGTCTCCTCGACGTCGACGGGCGTCTCGGCGGCTACCAGCGTCCCCGTCTCGGGGTCGCCGTCGGTGTAGATCTCGTCTGCGAGATCGATCTCGTCGGGATGAACGCCGAGCTCCTCGCGATACTCCCGGAACGCCTCGTCGATGTCGTCGTGGTGTGTGTCGCTGCCGCCGAGATACGAGAAGCCGAACTCTTCGGGCGTCTGGTCGCGGCCGACGTGCCACTTGCCGGTGTAGGTCAGCTCGTAGCCCGCCTCCGAAAGCACCTTGGAGAACGTCGGCAGCTCCGGAGACAGGTTCGGCCGGATCGCGTCCGCCTCGTGGCTGTTGTTGAGCATCCCGTGGGCATGAGGAAACAGGCCCGTCAGCAGCGAGGCCCGCGCGCTCGTACAGATACTGATCGGCGTCACCGCCCGCGAAAAGCGCATCCCCTCGGCGGAGAGCCGATCCATCGTGGGCGTCTCGACCGGCGGCCCGTCGGGGGCGGTGCAGTCGTAGCGCTCCTGATCGGTGAGGACGAACAGCACGTTTGGACGGGCGTCGTCTTTCGAGGAGGTGTCGGCCATCGAGCGCCCTACACCGTTGGGACAGTTAATACCGCCTCCCGCCGAGAATTTATCCGGAGAGCGCCGCCGAGGACTGCGTCTGGAGAAGGCACTTACCTGATGGTGTGGATACAAATCGTATGGATCGACGGACGCTCATCGGCACGGCCGGACTCGCCCTCCCTGCAGCCGTGACCGGCTGTCTCGATGCCGACCAGTCCAACTCGGACGATACTGAAGACAGCGATTCCGACGACGGAGGTCGAACACCGGACCGAGTGTACGTTCGCGCAGAGGTGTTCACGGCGTCTCCGGAGGGGGAGACTTACCCGCCCGACCACGACGTCCTCGACGGGTTCGAACCGCTCGACGCGTTGCTACACCGAATCGATGACCGCGACGACGTTTCGGACGGCGACACCGTCGTCAGCGACCCCGTGTTGTACGGAAGCGAGGAGCGAGAGGAACTGGAGACGCAGTGGGAGGCGATCCAGACCGACGCTGACGGTCCGGCGTTCGTCGCGTACGACGACCTGTATCTCCGCCTCGCGTACGTTGAGGAGTTCGACGACTGACCGACCGACAGCGCTGACTCGCTCTCTTGCTACTCGAAGTCCGCGATCGTCGGCTGCTCTATGTCTCCGGGGAACTCCCCAACTGGCACCTGCGTCTGGTCACCGCTTTCCATGTCCTTTATGGTCACCTCGTCGTTCGCTAAGTCTTGTTCGCCGGCGATGACGACCGTCTCGGCGTTGATCGAGTCGGCGTAGTTCAGCTGCGCGCCGAACGACCGGCCCGCGACGTCGGATTCGACGACGTGACCTCGCTCGCGCAGATCGCGGGCGATCCGGGCGGCCTCGGGGCGGGTGTCGCCGACCTGGAGGACGTAGTAGTCCGTGGTGACCTCCTCGGCGGGCCAGACGCCGGCGCGCTGGCACAGCAGGGGGAGAGTCGCGTGGCCGGGCGCGACGCCGACGGCGGGCGTCGGCTGGCCGCCGAAGCTCTCGATCAAGTCGTCGTAGCGTCCGCCGCCGAAGATCGACCGCGAGACTTCGCCCGCCGAATCGAAGCACTCGAAGACGACGCCGGTGTAGTAGTCCAGTCCACGGGCCGTCTCGAGGGAGATCGTACAGTACTCGCGGGCACCGAAGTCCGCGGCGGCGTCTAAGACGGCCTGGAGGTTCTCGACGGCGTCGGTGACGCGCTCGTTCTCGGCGAACGCGACCACGTCGTCTAACTCGCCGCCGGCGATCAGCTCGTCGAACTCGGCGGCCTGCTCGTAGGTGAGCCCGGCCGCGACGAGGTCGTCGTGGTACTCCGCAGTCTCGAGTTTGTCCGATTTGTCGACCGCGCGGATGGCCTCGTCGATCTCGATATCTTCGTCGTAGGTTTCGAGCACGCCCCCCAAGATGTCCCGATGGGAGATCCGGAACTCGAAGTGCTCGCCGGTGAGTCCCAGCCCGGTGAGGGCGTCGGCGGCCCAGGCGAGGATCTCGGCGTCGGCCTCGGGTTCGCTCGAGCCGAAGATGTCGACGTTGGTCTGGTAGAACTCGCGCTGGCGGCCCTGCTGGACCTGCTCGTAGCGCCAGAACGACCGCGTCGAGAACCACTTGATCGGCTTCGAGAGCGCCTGCTGTTTCGCGACGACCATCCGGGCGACCGTCGGCGTCAGCTCCGGGGTCAGCGTCACGTGGCGCCCGCCCTGGTCCTCGAAGGCGTACAGTTCGTCGACGATATCGTCGCCGCTCTTGTCCGTCCACATCTCGGCGCGTTCGAGCGCGGGCGTGCCGATCTCGCGGAAGCCGTAGCTGCGGGCGGTGTCTTCCAAGCTATCGATGGTCTGCCGTCTGGCAGCCATCTCGCCGGGGTAGAAGTCGGGAAAGCCCTTGATGCCGTCGTACATGACCGGTGATTCGGCGAGGGCGACCTTCTAACCTTTCGTTCGCGGACGGGACGCTGTGGCGGCGGTCGTTTCCCGATTCAGCTCCGTCTGACGCCGGTCACGTGCGTCTGTTCGTGGTCGGGGAACAGATCCCCGATCGCCTCCGGGCCGTCCTCGGCGGCGATGATCGACCGAATCTCGGCCTCGTAGTCGGCCCGCGTGATCTCCTCGCTTGGGCCGACAGTCACGTCGAGGGTGCGCTCGACGAGCCGGTCGACCGCTCCCCGGCCGAATCCCGACAGCGGGGCGATGTACTCGATGCCGTGGCGGTCCTCTAAGCTCTGGGCCTGGGCTCGCGAGACCGACGGAACGCGGTCGTCGCGACGGGTGCCGTCGGCGACCGCGTCGTACCCCGCCTCGGCGACCCGCTCTAGGGCGTGGAGGTGAACCTGCTGGACACCATTTCGGGGGTAGCCGTCCGTCCGAATCTGCTCGGCTGCCTCGCGAGCGACTGCCGGGTCGAGTTCGAGGCGGTCGAACGCGAAACCGGCAGATATGGCGGTCTCTCTGGCGTGTTTCCAGTCGTCGGTGACGCCGAAGTGCGCCGTCACGAGGGTGACGTCGTAGAAGCGCTCGAGCAGCAGCGCCGCGAGCGTCGAGTCCTTTCCGCCGCTGTAGAGCAGTCCGAGCCGCATCAGCGCCGCTTGATGTCGAAGCTCTTGGACTCGGGTTTGAGTTCCTGGAGCAGCTGCTTCATCTTCGCATCGTCGATCGTTCCCTGGATCCGACCGCTGCGGGCCAGCGCGACGACCTGCTGTTCGACCTGCTCGCCGAACTCCGGCTTGCTCATCTTGACCGTGTTGAGTCGCTTGCGGGCGTCGTCGGTCAGGTGCTGGCGGAGCAGGGCCTGCTTCTGGGCCTCAGCTTGCTGCTGGGCGGCCTCCTGAGCGCCCTCGTCCTGTGGTGACTCGGCGCGCTCCTGGAGTTGCTCCAGTTTCTTCTGTCGGAGCTCCTCGAGTTTCTCGTCGTCTGGTGAGCCACTCATAGCTATACCTGACCGTTACGCAGGGGAGCGGAAAATGATTACGGACGGGGCTGAATTACGCGTAGCGCTCGAGTTCCGGTCGGTCGAGCTCTTCTAAGACCTCGCCTGCGGTCTCGTCGAGAAGGCTGCGGCCCTCGGCGGTGATACGCCGCCCCTCGCCGTCGGCCGTCTCGACTAAGTCTTCGTCCTCTAGCTGCTGGAGGATCGTTCGGATCAGGTTCCGGGAGCCGTCGGCTCGCTTGTCCGGAGCGACTCGGTAGCGGGTCGAGCCACTCTTGCCGCCGCCGTACTCGGTGGCGAGGCGCTCGACACCGATGGGGCCGTTGTCGGCAACCTTCCGCAGCAGACTCGCCGCGCGGGTCGCCCAGAAGTCTTCCTGGGTCGGCGGGAGCTCGCGGTCGACACCGCTCTTTGCGAACTGCGCCCAGTCTGGTTCGTCGAGCCGGTCCTCGAGGTCGGCGGCGAGCGCGTCGATCAGCGCGTCCGCCGGGACGTCGTACATCGTAGCCATTGGGGAATCGTTCCCTGCGGCGGCATTTAAGGCCATCGTTGTCGAGAGCGCCCGCGAGAAGCCGCTTGCGCTCACCGCCGGATCGGGCGCCGGCGCCGGTCGGGCGGTTTTTCGCCTTGCAGTCGTAACGAGGGCGCATGGACTTCGACGAGCGCGACGCCCTGGGGGTGCTCGCAGCCGAACTCGACCCGGTGGGCGACGACGCTGCGATCGTCGACGATCTCGTGGTGACGACCGACATGCTCCACGAGACGACGGATTTCCCGCCGGGAACGACCCGCTACACCGCCGGCTGGCGCGCGGTCGGTGCCTCCCTCTCGGATGTCGCCGCGATGGGTGCCGAGGCTACCGCGGCGGTCGCGGCCTACGCCGCGCCCGAGTTCGACCGCGAGGAGGTACTCGCGTTCGTTCGAGGTGCCCGAGACGTCTGCGAACTGGTCGACGCCGCCTACGTCGGCGGCGATCTCGACACCCACGACGAGTTCACCGTGGTCACGACGGCAATCGGTCGAACCGATCGGCCGGTCTTCCGAGATGGTGCCGCTCCCGGCCACCGTATCTGTGTGACGGGAACGCTCGGGCGAAGCGCCGCTGCACTCGATCTCTTCTCTCGTGCTCGTGAAACCGACGATACGGCGTTGGCAGAGCGTGCGAACGAACTCTTTCGGTTCGAGCCGCGTGTCGCGGCCGGCCGAGCCCTCGCTCCCCACGCCAGCGCGATGATGGACTCGAGCGACGGGCTGGTGCGCTCGCTCCACCAGCTTTCGGAAGCGTCGGGGTGTGGCGTCGAGATCGACTCGGCCGCCGTCCCGGTCGCCGACGCACTCTCCGAGGCTGACGAGCAGGTACTCGACCGTGCGATCACCTTCGGGGAGGACTTCGAACTGGTCTGTACCGTTCCAGCGCAATCCCTGTCAGCAGCCCGTGACGCGTGTCCGACCTCGCTGACGCCGATTGGAACAGTCGTCGAAACCGGAATCAGGATGGATGGTGAGAAACTCCCAGATCGGGGCTACACACACGGCTGATCGGACACTATCGCGACCGGCGCTGTCGCTTTCGGACAACAACGCGGAAAAACGGGGTGTGTCGGATAGCGATTTGGAACGCTCCGACACGTATGGCACGCAGGTCGGTTCCGCGTCGATGAGCGCTCAGGCGGGGGCGACGCGCCAGGTCGTCGCGCTCGTGTACGACCACTTCTCGATCTCGAGATCGGACATGGACTGTGAGAGTTTGTTCATCAGCGCGCCGATTTCCTTCGGCGACAAACCGACATCGTCCGCGATGAACTTCCCTTTGAAGTATAACTCGCCCTCTTCGGCGCGAGTACGGAGGTAGCTCTTCAGACGGTGTTCTTTGCTTTCCGTGGAGGGTTGGGCTGTCGTGCTCATCGACATCCACCCCTTTCCGACAGCTGACTATATAATAGGATGACGCTTCGTGGTGTTTCGTGTCCCTTCACGGTATTTCCAGTAATTCGACCGTTTGCTGAGTGCCACCGAATCGTTCACAACTGTCTTAGATGTAGTTAGAGGTTTTATAACCGCTTCTCTACACTCCTCTCTGGAACAGTCAGGGCCTCGACAGAAACAGTCTCTGGGCGGTCAAATCCATCGGTGACACACCCAGTTGGCTGTCGACTCGCTGGCGCGTCATCACCGCTGGTGGACCCAGAACTCTTCGTCGACCGTGACCTCCTTTTTGAACAGTGGCACCTCGTCTTTCAGCCGGTTGATGCCGTCTTCGACCGTTCGAAACGCCTCTTCGCGGTGTCCCGCGAGCACGACGACGAAGACGATGTCCTCTCCCGCGGCGACGACGCCGGTTCGGTGGTGAAGCGCCACCGCGTGAACGCCCTCGCGCGCCTCTAGATCCGACCGGATCGCGTCCATGCGAGCCTCGGCGACGCCCTCGTAGGTCTCGAACTCCAGAAACTCGGTTCGTTCGTCGTTCGGACCGTCTTTTGCGCGAACGCGCCCGGTGAACGTCGCGATCGCACCCGATTGCGCTGCGCCTGGCTCGTCTTCGATGGCCGCGATCAGCGATTCGAGCGTCTCGTATGGCTCCGTCGATTCGAGTTTCGAGACGAGATCCACCTCCGCTAACCCGCTCGGCCTGTCGACGGCTGCGAGGACGGGACCCTCCCGGTCTCGTTCGTCTCTCCCGACGACCAGCGACGGATACTCTAACCCGTCAACGCCGACGACGACCGCGTAGTCGTAGTCGGGCGCCAGCGCCTCCAGCGCGTCGTCGACGTCCATACCGGTTCCGTTGGCGACCCAGTCGCCGTCGGCGCCGAGTTCGTAGCTTACGTCGCCGCCTGTCGTCACCGTACTGGCGGTTCCATCGGCGATCGTCGCGTCGTACCGGATGACACCGACCCGGCCCGCCTGAGACAGCGTCTCGACGACTCGATCGACGACGGCGGCGTGTACTGGAGCGTTCCCCGCTCCGTGGATACCGAGGACGTACATACCGCAGATATGGGCGTGTTCCGGTTTGTAGCTGTCGCCCGTCCGCTTCTGGAGGCGTTGCTATCGCGGCCTAGTAGCTGGTCACTGCGCCGGATCCGGGGTTAATAATTCTTAAGGCGACATCCCGGCTACTCCGCGATAGTATGAACGTCGTCGTTTCAATCGGTGGGAGTGTTCTCGTCCCTGATCCGGGGAGCAATCGAATCGCACCATACGCGACCATTTTAGAGGAGCTGCTCGCGGAGGGCTGTCAGGTCGGCGCCGTCGTCGGGGGCGGCGGCGTCGCCCGGGAGTACATTTCGGCCGCCCGCGACCTCGGCGCGAACGAGATCGAACTCGACCAACTCGGTATCGACGTCACGCGACTCAACGCCCGACTGCTCATCGCTGCGCTCGGCGAGCAATCGGTCACCGCACCCGCGGACGACTACGAGGAGGCCCGTCGCTCCATCGAGAACGGCAACGTCTCCGTGATGGGTGGCGTCGCGCCGGCCCAGACGACCGACGCCGTCAGCGCCGCCCTCGCAGAGTACGTCGATGCCGACTTGCTCGTCTACGCGACGAGCGTCCCCGGCGTCTACAGCGACGACCCCAACGAGACCGAGGACGCCCAGAAGTACGACGAACTCACCGCCAGCGAGCTCGTCGACGTCATCGCGGGGCTGGAGATGAACGCCGGTGCCTCCGCACCGGTCGACCTGCTCGCAGCGAAGATCATCGAACGGTCGGGGATGCGGACCATCGTCTTGGACGGAACCGACCCCGACCGAATCGCCCGCGCTGTCCGGCGTGGCGACCATGAGGGCACCGACGTCATCCCCGAGCGCGCCGGCGACGAGCCGACCTACTGGGCTGCAGAATGACCGACGAGGCGAGCCCCTACGCTCTCCAGGCGGACGACGACGCACACCACGCGTTCTGGGCCGACGAGGTCGCAGACGCCGTCGAGGACCGCGTCGGTGCGTCCGACGATGCCGACGCGGAAGCCGACTCCGACGAGCCGATCGTCGTCAAAGGCGGTATCTCGCCGTCGGGCGTCCCCCACCTGGGGAACGTCAACGAACTCCTCCGGACGTACTTCGTCGCCGAGGTGCTTCGCGAGCGCGGTCACGAGGTTCGCCAGGTGTTCACCGCGGACGACCGCGATCCACTGCGGAAGCTTCCCCGGACGCTCTGTGATCTCGACGGCGAACTGGTCGATTTAGGCGACGTTGACGCGGGCGCACTCGGACGCAACCTGGGCGCCCCCTACACCGACATTCCGGACCCCTTTGGCTGCTGTGACTCCTACGGGGAGCACTTCTCGACGATCATCGAGGACAGCGCCGACGCCGTCGACGTTCCGATCGATCTGCTCTCCAACACGGATCTCTACGAAGACGGCACGTTCGACGCGGTTTCCCGCCACGTCCTCGAGAATCGGGATCTCGCGCGCGAAGTCCTCTCGGCGTACCAGGACAAGGTCGACGAGGAGTACGTCCCGTTCAACCCGATCTGCGAGAACTGTGGCAAGCTTACCGAGACCGTCACTGGCGTCGATCTGGAGGGTGGCGACACCGCCGGCAGTGTCGGAGCTGACGACGCTTCGCTCCCCACCGTCGACTACCGCTGTACCGACATGGACGCCGGCGACCGCACCATCGATGGCTGTGGCCACGAGGGAACTGCGACGATCCGCGAGGGGAAACTCCCCTGGCGCTTCGAGTGGCCCGGCCAGTGGCAGACCCTCGGCGTCGACTTCGAACCCTTCGGCAAGGACCACGCTGAGGGATCCTGGCCAAGCGGCCAGGACGTCGCGCGCAACGTCCTCGGAATCGAGCCCCCGGTCCCGATGGTGTACGAGTGGTTCACCCTCGACGGGGAGCCATTTTCGTCCTCCGAGGGGAACGTCATCCTCGTCTCGGACGTCTTAGAACTGCTCGAGCCGGAAGTACTCCGGTACTTCTTCGCGAAGGACCCCTCGCGAGCACGGAACTTCAGCATCGAGCGTCTAGACCAGCTCGTCGACGAGTTCGACCGGCTCGAGGCGATCTACTTCGGCGAGATCGACGCCGACGAGGACGAGACTGCCTTCGCAGAGCGCGTCTATCCCTTCCTCGTCGAAGAGCCCCGCGAGGAACGGATTCGCCTCCCCTACACGTTCGCCGCGGTGCTCGGGATGACAGACGATCCAGACCTGCGCGAGGAGATTGCTCGCCGCGAAGGCCACATTCCCGAGGACGCCCCCGAGTGGGCCGTCGAGGCCGCCCTCGAACGCGTCGAGCGAGCCAGAACCTGGGCCCGCCGAACCGAAAACGAGTTCGACTACGAACTCAAGCGGTCCGACATCCCGGAGCACGAGTTCGACGAGTCGACCGAGGCCGCCCTCGCGGACCTCGCCGACGTCGTGGAGTCCGGGGCCGGCCCCGAGGAGATTCAGGGCGAGATCTACGACGCCGCACGTCGCCACGACGTCGACGTCGGCGACTTCTTCGCCGCGGGCTACCGCCTCTTCTTCGACGAGAGCCAGGGGCCGAAGCTCGGCCCTTTCCTCGCGAAGGTCGACCGGGCGTTCGTCGTCGCGCGGCTGCGTCGCGAGCGGTAGCTGTCCGGATAGCTAGCCATCGCCGACTCTCTGTTTTTCGAGACCCGATTGCGGACAAAAGCCATTTGAGAACGCCTCCCCGAGAGTGTACTGATGGACTCCGGCTTCCTCGTCGCACCTGCCTTCCTCGAGACGCTGACGTCCGGCGTTCTCGGCTGGGTTCTCTTTGGCCTCGCCGTCTACTGGCTCGGAATCATCGTCCTTCGAAATCGCGGTCTGCTCCCGTCGTACGTCGGTACGCAAGGCCCGATTCTGACGATCCATACGACCCGTGGTCGAGCGTTTTTAGATTGGCTCTCCGGCCCGACGCGCTTCTGGCGTGCCTGGGCCAACCTCGGCGTCGGAATCGCCATCGTTGTCATGATCAGCATGTTCGTTTTCCTGCTGTTCGCGGCGATCGGGGCGCTCACCTCGCCTCAGCCGACCTCGCCGGTCCAACAGCCTCGGAACGTGCTGGTCATCCCCGGCGTCAACGACTTCCTCCCGCTGTCGGCCGCGCCCGGAATCGTCTTTGGACTGTTGGTCGGACTCGTGGTCCACGAGGGCGGTCACGGCCTGCTCTGCCGAGTTGAGGACATCGATATCGAGTCGATGGGCGTCGCGATGCTCGCAGTGCTTCCGATCGGCGCGTTCGTCCAGCCAGACCCCGATGACAGCCGAGAGGCGAGCCGCGGCGGTCAGACGCGGATGTTCGCCGCCGGTGTGATGAACAACTTCGCGATTACGATCATCGCCTTCGCGCTGCTGTTCGGTCCGATTGCGGGTGCGATCGCCGTCGCCCCGGGTGCAGGCGTCGCCGGCGTTGCACCCGGCTCGCCTGCCGAAGACGCCGATATCGGCGCCAACGAACGGATCACCGCGATCGACGGGCAGGCGATCGAGTCGAACGACGAGTTAGACGAGCGCCTCGCCGAAATCGACGCCGAGACGATCGAGGTCGAACTCGACGGCGACCGGACCGTCACCGTCGAGCGGTCGCTGCTGGTCACCGTCGCGATCGAGAACGGACCGACGGATCTGCACGTCGGTGACAGGATCGTCGCCGTCGACGACGAGCCGGTCTCGACGGAGGCCGCCTTCTTCGACGCCGTCGGCGACGACGAGGTGGCGACCCTTACTGTCGAACGCGAGGACGGCGAAGAGATCACTCGCGAGATTCCGATCGGCGCCTCCGTCGGCGTCGCCCCCGACGAGCCGCTGGCGGCGGCCGGCGCGCCGGCCGGTGACGTCGTCGTGATCACTGCGATAGACGACCAGCGCATCCAGTCGGGTGCCGACCTCTCTGAGGCGCTCGACGGAACCGAGCCCGGCCAGACGGTTACGGTCGCCGCGTACGTCGACGACGAACGCGAGGAGTACGAGGTCACCCTCGGCGAGCACCCCTCCGAAGACATCGGCTTCCTGGGCATCGAGACTGTCGAAGAGGTCTCCGGGCTGGCGCTCTCTGATCTCGGCGTCCAGCTCTACCCGGCCGAGGAGTATCTGGCCATCCTCGGCGGGGGTGACGACGGTGGGTTCGGCGGGATGACTGACTCGTTCTTCGGGCAGATCGTCCTCGTACTGTTCTTGCCGCTTATCGGCTTCATCGGCCTCCTCCCGTTCAACTTCGCCGGCTTCACCGGTGGCGTCGAGAACTTCTACGAGGTGCAGGGCTCGCTCGCCGCACTCGGCGATGGACCGGTCTTTCTCATCGCGAACCTGCTGTTCTGGACCGGCTGGATCAACGTCCAACTGGGCTTTTTCAACTGCATCCCGGCGTTCCCCCTGGATGGGGGGCACATCCTCCGGACCAGCACCGAGGCGGTGCTCTCCCGGCTCCCCGGTGGGGCCACCCGCGGGATGGTGCGGACGATCACGACGACGGTCGGAATCACGATGCTCGTGAGCTTCCTCGCGATGCTGTTCGGTCCCGGACTGCTCGCCTGAGCTGTGGATGGGCGGACGCCGTCTGAACCGTCGGTGCTGACGGCGATCGAAACCCGGTCCTTCTTAGCGCTTCGCCCCCCAACTCGCCGGTATGGAACGACGCCGACCGCCACAGACTGAGGAGGGCTGGTACGTCCTTCACGATTTCCGCTCGATCGACTGGGACGCCTGGCGCGACGCCCCCGAGCGCCGACGCTCGCGGGCGGTCGCCGAGGGCCGTGACTACCTCGCGGACGTGGCTGCCGTCACCGACGCCGAGGAGGGCGACTCCGCGGTTTTTTCGGTGCTCGGACACAAGGCGGATCTCCTCGTCTTGCATCTGCGACCGACGCTCGCCGACCTCGACACCTTGGAGCGCCGGTTCGAGAGCACTGCCCTCGCCGAGTTCACCGAGCGTGCGGACTCGTATCTCTCCGTCACCGAAGTCTCGGGCTACATGTCCCAGGAATACTTCGAGGAAGACGGCGAGATCGAAGATACGGGGACGAAGCGATACATCGAGTCCCGACTCACTCCCGAAATTCCCGACGCCGAGTTCGCCAGCTTCTACCCGATGGACAAACGCCGCGGCCCCGACCACAACTGGTACGAACTCCCATTCGACGAGCGCGCCGAGCACCTCTCCTCACACGGCGACATCGGCCGGAACTACGCCGGTCGCGTCACGCAGATTATCTCCGGCAGCACCGGCCTCGACGACTTCGAGTGGGGCGTCACCCTCTTTGCCGACGATCCGACCGACGTGAAGGAGCTGCTCACCGAGATGCGTTTCGACCCCTCGAGCTCGCGCTTTGCCGAGTTCGGCCGCTTCCTTTCGGCCCGTCGAATCGCTCCGTCTGATCTTGGGGCGTTCCTCGCGGGCGAGCCGGTTCCACAGGAGGGTGACGACCCGCATACCGGCCATCCACACAGTTCCGGTGGACACTCAGACAGTGCCAGCGGGCACCCGCACGATACTGGGGGAGACCCACACGGCTCGGACCACCACCACGGTGGTGCCGACGGCCACGGAAACGATCACGGCCACGGCGACTCGGACGGCCACCACGGCTCCGGGGGTTCGCACGCGGACTCGGACGACGAGCGCGTCCGCAGTGAACTCGACGAACTGGGCGTCTACGCGGGCCAGCCCCACGGCGAGGACGTCCACGCTGTCGTCCTCTACTCGGCGGCCGACCCCGACGAACTCTTCGAGGAGGTCGACGGCCTGCGCGCGAACTTCGATCACTACGACACGCACGTCAAGACCGCCGTGTACGAACCGAGCGAGGTGAGCCGAGACGACGCCGAAACCGCCGTCGTCAGCCTCTGGGAGACCGACCGAGCCGCCAATACGGCCGCCGGATTCCTCGCGGATCTGCCCGACGTGGTCCGCCAGGCAGGTGACGACGAGGACGACTCCTGGGGCACGATGGGGATGTTCTACACGATCAAGCCCGACTACCGGGCGGACTTCGTCGAGACGTTCGCCGAGGTCGGCGAGGCGCTTTCGGGAATGGACGGCCACCGCCAGACCGACCTGCTCGAAAACCGCGAGGACGAGAACGATACGTTCATCGCCAGTCGCTGGGACTCCCGCGAGGACGCGATGGCGTTCTTCCGCAGCGACGCCTTCTCAGACACCGTCGAGTGGGGCCGGGACGTTTTGGCCGACCGACCGCGACACGTCTTCCTGGCCTGAACCGGGTTCTGGCAAGACGGTCGTGAATTCACGACCGACGGATGCAATCGTCAGCGGTAGTGCCGACTCGTTCGTGCATTTGAGGACGCCGAATGCATGTTCTCTCCCTCACAGCGGTCCTGCGTCGCGGTCGTAAAAGAAGTAGCCAGCTACCCCGGCCAGTCCGAGTGCGAGCGTGATATAGGGCCAGTTTCCGGGCTCGCGGTCAGTGAGAAAGGCGTGAGCTGTGACGAAAATCGCGAGCCCGACGTGGGCGACTGCCGTCGCGAGCACGAACGTCTGCAGTTCCATACGCGAGGATTTCGACGAGTTCGCCTTAGGAATTTCGACGTCCACGTCCGCCGATCGATCGACGTATTTTTGACTGCAGGCCGTTTTCCGTCCGGTATGGCACGTTTCACTGTGGTCGTTGGCGACCCCGAGTCCGGGCTGGCCCACCAGCTCGAGGCGGAAGGACAGGACGCGAACCGATTCCTCGGCAAGTCGATCGGCGACGAGGTCGACGGTAGCACGCTCGGACTCGACGGCTACACCCTCGAGATCACCGGCGGCTCCGACGAGGCAGGTCGTCCGTTCAACGAGTCGGTCGCCGGCTCGAATCTGAAGGAAGTGCTGATGAACGAGCGCCAGACCGGCTACCACCCTCAGCGCGAGGGTGAGCGACGGCGTATCACGGTTCGGGGCAGCGAGGTCGCAGACAACACCGCGCAGGTAAACGCGACGATCGTCGAGCACGGTGACGAGGACGTCGCCGACCTGCTCTCCGAGGACGACGAGTAACGTCCCCTTCTATGGCAGACCGGCTCTCGAGCGACCACCCGTCGATCGACACCGTTCGAGCGACGCTCTCGGAGACGACGACCGGCGTCCGGATCGACGTTCCAGCCGACGACCGGGACGCGTTTCCGGCCGGTGAGGTGGTTCGAGTCGACGTGGACGGTAGCGAGCGGTTTGCCCACGTCGAACGCGCGCTCACCGGCGATAATCTCTCGATTTCGGGCGTCTACGAGACGCCAGACGGCGCTCGCGATCCCCGCGACGGCGTCGATCGCCTCCCCTCGTGGATCGACGAGCACGACGTTCGAACCGGTGGCTCGGTTCTGGTCGACGTCGTCGAGCCCGAGTTCTACTACGGGCTCCGCGCACCCGGCGAGACGATCTACTACGACGCCGCCGAGGCGCCCGACGACAGCCTCGCCTCGATCGCGAAGAATCTCGACGACGTCTAACCGTTCGGTCTCGAACGCTGGCTGTCTTGCTGTCTGCTACCGAGACCAGACTACCGGACGAGTCGAGCGTCGCCGATAGCCGTCCTTTTTCGTCTGCAGACACAATTGAGCCCTATGACCGATGCACGCGATGGGTTTCTGGCGGGCGAGCGTCCCGAAGACGTTGCCCTCTTTCTCGCCACGTCGTACGTCTCTGACGACCGTCTCGACTCGTTTGGCACCGCCGTCGACGGCGGCACGCTGATCGTCGTCGACGGCGAGCGCGGCCGGAACGCGTTCCGGGCCGCGACGGGAACCGACGCCATGGACTTTGCGAAGACAGCGATGGCGACTGAAGGCGAGATCGACGCCGATCTCACGGGTGGCGAGTGTCCGGTCGCCGAGGACGGTGACGACCACGACGTCCAGTACATTTTCGCGTTCGCCGAGGAGCAAAAC
Source organism: Halobacteria archaeon AArc-dxtr1 (assembly GCA_025517425.1). Classification (NCBI taxonomy): domain Archaea; kingdom Methanobacteriati; phylum Methanobacteriota; class Halobacteria; species Halobacteria archaeon AArc-dxtr1. Next base: position 102,027 of record JAOPJY010000002.1, on the reverse strand, counting down.
GAGGAGGTCGGCGGTATCTACGCCGAGGGCGACGTAATCCACGCATACGCGAAGTGTGCCTGCGACGAGGCCTACTCGGATCGGTGGGTCGTCTGAAGGGCCACGTTGAAGCTTACGTCGATTCCAATCCGCCGAGCGAAGCCTTTTGGCCCTCTCCCGGGTAGTGCCTGCCAATGAGCTCCTTCGAAACGCCACACGAGACCGACCGCGGCTTCGGCATCTCAAGTCGGGAGGCGCGGGTGATCGGCGGCGCAAGCGTCCTGATGGCGATCAACGTCCTCCTTATGTACGTTTTCGTCGACACGCCCCTGGCCGTCGTCAACGACTACCTCTTCGCGGTCCCCATCCTCGGCGTGCTCGTCTACGGGGCGGCGATCATGGGGGGCGAACTGATCGCCGAACGTGGTGTCGAGGGCGGCGATATGGGTATTGCACTGGCAGGGATGGTGATCCTCCAGCTCGCCTTTGGCATCTTCGGTGCTGGGGTGCTTCGCTTCGCGCCGACGGACGCCGTGCTCGCGATCCTCGCGATCACCGCGGTCGTCGTCGCCCTGATGACCGCAGCCATCTCCGGCTACGTCTACGCGCGTCAGAAGAGCTTCGAGAGCTGGGGGACGTACGCCAATTTCTCCTTTATCGGCGGCGTGGTCGCGATCGCCGTCGGCACGTTCGTCGCGCCCGTGCTCCTCCTCGGGTTCGTCCTGATCTTCCTCGGATTCCTCCTCCGGCTCGGCTGGGAGATATGGCGCCTGCGAGATAAGCGAAACATGTCCGTCGCGCTTCAGACGATCGGCGTCTACATCGCCGTCGCCGGTGTCTTCGTCCACGTCCTCCAGCTCGTGATGCGGTATTTCGCGTCGCGGCAGTGAGGCGATTCGTGGTGGGATCGGACTACACTCGTTTAGATCGACCGTTTCTGACCGAGAAACGACCTCCGTGGTTTCAATACGCTTTGTTGACAAGGCTCTGCGTATGACTCTCTACTTCCGCGAGGCGACCAGCGCCTTGCTGAAGACGTACCCGTTCGTGCTGTTGCGGATGGGGCTCGCGCTGGCGTTTTCGGCTGGTATCGTCGTACTGATTCTCGCCGGCATCTGGATCGCCAGCGTGGCCGGAACCGGGGCGGGGATCGCCGCTGTTGTACTGGGCCTGTTCCTCGTGGCTCTCCTTTTTTTTTTTCTTCGTGCAACCGTACCTGCTGTACCTGATCGAAGCGACGCACGTCGCGGCGCTCACAGCGGTCATCGAAGACGGTGAGACGCTGGAGAACCAGTTCGGATACGGAACATCCCAGGTGCGAGCAAATTTCGCTAGCGTCTCTGTCCTGTTCGTCATCGACCGGGCGATCAAGCGGCTGTTGAAGCAACTCAACAGGCTCATCGATGCGATGGTGAACACGGCCACCTCAAGCGTTCCGGGCTCGAGCGGGAGCAAGCAGTCGAACGCGATCGAGGGGATCGCCCAGATCGTAAAACTAGCACTCAACATCACGATCGGCTACGTGGATAAGGCGGTGATGTCCCACATCTTCCGCAGCGACCACGAGAACAACTGGAAACCGGCCAAAGATGGCGTTGTCCTCTACGCGAAGACGTGGAAGCCGATTTTGCTCTCTGCGTCGATCGTCGCGACGATCGCCTACGGGCCGTTCGTTCTCGCAGCCGTCTTTCACGAGGAACTTCTCGCCGCCCTCGGCGGCCAAGACGCTGTCGTCTCGCAGCTCGAAGCGTTCGCAGGGGGCGTTTCAGACGTGGGATTAATCCTGCTTGTTACGGGAATCCTTGCGCTCCTGTTCGTCGTTCACTTCGGAATCGTCAAGTCGTGGCTGACCGCGCTCGTTCTCACCATCTTCCTCAACGAAACCGAGAGTGAGACGCCCGACGGCGAGTGGGAACAGAAGCTGCGAGAGAATTCGGACGAGTTCCGCGCGTTCGAACGTCGAGCAGAGGAGGGCGGTGACGCTCCTGGAACAACGGGGACGTGGCGCGATCGCTTCTTACCGACCACCGACCGAGAGGATGCGTCGACGACGTAACGATTCGTTTTGCCCTCTCTAGGACTTCTGTCCGCTCCCCCGGAGGCACGTTTTGGCCTCGTTTCCCTCGCATGCAGTACACACAACCGACTTCCCAGAGTACACGCGATTATGTCCGCTCGCACTACCTTCGGCTGGTCGCTGATCACTTCCGGAATCGTCACGCTCGTCCTCACGGTTCTTCCGGGGGACTCCGTCTGGTGGGGGATCGGTCTGCTTCTCGTAGGTATCGCAGTCTTCGTGATTCGACGGTAGCGTCACTCCTTCGGGTCGACGACACGCCCTAAGAACAACACCGCACCGGTCTCACGGTCACGAATCAGGAAGAGAAACGGCCGATCAACGATCATGTCGAACGCCAGTGCGGGCCCCGAGTCCTCGACCATCTCGACGCCGGTCGCGGCCGCGGCCTCCGTCCCCTCCTCGTCGACGGCGACGTACGCCTCGTGGACGACTTCGCCGACGAACAGGTTGTTGTCCCCGTCGGTCATCCCGTCGAAGTTCGCCTCGTCTGGCTCGAACGCACCGGGCATTCCCAGATCCGCGAGCACGCCGTTCAGACTGAACGCGACGTCGAACTCGAATCGCGGGAGGACGATCTGTCCTTCCCCCTCCGAAAGCGACTCCGTGAACGTCCCCAGTTGGTCGGCGTCCAGATCCGCTTCGAACGATTCGAACTCGCCTTCCGCGGGCAAGAGTACGAGCATACTCACCTCCTCGCCGATGTAGGGAAGCTCAATCGCCTGGTGGCCGTCGACCTCGGCGTACGGGAACGTCTGCGTCTGGCGCATCAGTGGAACGTCTCGTTCCTCCCCGTCGAGCGTCGTGAACGGCTCGTCTCGCGTGTCTCCCTCGTCGAACTGATGGTGCCAGTCGGCGAGCAGGTAGACCGCGTTCGTCAGGACGAGCCGCGTGTACTGATCGAACGCGCCCGCCGGAAACAGCTCGTCGATGTGGTCGTTCGTGCGCTCGGCAACCCAGTCGTTGATCTCCTCGCGTGCGCCCTCCGAATCGCCAGCGAAGTCGAGTTCGTCGAGTTCCGCACCGTAGCGCTCCTCGAGCAGGTCGAGGTACGCCTCGCTGTAGGGGTACTCTTCGAGCCCCCAGACCGCGTTCGCGACCGCCAGCTCGAACGTGGCGTCTTCCTCGGCTGCGGTCTCGGCGCGCTGGTTCAGCTCGTACTGGAGGTGCTGGTGTGCCGGGTGCAGGTCGTCCTGATCGTCGGGAAATCGCATCGCGTCGGCGATCTGCGCCTCGGTTTCGCCCTGAGCACCGGCGTGGGTCATCCCGAGTGCGAGACCGACGCTGGCCGGCGAGGCGACGAGGTTCTCGTTCGGATCGTCGTCGACGAGTTGGTTCAACAGTTCGACGCCGAACTCGACGTTCCCCTCGACGACAGCGTCGACTGCCGCCTCCGCGGCGTCTGACGCCGCCGTAATCCCCGGGATCGGCTCTACTGCGGGCTCCGCCTCCGCTCCGCTCATCGCGTACCAGAGGGCACCGCCCGCAAGCGCTGCACCCGTCGTCGCCATGGCCGTTCGTCTGGAGAGCTCCATGGCCGGTTCTCACCGACGTTTGGCAAAAGAATCCCGCAAGGTGAAACGCACGCTTTAGCTACGCTGGTACGCGGAATTACCGCTTCGGGCCGCCGCCGACGCTGTTCAGCGTCGAGAGCACCTCGGCGCCGGCCTCGATCGACGACTCCGGATCGACCGGGTTGTGCTCGTAGATCAGCCAGTCGACGTCGGCGCGGGCCTGTGCCGTGGTGGCGATACCGTTCATCGGCATGTCGCCGTCGCCGATTTCGGCGAAGTCCCACGTGGTGCCGTCGACGTCGTAGGCCGCCTCCTCTGCGGGCACGTTCTTGTGCAGGTCCCGCATGTGAATTGAGTCGACCCGCTCGCCGATCTTCGAGATCAGCGATACGGGGTTCTCGCCGCCCACTGCGGCGAGGGGTTCGATCTGGAAGCGGACGTCGTCGGTGGTCTCCTCGACTAAGAGGTCGAACGCCGTCCGATCGCCCAGGTCGACGAACTCGGTGTGGTGATTGTGGAAGCCGAACTCCAGGCCCCGTTCTGCGAGTTTGTCGGCAAGTTCGTTGAACCGGCTCGCGAGCTCGCGGACGCCCTCCTCGCTGTCGAACAGTTCGCCGGGCGCCGAAGGGACGGTAAACGTCTCGACGCCGACCTGGGTGTGCCGGTCGACGGTCGCCTCGAAGTCGTCTTCGAGCGCACCCAGCCCGACGTGCGCGCCGGCGACGTCGAGTCCGGTTTCGTCGAGCGCCTTCTCGACTTCGTCCGGGTCGTCGATGGTGTAGGGTTCGACGGCGTCGTACCCCGCGCCGGCGACCGCCCGGATCTCCTCGGCCGTCGACAGCCCGAGCGCCTGGATCGTCCACAGCTGGATCGCGATTGGCGTCTCTGTTCGCCCCCGTGACTGGTCAGCGCCGCCGCGCTGAGCAGCCCCAGTGCCGAGCAGTCCGCCGCTCACCCCGAGCGCGGCGACGCCCTGCAGCACTCGCCGTCGGTTCGCGGTCGGGCCGGTAGTCGGAGTCTGTACCTCTGTCGTCGCTGATCGGTTTTCGTCGGTCATCGTCGTGGTATCGCTAGCTGATGTTCTGCCAGGCGGACGTCTTGGCCGCCTTATTATTGGTTATAGCGCCTGGCGAACGCTAGTGGCCACATTATCTGTTGTATTAATAATTACGGCAGAGATGACTGTCTCTAGGAACGATGGCTCTCGGGTCTTCGGTCAGTCGTCGCCGTCCTCTTCCTCCGCGACGACCGTTCGGAACGCCTCGATGATCACCCGCTTCGTGACCGCGCCGCGGGTCGTCCAGTGGGTCGCGTAGTCGAGCATGTCGTCGTAGATGTCGGGCTTGCAGCCCGCTGCCTTGGGGTGGCCGCCGCCGTTTACCAGACCAGCGACCTCGTGACAGCGCTCGAACGCGTCGGTCCCGCGGATCGACGCGGAGCCGGCGGGCTTGACGATCACCGAGGCGTCGGCGCCCTGTTCGCGCATCGCTTCGGCGACCTCGTTTTGCGAGCACCGGCCGTAGGTGACGCCGACGGTGTAGTCGCCGATCTCACGCAGTTCCGCGCGGGCGACGGCCTGATCGATCAGCGCCTCCTTCTCGACCCGGCGTTCGGTGATGAACTCCTGGACCCATTCGGGGAGAGCGGCACCGTACTCCCGGACGACCTCGACGTACTCCGCCGGATCGGTCCAGTAGGCGTAATCCGCCAGATCGTCGCTTCGTGGATCCTCGCGCAGCCAGAGATCGTGATCTCGCGTGACGGCGGCGAGTTCCTCGTGGTGCTCGCCGAACTCGTAGTCGAGCGAGCGCAGCGTCACGTCGGTGCTGCACTCCTCCTCGGAGTCGCCGACGACGAGTTCGACCCCGGCGTCGCGGACGGCTGCGGCGACGTCGTCGTCCCACTGGTGGTGATCGTACCAGTTCACTTCTGACGCCGTCTCGAGGGCCGCCTCCAACTCTTCGTCGACGTACTCGTATCGGTCGGGACAGAGGTCACAGACGTAGCAGTCGAGTCCTTCCTCGCCGTACTCGGCGACGTACTCGAGCGATTCTTCGAGATCGTGGGGACTGGCTGGGAGCAGCGCAACGCGATGGGGTGTCGGCTCCGGTATCTCGAGCGGTTCCTCCGTCCCCGCTACCGCTGTGTCGTCCCCTGTCGATTCCTCGTCGGCTGGCGCATCCTCGTCGCCAGCTACCGTCTCGTCAGGTTCGGGTATCGCCTGTACGTCGTCGTAGGCCTCTCGGAGCAGTGCAACACAGCCGAGTCCGTCAGCGTCGGTGTCGGCTACGACGGCGACCGTCGCTCCCTCCAGAGCGGCCATCGCCGCTTCCTCCGCTAGGTCGTCCTCGACGCGGTCGGGCAAGAAGAATCCGGTGCCGGGAAGGACCGACTTCCGGGCGATCGGTAGCTCCCCGCTATCGATGAGATCGTCGTCCATAGCTCTCCTGCGAGACGGGGCCGCAAGAAAGCGCCGGTCTCCGAGCCGCGGGATCGCGGCCAGAACGGAAGATAGCGGTACGCCGAGTGTGGGTTCGTCTCCTCTTTCCGAGACTACTGTACGGGCTGTGTCAACTGTCGGACGGTGAGAACGGGCACCGGCGAGGTCCGAACAACGCGTTCGGCGACGCTTCCCAGGAGGAGGCGGTTCTCGCCGTGCCGGCCCCGCGTCCCGGTGACGATCAGGTCGGCGTCGACGTCCCTGGCGTAGTCACAGATCTCGCGGGCGGGCTGTCCGTCCCTGACGGCAGTCGTGAGTTCGCGCTCTGTCCGCTCAGTGACGGTCGCGAGGGCTGCGTCGGCATGGGTTTCCAGAGCGGTCTGCAGTTCGTCTCGAAGCTGCTCGGGTGAGGCGTCGACCTCTCTTGCGTCGATGACCGAGAGCGCGTGGACGTCTGCGTCGAACCGGGCTGCGACGTCGATGCCGACGTCGACTGCCCGCTGTACGCTCTCGGACCCGTCGGTTGCGACGACGACCGTATCGAACATACGCCACGGTTACGCCCGCGTCCCAATAAACGCTCACACACGCTGCGGCACACGACCCACCCACAATACCACGGCCACACGACCTACCCACACGCCGCGGAAGGTGACTTTTTGCCTTCCGGGTTCGTACGGCCTGCCATGGCAGCCAGCGATGCCGTCACGGTCGAGACAGTTCTCGTTCCCGTCGACGGTAGCGACGAGTCCGAGATCGCCGTCGAGTACGCCGTCGCCGTCGCCGAACGCTACGACGCGACCGTCCACGCCCTCTACGTTCTCGGGCAGGGCGTCGTCCGCGGTATGGACGCCGGAACGGTCGCCGACGAGGACGTTGCCGATTCGACGCACGAGTTTCTCGAATCTGTCGGGGCGTTCGCCGAGGCGGCTGACGTGCCCGTTTCGACGTCGATCGACTACGGCTTTTCCAGAACTCAGAAGACGTTACACCCGGGGAGTGTCGTCCTCGACGCTGCAGACGCGATCGGCGCCGACTTCATCGTCGTCCCACGGGAGCCGATTACCGACACGGAAGCGGACGTCCTCGAGAAGGCCGCAGAGTACGTCCTCTCGTACGCCAGCCAGCCCGTCCTCTCGGTGTGAGAGACGCCGCGGGTGCTTCCCGTCGGCCACGTCCTCACGCCAGTCGGATCGCCATCTCCTGTTCGAACCGTTCGGCGCCGGTCGTCTCGAATCCAACCCGCTCGTAGAGCGCGATTGCCGGTCCGTTCCACCGTTCGACGGTGAGCCAGACCCGATCGATACCGCACTCACTCGCGTGTCCCAGCAGGTGTTTCAGTAGCGCTGTTCCGATCCCTGCCTGCTGGTAGGCTTGCAGGACGAAAATCGCAAGCTCCCACTCGATTTCGTTGACGGCCTCGACTTCCCCCGGATCGTCCGTATCGGGGACGAGCGTCGCGTGGCCGACGACCTCGTCCTCGTGGCAGGCGAGGACGTTTACGCCGTCGTAGACGAGCGGTTCCAACCACGTCTCGATGCGCTCGGGTCCGGTCGGGGGGATCCCCTGAGCCCGGTCGCTCGGATCGAACTGGACGTACATGTCGACCAGCGATGCCAGCAACGCGTCCTCATCGCCACTCGTGTCTGCCCGTAGCTCGATTGCACGCCCGTCCCGGTCGTCGACCGTTGCCGGCGGCACGGGAAACGGCCCGGTCAGATCGTCGGGGTAGTATCGCGTTCGACTCATACTATCGAACCAGCGTTACCGTCGTCGTGGTGTTCAACAGGACAAACTCGGTGATCGGTCCCAGGCGGATCTTTCCCATCGGGCTGATCGTCCCGCCGCCCAGTACTAGCTGGTCGAACTCGCCTCGCTCTGCGTACTCGACCAGCGCGCTGCCGGGATCTCCGTCGAGCGTTTCGACTGCCGCGTCGATACCGGCGTCTGCGAGCAGCGCCTTTGCGTGCTCGCGTGTCTCTTCGACCGATCGATCGTCGCTCTCTTTGTCGATTATCGCGACGGTGAGGTCGTCGCCTGCCTCGAGCGTCCGGTCGATCGTCCGCCGGAGCGTCTTCTCGGATTCGTCGCTGCCCTCGATGCCCAACAGCACGTTCATACCCCAGTCTGTGTAGCCATAGTGGAAAGGTATTGCGCTGGTCGGTGTCGTCGCTGTTCGCTCTGGTCTGATCGCGTCGAACTCTCCGCTCGTCGATCGGGGAGCAAAGAGAAAAGAGATGAGTGTCGCTTACGCCGTCGTTTCTTCGGTGCTTACTCGAGCTTTTCGACGTCGTCGTAGCCGTAGACGATGTGCTCGGCACCTGCGTCTTTGGCGGCCGCGACGATCTCCGCGTCGTCGGTGTCGGCCGAGAGCCCGGACATGTCGAGTGCGTCGAGCTGACCGCCCAGTTCGTCGAGCTCTTCTATGAGCGCGATCACGTCGAGATCCCCTTCGAGGGCTGCTGCGACGTCGAGTTGTAGTTTGACGTCGCCCTCGAGGTGGTCGACGAGCAGTTCGTAGCCTGCCGTACCGTCGATTTCTTCGAACGAGTCGTCCGAGAGGTAGTAGCCGAACTCGAGGCCGAGCTCCGCCAGCTCGGCTTCCAGTTCGGATAAGTCCTCGGCGAACTGTGCGATCGAGTCGGGGTCGGACCAGACCTCGGGGCTCTCGAAGGCCTCGACGATCATCGGCTGACCGAACTCGACCAGCAACTCGACGATCGCGTCGAGGTCCGCGTCGAGCGCATCCATGCTCACGTAGACGGCGCGCATGTCGAGACCGAGTTCCTCGATTGCCGCCGCGAGATCGGCGATCACCGGCTCGAGTTCGGTGTCGAACTCGACTAACAGCTCCTCGATGGCGACGAGGTACGGCTCGACAGAGTCGACGTCGCCGTCGGCGAAGTCGCTGAGCAGTTCCTCGAAGTCCATGTCGAGGAGCATCTCGATGAACTCGTCTTCGACGTCGAGTTCCTCGAGCAGCTCCACCAGATCGATGTCGAGTCGGTCGAGGAGTTCGAGCAGTTCCTCGATATCGTCGATCTCGTCGTCGTCCTCGAACAGCTCATCGAGGTCGAGGAAGTCGTAGGTCGGGAAGTGGATCGATGGATCCGGATCGACGTCGTCAGCCTCGCGAATCTCGATTCCCGAGATCGACGTCGCGTCCTCGTGAGTCGTCGTGTCGATCTGTAGCGAGCCGTCTGTCACTTCGACCTCTTCGACGGTGTGGGTGACGGCGGTGTTCATCCCACCAGCTTCGGCGTAGATGTCGAACTCCGAAAGGACTTCCTCGCCCTGCACGGCGACGTCGAAGACGCGGTCGCCTTCGGCGTCCTGGGTCTGCTCGGAGAAGTGCAGCGTCACGTCGTAGACGCCGTCTTCGATGGTGAAGTCGAAGCTGACGTCGGGCCCCCAGAACTCGGTCTGGTAGAGCGCGTCGTACTCCGTCTCGCCAATCTCCGCGTCGGTTCCGGCGGAGCCGGCGGGCGGACTGAACCAGTCTTCGTCGTTGAACCAGTGGTCCTCGTCGTGGGTTACGTGCACGTGCTCGATGTCCGACGCGTCCGCTTCTCCGGGGAACTCGAGGCCGTCGATGACGACCGGCACATCGGAGTTTGCATCTACGTCGTGATCGTCGGGGTAGCCGCCGGCGCTGAATCCGTACGGCGCGGTGATCGCGTCTGGCCCTTCGCCTTCCATGTAGAGGCTGGCGATCTCGCCATCGCCGAGTGGCCGGTCGTAGAGGCGAATCTCGGAGAGGTCGCCTTCGAACCAGTCGGCGACGTCGGACTTCGACCCGATTGCGAGGTCCATGTCGGACGGCTCGGATTCGGTGACATCCTCGATTCGGCCTTCGAGTTCGCCGTCGACGTGGACCGTCGACTCGTCTTCTGACGGACCGTGTCGGTAGACGACGTGGTGCCACTCGCCATCGTCGATGGCGGTCTCGGCGGTGATGTCTCCGTCTACGCCTGTATCGTCGTGGGCGTCGAGGCGTGGGATCGCCGTGTCGTCCAGAGTACCACACCAGTACGAGCCGTCCTTCCCGACGAGCGCCGACCAGAAGCCGGACTCATCGGTCCGAGCCCACACGGAGACGGTGAACTCACTCGGGTCGATCTCGTCGTCGTCGGGGATCATGACCGTCGACCCTTCCTCGCCGTCGAACGTGGCGCCGGCGCCGGTCGGGGAGGTCACGCCGGGGCTTACGCCGCCCTGGATCGTGCCGTCGTGGCCGTTTCCGGTCTGGTCGATGACGGTGTCGTCGTCAACGCCATCAGTGTCGAACGACCAGTGGCCGACAGCGTCGTCCGGAACCTCACCGTCGAACTCTCGAATCTCGATGCCACTGAACTTCGAGTTGTCGTCTAAGGTCTCGGAGGCGACCGTGAGGACGTTATTGGTCACTTCGACCGGCACCGCGACTTCGGTCGTCGCGACGTTGATGCCGACCTCGGCGGCGATCGCGTACTCCGAGAGCACCTCGTCGTCTTGTACGGAGACGTTGAACAGTCGGGCGTCTCCAGTGAGCGCGTCGTTCGTCTCGGCGAAGTGAAGCGTCACTTCGTAGACGCCGTTCTCGATGAAGACGTCGTAGCTCAGGTCCCCGCCGTGGTGCTCGGTCTGGTAGAGAAGATCGTGGTCGGTACCCTCGACCGGCTCGTCCGAGGTGAACGTGCCGACGGCGGTTCCGGTCGCGCTTGCGTCCGGGTTGCCGTAGGCGGTGACGACATCTGACTCCTCGACGTTCGTGAACTCGAGCCCGTCGATTTCGACGCTCTCGTCGACGTCTTCACCACCGGAGTCGATGCCGAACGGTGCCGCGGCGAGATCTTCAGCTGGTCGAATCTCGACTCCGTTGAACAGCGTGTTGTCTTCGTGGGTTTCGGATTCGATGGTGATCCAGCCGTCTGTCGCTGCGACAGTGAACGTCTGGGGCGCGGCGATATACGCGCCGCCGGCTTCCGCGTGGGGATCGAACTCCGAGAGGACCTCCTCCCCGTTGATCGAGACGTCGAAGACGCGTGAGCCGTCGCCGCCCTCTCCACTTCCACCGTCCTCACCGAACCAGGTTTCTGCGAAATGAAGCGTGACGTCGTAGACGCCCTCGCCGACCGGAACATCGTAGCCGAGGTCTCCACCCCAGTGCTCGGTCAGATAGATGTCGTCGTGGTCGGTGTTTTCGACGTCGGCCGGGTCGCGTGCGGCAGAGTTCAGGCCTCCAAGAACGGTGACCGAGTCCGGAATCTCGTCGTCGAAGACGAGGTCGTCGACTTCGACGGGATCGAAGTCCCCGTCTTCGTTACCGCTGTTGAGTCCCCACGGTGCGCCGAGCGGTTCGACGACGACGACGTCGATACTCGTGGTGAAGCTGTCGTCGCTGCCTGCCGCACTATACGATTCCTCGACGGAGAGTTCGTATTCGCCCTCGGCGTCGCCAGGAATCGAAATCTCCCACTCGACCTCCTGAGAGTCGCCCGATGCGAGATCGAAGCTCGTGCCGCTTTCAGATTCGAGTTCCCACCCATCAGGAAGAGACCCGGATAATTCTCCGGATTCGACACCGACGTCGAGCGTGTTTTCGACCGTTCCCGATACTGTGTTCGCCCCTGGCAGAACGGTAATCTCGTCCGCGTCGAACGAGAACAGAGAGACGAGATCGACGCCCTCGACGGTCAGCGTCGCGGAGGCGCTGTCGTCGTCGCTGCTAACCTCGTACTCGTAGTCGTCCGGAGAGAGATCGGCCGTCTCGATCTCGTCGAAGGTGACGCTCTCGTCTTCGCCCTCGCCGAGCGTTACTTCGACGGAATCGTGTTCGTCACCGTCGACCGTCAGCGCGATCGCCTGCGTGTCTTCTTCCTCGCCCGCGTTCGTTATCGTGGCGCTTACCTCGACCGTCTCGCCGACGGTGACGCTCGTTTCACCAGGAGCCAGATCGCTGATCTGAAACTCGGCGTCTTCGGTCGGTGTTGGTTCCGTATCGTCATCCTCGCCGTTGGGATCGTCGTCCCCGTCACCGATACAGCCGGCAGTAATTCCAGCGACTCCTGTTGCCCCAACGCCCTGAAGAAATCGCCGACGATGTTCGTTTAAAGTATCATTTATCTTACCACGGCCCTTGTGTTCCGAAGACATACGTGTGAATCAGCGACACAGCACGTATATAATTAACGGTGGCATTTACTGCAGTGTATAATTCCCGGTATGATGGCATTACAGGCCGGAGTGACCGCGTCAATACATGTTTACTATCGGCGGGTCTCTCTTGATAGTACTATTTCTGGGAATTATACTTTATAATGTGTATTCTACCAGTCACACCCATCACTGACTCTCGCGTACTGTTTCCATCGCCTGTTACGCTGTGATTCCTCCGTGTGATTTCCAGCCAGCGATCGCATTCCTCGAGAAGAGTGCGTGTTCTGTCGACAATTCCGTCGGGCGCGCTCAGAGACTCTGGAGGTACTCGGCTCCGAACTCGAGAGACTCGAGAGGTTCAGGAGCGTTGTCGTACTCGTAGACGAGGTAGTCGACGCCGGCAACTTCTCTGGCAGCGTCGGCGACACCCTGCATGTCGACGGCACCCTCGCCGATCTCGACGAAGTCACCGTCCTCGGTCATGTCTTTCATGTGAATCGACTTGATCTTCTCGGGGTAGCGCTCGATTACCGCAACCGGATCGGCGCCGCCGACGACCACCCAGCCCACGTCTAGTTGCAGGTGGACGTTCTCGTTGACGTGTTCGGCGAAAACGTCGTAGGCGATCTCCCCGTCGTCGAGCTCAACGAACTCGAAGTCGTGGTTGTGATACCCAAACTGGAGGCCACGCTCTTCCATCTCGTCGGCAACGTCGTTGACTCGCTCGGCGAACTCGATCACGTCGTCTCGCGAATCCCAGACGCCCTGATAGTAGGGCTCGATGAGCGCGATTTCGCCGAAGTCGCCGTAAATATCTGCCATCCCGCCTGGATCGTCTTCGACCTCATCGATGTTGATGTGCGAACTCCCGAGTCGAAGTCCGGTTTCGTCGAGTGCCTCCTGAACGTCGTCGACGTCGCCGAGATTTCCTGGACCGCCGAAGGGTTCGATCGCGTCGTACTCGTGGTCGCCCGATTCGTAGATCAGTTCGACGGTGTCTAACCCGGCACCGTTGTACGAGAAGAACTGCGTCGAAATATCCGTCTGTTCGACGGTCAGCATCGCGCTCTGGCTGTCGTCGTCGGTCGTGATTTCGTACTCGTACTCGCCCTCGTCGAAGTCGATCGTTCCGACCGTGAACGCGACCTCGTCGTCGTCGCCGCCCCCGAGTTCCACCTCGTCGTCGTCGACCTCGTCACCGTCGACCAGGAGGGACACGGTCTGGACGTCTTCCTCGTCACCGGTGTTCTCGATCGTCGCACTCACGTCGACGGACTCGCCGATGGTCACCGTCTCGTCCCCCGGTTCGAGGGAATCTACCTCGAAGTTGGCTGGGGCACCGTTTCCGTTTTCACTGTCGTCACCGGTATCATCGCCGTCGTCGTCACCGTTGTCGTCGCCGAGACAACCGGCAGTAAGTCCGGTGAGTCCGGCCGCGCCGATTCCTTGCAGGAACCGTCGTCGATAGTTACGAACGCGATTCTCATCCGTGTGTTCCGAAGACATACATGTTATTCAGATGTACTGTGTATATAACTACCTATATATGCCCTCTCCTTCCGTCGAGAAACGCCATCGGTACCGCTTTCCCACGGTGGCCGCACTGGCACCCCACTCCCGTCCACAACGCCATGCAGATCATGACGACGGCGTTAAGAGCGTGTGGCGAAAAGGGGAGGTGAATGAGTACTGCGGCGCTCGACGTCGTCGAATTTCTCCTCACGACGAGCGTGTATTCCGACGATCGGTCCTTAGACGAGAACGACTTGCCACCCGAGATCAGAAAGGTGTTCTGGGCCGGCGACGGCGGGGACGGTAGCCGGCGGGCAGGCATTTCACGCCCCCTCTCGGCGACTACCACCACGACCCGCCAAGCTACCGGCGTCGACGACCCCTGGAGTGCCGTCTCGGATCTGATGTTTACCGACCGAGACGACTTCTCCGGGGCGATCTCGCTCACCCAGCGGGAGTTGGCCGAACAGTGGTTTGCCGACCGTGCCGACGACGAGCGCCTGCTCGCGAACCCCACGCTGGCAAAGCACTTTGCCGACGACGGCGCCTTCGACGTCGACTACGAGGCGGCACGAGAGCAGAATCGACCGATTCAGGCCGACCGAATCTGGATCGACGGGCTGCTCGCGGAGTACTTCGACGACGAGGAGGACGAAGAGATGCTCGATCTGGTCGATGTCAGGGCGCCAGAGGAAGTCGACATCACCCTCGACGATCTCGTCCTCACCGAGGATCAAGAAGCCGAGATCGACAAGATCGCGAAAGCGATCGAACACCGCGACTACCTCGCGGACATCGGGCTGCGCGAGATCGGGAAGCTGCTGTTCGTCGGCCCACCCGGAACCGGGAAGACCTCGACGGCCCAGGCGCTGGCTCGCGACATGGACCTCCCGTTCGTCGAGGTCAAGCTCTCGATGATCACTTCCCAGTATCTGGGCGAAACCGCGAAGAACGTCGACAAGACCTTCGAGGTTGCAAAGCGTCTCTCGCCGTGTATCCTCTTTATCGACGAGTTCGACTTCGTCGCGAAGACTCGCCGGAGCGACGAACACGCTGCCCTGAAACGAGCCGTCAACACCCTCCTCAAGGCCGTCGACAACATCTCGCTCATCCAGGACGACGTTCTGCTGATCGGCGCGACAAACCACCCCGATCAGCTGGATGCCGCCGCCTGGCGGCGCTTCGACGAGATCATCAACTTTCCCAAGCCCGACTACGGGATGCGCTCTGACATCCTGCGGGTCATCACTCGGACGATGGACATCGACGAGTTCGACCCCGACGTCGTCGCAGAGGCGACAAGCGGGCTCACCGGCAGCGATCTTCGGATGGTTCTTCGAGAGGCAGTGCTCGAGGCCCTGACAGAGAACCGTCGGACGCTCACTCAGCAGGACCTCCTCGACGCCGTCGCCGAGTTCGAGGAGCGAGACAACTTAAAGAACATGGATATGATCGAAGGCGACCACGACGCCCTCGTCGCTGGCGGCGACATCAGTGGCGCGAGCAGCGGTGACTCACACGATCACTCGCACGACCACGACCACTGAGCGGATAGCCGACTCGACTCTCTCGTCTGTCTACCGGCCCTACTCTCCGTCGGACTGTTGGCCACCGTGCCAAGCGGATCGGCGATCTCCTCGCCGGCGTGCAGGAAGCGAGGTGGGCCAGGATGGTGTGAGCCGTCCGCCTGGGAGGTGAGTGGGGCGATCGTCTCTTCGTTCTCCGCGTCGCCCGACGCGATTCCAGCTGTACCCGCTGCCAGGGCGCTCAGCGTTGCGACGAACGTTCGTCGTTGCATTGGCGACTCTCACGATCCCAGTCCCTTAATGGTCAGCTTCGTCACGTTTCCTGTCTCCCGATCCGTCACTGCGTTCTCTCCCGCGTCGGAACCGCGATGACGCGAATCCGACGGTTCGGGGTCATCCACGCGCCGTTCCGGTACCACTCCTCGCGCAACCGATCCTCGACGTCGGCGATGACTGCTTCCCGCTCGGCCGCTGGAACGGTCGCCAGTAACCGATCCTCGAACAGTTCGAGCCAGTTTCGCAATCCGTCCTCTCCTCCCTCTAGCTCGATGATCCGGTCGAACAATGACGCGTGGCGAACCTCGAACCCCGCAGCCTCGAGCCGGGTGCTGTACGCCCCGACTGTCGGGAGATACCACGGCGCGTCGACGTCGTACCCGCGCTCGCGACACGCCTCGCCGACGGCATCGACCACGTTCGCAGCACTGCCGGCGTCGAGAAACTCCGCGACGAATCGCCCTGTCGGGGCCAGCAACTCCCGCATGGAGGCGAGGACCGCGTCGTGTTCACTCTCTGGCACCCAGTGTAGTGCCCCCTCCGAGAACACGGCGTCGACGGTCTGCTCGTAGCGAAACGAGAGTTCGTCGACCCTAATGAACCGCCCCTCGGGGCAGGTCCGCCTGGCCTCCTCGATGAGTTCTTTGGAGACGTCAAAGCCCAGGACGGTCGCGCCGGCGTCGACGATCTTGCGCGAGTTCCGCCCGGCGCCACAGCCCAGATCGAGCACGCGCTCGCCCGAACTCGGGTCGAGCACGGAGACGGGGTCGGCCTCGGGGTCGGCGGCCAGCGCGCGGTCGACTCCGCAGTTGCCTCTCGCCCCGCGGGCCGGATATCGTCCGTTCATGGCCGGCGGTTTGCCGACCGGCTACTAAGCCGCTTCCGATCGCCGTCTCGGAGCCGCGCGAACAGCACCCTTTTCGATCCCCCGCCCGATACCGAACGCATGGCCGTGGACCAGACCGCGTTCGACGTCGTAGACGAACACCGCCGCGTCCGTCCGTCGAGACGGGCCCCCGACGCCGATCCCTGACGATGCGCGTCACCCTGCTCGGGACGGGCGACACGACCGGAACGCCGACCGTCGGCTGTGACTGTGAGACCTGCGAGGGCGCCCGCGAGCGCGGCGTCGAGCGAACTCGCTTCTCGGTTCACGTCGAGAACGACCGAACTGACGAGTCGCTCCTGATCGACTTCAGCCCCGACTTTCGCACGCAGTTCCTCCGGGAGAACGTCCCGACCCCTGACGCCGGAATTGTGACTCACGTCCACTTCGATCATCTAGACGGGCTCGGCAACGTCTTTCGGATCTGTGACGCCCTCGACGTCTACGCGGCCGACGAGACCGATCCCATCACCGGACAGAGCGTCGCCGAGACGGTGGCGACTGACTACGACTATCTCGATGCACTAACCGTCCACCCCACGACGCCCCTCGAACCGACCCGGATCTGCGGATTCGACGTGACGCTGGTTCCGGTCGATCACCCGCCACTTTGCTGTTATGGGCTCGCCGTTTCCGATCCCGAGACAGGTGCGAAGCTCTCGCTCACCGGCGATACGAGCTACAACGTCCCGGCGGCGTCTCGGACGGCACTGGCCGACCCCGACCTGCTGCTGGCAGACGCCATCGTTCCGGCTCACCTCTGTGATCGCCACTTTTTGGGCGGTCGCCACGAGGACGAAACGGGCGTTCCGCGGACCTTCGGCACAAAACACATGACTCGCGAGGGCGCGCTCGCGCTCGCCGAGGAGGTAGACGCCGACCGGACGCGACTCGTCCACGTCGCCCACTACTATCCGGCTGACGAGGCGTTCGAGGAGCCGCTGGCCGTCGACGGCGAGCAGTATCTCCTGTGATTCCGTACCGACTGATTCCCCGGTCGACCCCATGCGCTACCCGAACCGATCCAGCCCCGACTGCTCTCGCTGTTTCCCGGCAGGATTCTGTCGCCACGGCGTCCGCCGGTCGCGCTCTGCCTCGAGATCGATCTCGGGTGCTGGCTCGGGCTCGTATCCCGGACACGACGGACCACACTCGGAACTCGCGTCGACGATCCGTCCGTTCCACCGGCAGTGGGGTAGCGTCGCGCGATCGCCACCCGAGCTACCGTTCCCGGCGTCACCGGTCGGTTCGCAGGCCCCACAGTCCGGGAATGCGTACGTCCGCCACCCTTTCCCGTAGGCCCGCTCGGCGAGCCGCCGTCGGGCGCGGGCCTTTCGGGCGGGCGAGATGACGTCGATCTCGGTCCGGCCCGGGTGGGAGGCGATGGGCTCGATACCCGGGTTCTCTGGCGAGAGCAGGGTCGGCTCGCGGATCACGTCGATCTCGACGCCGGCAGCTGGTGTCTCCTCTCGGTGGACGCGCCAGACGCCGACCGCGTCCGGGATCCGGTTCAGGTGGGCGCGGGTGACGTAGCTCTCGGTCGCAAGAACGATTTCGTCGACCAGTCCGAGACTCGCGTCCGTACGGAGCTGGGCCTCCAGATCACCTGGTCGCCCCAGATCGGGCTTGTTCTCGATGCCGACGATACGCCCGTACCAGTCGGGGTAGCGCGCGACCTGCCTCACGTAGTCGCGTCCGTTTCGACGCTCGCGCTCGAAGAAGCCGATTTCGACGGCGCGCTCGACCGCACCCCGGGCGCGTTCGGGGTGGCAGTCGAAGGCCGCTTTCCAGTAGCGGGCGGTTCCCGGACCGACGGCCGACTCGATCGCCGCGTCGGGGATCGTCTCGCTCGTCAGCGCCAGTCGGTCTTCGAACTCCGGGCCGGGCTCGACGGAGACCACGTCGAGAATCCGCCCGCCCGGCTGGGCGACGCTCGCGCCGAGCTGGCGCGCGAGGATGCCCTCCCGCTGACTCTCGAGGTGGGCACACAGCTCCAGTTCGAACGCGAACTCCGACACGGACGACGACAGGGTCGGTGGCGCCAAAAGCGGTCCGATCGCGGTGGTCGAGTCTGACTCTCGATCGCGTCGGTGTCCGTCTGCGGGCCGAAGCCGAGTCGGTCAGCGACGAGCCGACCGTTCGGAATCCCTGAGAACCACCGACACGGGGCGGTTTCGCGGACCGAAACCGCCCCCAGAACAGTAGGTTTATCAATCGCACGGCGGAAGCCATACGCAAGATTACGTACCGTCTTATGGCAGGAAATCAACAACCGGAGGTGAACATCGGACTCGTCGGTCACGTCGACCACGGCAAGACGACGCTGGTGCAAGCACTCAGCGGCTCGTGGACCGACCAGCACTCCGAGGAGATGAAACGCGGGATCTCCATCAGGCTGGGCTACGCCGACGCGACGTTCCGTCGCTGTCCCGGCGTGGACGAACCCGAATGTTACACCGTCGAGGAGGAGTGTCCGGACGGCTCGGAAAGCGAGCCGCTGCGGACCGTCTCGTTCGTCGACGCCCCGGGTCACGAGACCCTGATGGCGACGATGCTCTCTGGAGCCTCGCTGATGGACGGCGCCGTGCTCGTCGTGAGCGCCAACGAGCCCGTCCCCCAGCCCCAGACCGAAGAGCACCTGATGGCACTCGATATCATCGGGATCGAGAACATCGTCATCGCCCAGAACAAAGTCGACCTCGTCGATCCCGAAACCGCTCGCAACAACTACGAGCAGATCCAGGAGTTCGTCGAGGGCACCGTCGCCGAGGACGCCCCTGTCGTCCCCGTCTCGGCCGGCCAGGAGGTCAACTTGGACCTGCTGATCAACGCCATCGAGGAGGAGATTCCAACGCCCGAGCGCGACCCCGACGCCGAACCGCGGATGCACGTCGCCCGGAGCTTCGACATCAACAAGCCCGGCACCTCGGCTGCAGATCTGGCCGGCGGCGTGTTAGGCGGCAGTCTCGTCCAGGGCCAACTTGACGTCGACGACGAGATCGAGGTCAAACCCGGCAGACAGATAGAGGAGGGCGGCCAGACCGAGTTCGTCCCGATCGAGACGACGATCCGCTCGCTGCAGGCCGGCGGCCAGTCCGCAGACACCGTCACGCCGGGTGGCCTGCTCGGCGTCGGCACCGGACTGGATCCGGCGCTGACCAAAGGCGACGCCTTGGCCGGCCGGATCGCCGGTCCGCCGGGATCGCTCCCGCAGACCTGGGAGTCCTTTACGATGAGCGTCGACCTCCTAGAGCGTGTCGTTGGGATGGACGGCGGCGAGACGATCGACGAGATCAGCACCGGCGAACCGCTGATGATGACCGTCGGCACGTCGACGACCGTCGGCGCGGTCACCAGCGCCCGAAGCGGGGAGTGTGAGGTAACACTCAAACGCCCCGTCTGTGCCGAACCCGGTGCAAAGATCGCGATCAACCGCCGGATCGGCGCTCGATGGCGGCTGATCGGTCTCGGCACGCTTCAGGAGTAACGGGTCGACGAATGACGACGCGGGTCGCCCTCGACACGAGCGCGCTGATGATGCCGGTCGAACTCGACGTGCGACTGTTCGACGAACTCGATCGGCTCTGTGGCGCGTTCGAGTCGGTGACGCCCCAGTCCGTCGTCGAAGAACTCCGGCGGCTCTCTGAGAAGGGCGGCACGGAGGGAACTGCGGCCACCGTCGGCCACGATCTGGCGACCGATCGCTGTCTCGTGGTCGATACGGAGGAATCGTACGCCGACGACGCGCTGGTCGAACTCGCCCGTGAGGGCCTGGTCGACTACGTCGTCACGAACGATCGCCCGCTGTGTGACCGGGTGCTCGAAACGGGCAGACCGGTAATTGCATTACGCGGGAGAAACAAGCTAGCGATCACTCAACCATAGATGTACAAACGGGTCAGATTGAAAGACACGGTGGAAGTACCGCCGGAGGAGCTCGGCGACGTCTCGCCGGCGTTAGTCAAGCGGCTTCTCCAGGACAAACTCGAGGGACGAATGGACGAGGATATCGGCAGTGTGGTCTCCGTGACGGAGGTCCACGACATCGGTCAGGGGACGGTACTCCCCAACCGACCGGGGGTCTACTACGAGGCGGAGTTCGACGCGCTCACGTTCGATCCCCAGATGCAGGAGGTCGTCGACGGAACGATCGTCGAGGTCGTCGAGTTCGGCGCCTTCGTCGGAATCGGCCCCGTTGACGGACTGTTGCACGTCTCGCAGATCTCCGACGAGTACCTCTCGTTCGACCGCGAAAATCAGCGTCTGGCCTCGAACGAGTCCGACAAGGCCCTCGGCGTCGACGACGCCGTTCGCGCCCGTATCGTCACGAAGAGCATCGACGAACGCAACCCACGCGACTCGAAGATCGGCCTCACGGCCAAACAGCCCGGCCTCGGCAAGCACGGCTGGCTGCGCGAGGAGCGCGGAGAGCCCGAAGAAGCGGCTGCGGGTGAGTAATCGTGGCGTCGAACCGCATCGTCTGTCGAGAGTGCCACCGAGTCAACGACGCCGACGCCGAGACCTGCGAGAGCTGTGCCTCTTCGTCGCTGACCGAGGACTGGGCGGGCTACGTCATCATCGCCCACCCCGAAGAGAGCGAGATCGCGACCGAGATGCAGGTCGAAGAGCCCGGTGCGTACGCACTCAAAGTCCGATAACGGCTCCGTGACCCGAGACGACCCGAGTGTGCCCGACGACGACGACACACCTTCTGACAGTCGGTTCGAGTCTGCCGAGCCGACGCTTCGCCTTCCGGTCGATCTCAGAGCCGATCTCAAAGAGCCGATGGGACCGGTCGAAACCGATGCCGAAGCCGTACTGGCCCGCGTCGAGGGGCCACTGATCGCCGTCGGCGACGTCGTCACCTACCACTTCTTGCAGGCTGGCGTCACTCCCGACGTCGCACTTGTCGACGGCCGAACCGAGCGCAGCGCGGTCGACGACGCCGTCGAGCGCGTCGTCACCGACGGCGTCTCTCGCGAGGTGGACAATCCCCCTGGCGTCATCACCGCCTCGCTCGTCCGCGCGATCCGCGACGCGCTCGCGGCCGACGAGCCTACCACGATCTTCGTCGACGGCGAGGAGGATCTCGCCGCGCTCCCGGCGATCGTCCTCGCGTCCGAGGGCGCGACCGTCGTCTACGGCCAACCCGGCGAGGGGATGGTCCACGTTCGCGTCGACGACGCCGCCCGTGACTCGGTTCGAACCCTGCTCGGCCGGTTCGAACGAGCCGACGAACCGGGAGCCGTGATCGCTTCGCTCCTTGACCGCTGATCGCGCTGTACCCGACGTGAACTGCCTGCTTCGTGCAAGCAGACCGTTTACCCGAAGCTACGGCTGAATACGTCCATGAACGTTCCGACGGACCGCGTGCTCTTGATGCTGATCGTCGCGACCGGCTTCGCCGTCGTCGGCGGGGGCTGGGCCGCCAGTCTCGTCCACGCCGAAGCGACGGGAACCGAAGAGTTACTCTTTCGCGTGGGTATCGGCGCCGTCTTCTTCGCAATCCTGCTTGGCTTCTGGTACGTGTTCGCCGGCATCGATCGGGAACCAGCCTGATTCGTTTGCTGTATCTGCCTTGCTATCCGTCGGCTCCCATCCCTTCGGCGAATCTTGGCCGGCTATCGCAACCCCCGTGTTTCAGGCGAACGGACAGTCGGGAAGCCCTTTATTCTCTCGTGTGGATGAGCCGAGTATGTACGATTTCGTCGTCGTCGGCGTCGGTCCGCCGGGGGCGAGATTCGCCCGACGGGCGGCCGAAGCCGGATACGACGTGCTCGCTCTCGAGAAGGGGCGGATCGGCGATCCGCTGGCCTGCTCGGGCCACGTCAGTACCGACCTCTGGGAGTTTACCGGCGAAGGCGCTCGTGACGAGTTGCTCCAGAACGAGGTCTATGGGGCGCGATTTCACGTCGGCGGACCCGACAGCCCGGGCTATCCCTTCTACCGTCGCGAGCCCGTCTCGAACGTCGTCGACCGCGTGGGGCTCGATCGGCACCTCGCCGATCTCGCCCGCGAGGCTGGTGCCGACGTCCGCGAACGCCACACCGTCACCGATGTCACGGAGACGCGAGACGCAGTCGAGATCGAGGCGAAAGGACCCGACGCCTCCCATCAGTTCCGGGCGAAGATGGTCGCCGGCTGCGATGGTCCGCGCTCTCGGGTCCGTGAGGCCCTCTCGCTTCCCGAACCCGACGAACTCCTCCACGGCGTCCTCGCCTTTTCCGAGGAAGACGACCACGCGGACTTCGTCGACGTCCACCTCACCGCACCCCGCTTTTTCGCCTGGCGAATCCCCCGCGGCGAGGCGGGCGTCGAGTACGGGCTCGCGGCGCCGCCCGGGGTCCAGGTCACCAAACACTTCCGGGAACTCGTCGACGGCTACGAGGTCGACGTCTCTCACCGGTGTTCGGGAGCGATTCCGATCGGGCCGCCAGACCGCGTCACGACGCGTCGGGGCTTCCTGCTTGGCGACGCCGCAGCCCAGACGAAACCGTTTACGGGCGGCGGGATCCTCTACGCGATGACCTGTGCCGACCACGCCGTCGCCCAGATCGATCCGGATCGACCGGCGACGCTCGCAGCCTACGAACACGCCTGGCGCGAGGACTTAGCACGCGACCAGCGGTTGGGACACCTGATCCGCCGGGCGTACTCCCTTCCGGCGCCGGTCCAGCACCTCGGTCTTCGGGTGCTCTCGGGCGAGATCGGCGTCCATATGGATCGGCCGACGTCGCTGCTCTCCCGTGAGCACCTTCGGGCGGTGCTCTCGCCGTCTTGAGCTTCTTCGCCAATCCGAGTCTCGCTCCACAGTCTACCGCTTACTCCCAGTCGTCTATCGTCGAGGACTGCGGCGGTGAGGTATCGGGCCCAACCTCGTGCCAGACTGCCTGTCCCTCGGCGAGCATCGCCCCGATTCCCAGCGAGCCGAGAGCGAACCCGATCCCGTACCCGACGTAGGGGGCTGCAACGGTGACGACCGACAGCAGCGCCGCGACGACGAGCGCCCCCGTCCATCCACGGACCAGCGCGCGACCGACTGCGAGCCCGGCCAGCACCGTCCCGAACGCGGTCGCGACGACGAACGCGAGAAACACCGGCAAGAGAACCGGAATCGCGACGATCAGAAGCAACTGTATGGAGAGCGATACCCAGACGGTTCCGGCCGCAAACACCACGACGACCGCCCCGACGCTGACCGATCGCCCCGGCTCCGCGGCAATTCGGTCGGTAACTCGCTTCGTGTACGCCTGTCGCTTCCAGAGCAACAGAGCGCCGAGAAACACGGTCAGTGCGGCGGCGGCAACCGCACTCTTGAGTCCCCCTCCGACCGGCCACGACGCCTCAACCGGGACGTACTGAGAGGCCAGCCCGAGCCCCGGGACGAGCGCGAGCGGAGCGACGGCCGGAAGCACGGCTCGGTCCCGTGGTCGACTCATACCCCAGATCGATCTCTCGGCCGGCATTACCCTGTCGGAATCGCCTCCGGGCCGAACCCGAATCCGTGCTGGTGGGAGAACGCGTTCACCCGTCGCCGCCTTGGGCCGCCAGTCCGACCTGCCCGTAGACGACTCCCGCCGGATCGACCACCCGCTCGCCGTCGACGGCCGTCGAATTCAACAGCAACAGCGCGTCGTCTGGCATTCGGTCTGCGACCCGCGTCTCGTGGCCCAACTCTGCCTCGACGTCGTCGACCCCGTCGACGTCCTCGGTCTCGAACAGCAGTTCGGCGTTCGCTCGCGAGATGACGAGCACCGAGCGCTCGTCGTCGTCGACTTTCGCCTCAAACGTCTCGCTCAGTCGCCGGAGTGCGTCCGGATCGATCGCCTTGAACGATCGGCACGTGACGGCGTCAGCGTCTTCTTCCGTTTGCTCTTCGACCTGCGCGCGAACGCGGGCCGACAGCTCTCCGAGATCCGTCTGCGAGTCAATTCCCATACCGGGCCGTCGGTCGCGGGCTCCGTAACGCTGTGGCCGGACGCTTCCGGCCGGTGTCTCCGTTCTTGTTTCGAGCCTCGTGCCGTGAAGATCTGATGGATACCAATTGGTAGAGCCCCTCACTTGAACCACGAGGGGTCGGCGTCACAGATGGCTAATGTCGTCCATACCGTCCTCTCTACCGCGCCGTCCTCACCAAATATGACGTCCTGGACGGAGCCGTTGCAGTCGACGTTTGACTCACTCACCTCCGTCGACGGATACGCCGTCTCTGGGAAGTCGATCAGATACTCATTTTTCGCCCTGAACAAGATCGTCTGTGAGTCCTCCGCGGAGACGCTTATTTCGTCCTCGTAGATGGCTTTGCCACCCTGAATCCGTATCTCCATCGTCGTCTCGAGTGAGACGTCCGACTCCGCTCCCAGCACCACCCGGTGGCTCCCCTCTGAGGACCCGACCTGCACGATCCCGGAGGGCTTTCGCCAGGCTTGGACATCCTCGGCGGCTGTCGCCGACTCCGCCGACTCGTCGCTCTCACCGTCGTCCGCGTCAGTTGGCTCCGTGTCAGCCGGCTCCGCGTCCGTTTCGGCCGTCTGCCCGTCGTCGCTATCAGTGTCACCTCCCTCATCCGCACGTGCTTCCTCGGGGCTTGCGGCATCGTTACCGCCGGTGCCCGAGGTCTCCGAATCCCACGTTCCGAGGCAGCCGGCGAGTGTTGTCGTGGCCGCCCCGACTGCGATGATTGCCTTTCGTCGATTCATGACAGCCAGTTATTTTTTTTGTATAAATGCTTTCTGTACGGTCTGTTCTGTAGCGCGATGACCTCAGTCCGCGTACTCCGGCAGCCGACCGGATCGCTCGGATCCCTCGACGAACGGCAGTTCGGTCCGGGTCGCGGGCAGCTCTTTACCACCGACGCGAACCGAGAGTGCCTCGCTCTCGAGGCCGTACTCGACGAGTGCGAGCGCGATCGACTGGCCGAGCATCGGACTGTGAATCGCCCGCGTCACCTCGCCGACGACGCTGTCGCCGTCGAAGACGGCCGCGCCGGCGTCGGGGACGGCGTCTCCGTCGTCCGCATCCGTTTCAGTACTGGTTTCGAGCGCGAGCCCGACCAGCCGCGAACTCGGCTGCCCGCGATTTTCCACGCGGGAGACGACCTCCTGGCCCACGAAACAGCCCTTCTCGAAGTCGACGGCGGCGCGCAGCCCGAGGACGTTCGGGATGCGCCCCTCGAGTTCGGACTCGAACAGCGGTGTGCCGGCCTCGAGACAGAGATCCTCCCAGGTCCGGTAGCCGAGGGGCGCGGCGTTCATTCCCTGATTCAGGAGGACGCCGTAGACCGCCTCGGCGTCGTCGGCGCCACAGACGATCTCGTACCCCTCCTCGCCGGTCGGCGCGTCGGTTCGGATCACGGTCACGCCTGCGTCGTCGAGTCCTCCACGGACGAAGCCGTACCGCTCGTCGGGAGTTCCCGGTCCGGTGAGGACGCTCGCGACCTTCTCGGTCGCGTTAGGCCCGTGGACGCCGAAAACGGCGTACTCGTCGGTCGCGGCCTGGATCTCGACGTCCTGGATGAACACCTTCTCGGCCCAGTCGGCG
This sequence comes from Halobacteria archaeon AArc-dxtr1, assembly GCA_025517425.1. Taxonomy (NCBI): domain Archaea; kingdom Methanobacteriati; phylum Methanobacteriota; class Halobacteria; species Halobacteria archaeon AArc-dxtr1. The sequence continues at coordinate 76,139 of JAOPJY010000002.1, read as the reverse complement.
GCCAGCTCGTCGGCACGTCCGGGTGGCGTGAACAGGAGCAGGCGCTCGCCGGCGTTGTAGACGAACAGATCGAGTTCGATACCGCCCTGGGGGTCACAGAGGAGCGCGTAACAGCCCGCGCCGTCCGCGTCGGGAACGCGGTTCGAGACGACGTTGTCGACGTACTCGACGCGGTCGTCGCCCTCGACGACCACGACGCCGTAGGTCATTTCGAGCAGGCCGACGCCGTTGCGCACCGCTCGGTGGGCCCGTTCCGGCCGACCGTAGTGTGCGACGACTCGCCGCCCGCCGCATTCCTCGAACGACGCGCCGTGATCTGCGTGTACCGACTCGATGACGCTCATGCTCGAACGGAGGCGCCTCACCCCCACAGGCGTTTCGATCGCCTCAAAACGGCATTCGACGACGCAGCCACTCACTTAGCGTTTCGTCTGTCTCCGGCTCGGGCTCGTCGGGGATGACCCGGTCGGCCGGTTTGATAAGGGTCTCGTTGGTCGCGGTATCGACGACGATCAGCCCATCGTCTTTGAGCGCCGCCAGAGCGTCCTCTAGCTCGTCGATCTCGACTTCGACGGCTGCACGGAGTTCGAGGACGGTCATCCCCTCTTCGACGCGATTGACGAGCTCGTCCAGAACCGCGACCTGCGGTTTTTCCCGGTCCCGGTACTCCGGCTTCGCTCTCATCCGTCCCTCTCTTCGTGAGCCTGGGATTTGACACTTGCCGTTCCAGCAGGGGTGTCGCCCGACGGACAGTACGTTTTTATGGTGGGACTCGGTACGGTCGGACGATACAATGGTCCTGCGATGTTCGCTGCTCGGCCACGAGTACGGCGAACCCCACGTCGATCGCGATCGCGAGGAACGGGGCAGCGAGGTCGTCGTCACCGTCCAGGAGTACGAGGAGTGCTCTCGCTGTGGCGACAGACACGTCATAAGCGAGAACACCGAAGTGACGCGGTTGGCCACGGCAGACGCCGAATCGGACGCCGATACCGCCGACGGCGGCGCTGATACAGCTGGTGTCGAAGACGGCGCGCCGGACGCTGTCGCCGATGGCTCAGACGCGGTCACCGAAACCGAACGTCCTCCTTCGACGCCCGATCCGAGCGACGCAGTCGACGACGAGACGCTCGCGTCGGCGGACGATCCCCCCGCTCGAGAGCACGGCGAGTGGCCCGACTCCTCCGACGTCGGACCGCCCGTCGGTGCCGACGCAGATCCCGCCGCCTGGCCCGACGATGATGGTGATGATGGTACCGAGGCCGATCCGGCGGGTGAGGAGCTATCCTTCTCCGAACCGGCCGAGGTGTCCGCGGCTGACGCGGACGGCCCCGAGGAGGACGACGGGATTATTCTCGAAGACTCGTCCGGATCGTCCGGTGCCCCCGCCGGCTCCGGAATCGACGCCGCGGCTTCCGACGACGCTGACGCGACGCCCGACGACATCGTCGATGCGTCCGAAACGCCGCCCGCGGCCGACCGAGACGCACCGCTCTCGAATGCGGACGAGGACGCCTCTATCACGGGAATCGAGAGCGCTGGCGCCGCACCTGCACCTGGCCAGGGCGGTCCGGCCGACGGCGTCGCTACCGAGTTCTTCTGTCCGCGCTGTGAGTTTCGAGCCGACGGCGACCGCGGTTCACTTCGCACTGGAGACATCTGCCCGGACTGTCGGAAGGGCTACCTGAGCGAGCGCGAATACGAGCCCGGACGCTGACCCGTCCGGACGCCACACGGGCTGCGTGGTATGAAAAGAGGTAAACGGTCCCCCGTGTTTCACCAATTCATGAAGGAGTACAAGATGCGACGTGGCGAGTACCTCGAGGAGCGAATCCCCGACCTAGAAGCCACCGTCGAGGAGTACTTCGGGCCGATTTCGGAAACGGAAGAGTTCAAGGGAAGCGATCTGTTCGTCATCGCCGAGCCCGACAACCCCGTCTTCGAGCGTATCGTCGTCGGCGCCGTCGAGTACTCCGGGAAGAAAGACAAGCTCGCCGTCGAGTTCCACGAACGCGATCCGACCGAGCTCGGACCCGACGAACTCGAGGCCGCCGGCGAGGCCGTCTCGGCGAAAAACGAGTTCCTCCTCGAAGCGACGGGTCGCGACGCAAAGTCCCGACGTGACTCGCTGAAACGGACCGTCGAAGACGACCCCGACCACGACTTCTAACCGCTCGCTGTCCGCTCGGTTCGAGCGGGCACAGACGGAAGTGCCACCAGCCCGTAGCAGACGCCGTGTCGCTCGATCCCGATCAGCTCGAAGAACGCTTGCGTGCCGAGTTCGGTGGCTCTCGTGGCGCCTCTCGAGTCGTCGCCCGGCAGGCGCGGACGCTCGCTGACGCGGGGCGATACGAGCGCGACACCGGCGTCGAGTTGACGTCAGCGATCGTCATCGAGGAGTTGGCTGACGCGCCGGACGGGGCGCCACCGGAGCGATGGAACTGGTGGCTCGGCGCCCTCGAAATTGCCTACGGCGGCTACGAGGAGTTTAGCGTCAGACGCTACCGACGGTAGCGATCATCTCCACCGTTGGTCTGAATCAGAACCCATTTCACGCCTCCTGACCAACTGGTCAGCTAGTGACCGTCCTCCGCGTTCGCCTCTCGATTGCTGGGACGATCGACGCCGCTCGTCGCTCGATCGCCCGCGGTTGCCGTCCACACGATCACGCCGAGCCGGCGGCCTCGACCGCGACGAGAGGGGTCGAATGACCGAGGGAACGGACCGATCAGTCAACGTCACCGACGGCGCTTTGTTCAAGCCACTCGTCGTCCTCTCTGCGCCGATCGTCTTCTCACAGCTGCTGCAGGTGGCGTACAACCTCGCTGACACCTACTGGGTCGGCCGGCTGGGAAGTGACGCGGTCGCCGCACTGTCGTACTCGTGGGCGATCGTCTTCCTGATGGTCAGCGTCGGCGGGGGTCTCACGGTCGCCGGCACGGTGCTCGTCTCCCAGCACAAGGGTGCGGGGGACTTCCGACGATCGCACCACGTTGCCGGCCAGACCGTCTCGTTCGTCACAATCGTCGGCGCGGTCTTTGGCGCCCTCGGGTTCGTCCTCTCGCCGTGGCTGATGCAACTCGTCGGTGCGGAGCCCGGAACCGACGCCTACGCCTACGCCGTCTCCTACACGCGGATCATCTTCGTCAGCGTCGGCTTCATGTTCTGGTTTTTCATCTTCGACGCGCTCTCGCGAGGCTGGGGTGACACCCGAACACCCCTCTATCTGATGGCGGGGAGCGCGACGCTCAACGTCGTTCTCGACCCCTTTCTGATTCTGGGCTTTACTGACAACCCGGTGTTCGCCTGGATCGGCGCGACCGGTTTCGAGTCGACGCTGTACGCCGCGACCGGCTTCGAGGGCTTCGGCGTCGAGGGGGCGGCGATCGCGACTGTCATCTCGCGTGGGCTCGCCGCCGTCGCCGGCATGTACCTGCTGTTTACCGGACGCGTCGGGCTCGAACCGTCGCTCTCGGATCTGTGGCTCAAAGGCGAAACCCTCCGGAAGATCATCGATATCGGCGCCCCGATCGCAACCGAACAGGGCCTGCGGTCGTTCGGGATCACCGTCATGACCGCACTGATTGCCCTCGCCGGCACGGAGGCGGTCGCCGCTTACGGCATCGTCAACCGCCTCTCCTCGCTTATGTTCTTGCCGGCGCTCGGGCTCGCCCGCGGGACGGAGACCGTCGTCGGCCAGAATTTGGGCGCCGACCAGCTCGACCGCGCCAGACGCGCCATCAAACTGAGTTCGATCGTCGTCGTCGGCGTCTTCGTGGCCATCGTCGCGCTTGTCTACCCGTTTGCAGAGCCGATTACGGCCGTCTTCATCGAAGGCGAGGAGTCTGCACAGGTCGTCGAGTACGGTGCGGCCTACATCCTCATCGCTGGCCCCTCCTACGTCTTCCTCGGGGTGTTCCAGGTCTTACTGGGCGGGATTCGAGGAAGCGGTTCCACTCGTGCCGCCATGTTGCTGGCGACCCAGGAGCTGTGGCTCTATCGCATCCCACTCGCCGCGGTCGCGATCATCGTCATAGACGCCGGGCTCATCGGTGTCTGGTACGCGGTGGCGATCTCCTACGTCCTCTCGGCGATCGTCACGGCGGCCTGGTTCCTCCGTGGGACCTGGACCGAGAGCGTCGTCGACGAGACGCCCGCCGTTCCCGCCGACGACTGACGGCGCGCTCTTCGTTACTGGATCTCGAACGACCAGTCGCCGACCGCCTCGACGCCGATCCAGGCGGTCGCGTCGAACTCCACTTCAGTCTCTCCCTCGAACGGCCCTTCCTCCTCGAAGACAACAGTCGCGTCGTCGGGTTCCGTGCCCGCCTCGTCGTAACAGACCAGCTCGAAGGGGCCGTTGCCCTCGTAGCTCGCGGCGACCGTCACCGTGCCGTCGATTTCGACGGGTCCCATTACGTCCGGTTCGGTTCCACTTGCCTCGACTGGAATCTCGTGGATCGCCTCAGCGGGCGCGTTGGGCTGGGCGGTGGCGAGCGTCCAGTAGCTGTTGCCTGAAATGTCCGTTTCGACGGTTACCGAATGGATCCCCGCTGTCGCCAGAACCGCCGACGCCCCCTCGACATCGCCGAAGAACGGGCCGGCTTCGCCTACCTCTCTGCCGTCCGCATCGAGTACGCTGAACGCGAACTCGTTGCCGACTCCGTGGTCGAAGATCATGACCGCGAGTCCATCGTCGAACTCGACTCCGTCGATCGTTGTGCTCCGTCCGTAGGTTCCGAGCGTCGTTGCGTTCGGATCGTATCGATCCGCTACTGATTGGATCGACACGAGTTCGGTCGGTTCCGCTTCCCCTCCGTTTTCGTCACCATTTCCGTCGCCGTTCTCGCTTTCATCTTCTTCACCGTCGCCGTTCTCGCTTTCCTCATCCTCGCCGTTTTCACTTTTCTCTTCCTCACCGTGTTCGTCACCACCTTCGTCGCCGGTCCCCTCATCGCTTTCGTCGTCTTCCGATTCGTTCTGGACACCGTCCTCGTCGTCTCCGCTGTCGCTGTCGTCACCCGCCTCGTCAAGCGTCGAACAGCCGGCGAGGGCCGAGACACCCGCCACACCCATCACCGAAAGGTAGTGCCGCCGTTTCACGGTACGGCTACTTCCACGCCGGACATGAATGTTCCGCTGGATTACGCGAGCAGCGACCGCTCTCGATTGACTCGCCCGGAACCGGCCGCGACGGCCGCTCCGCTATCGGCACGCGCGTTCGTGCCTCACTCGTTCGAGGGAAACACGGATTGTACTGGAAGCCAAACGGAGTGGCGATGAGTGACCAATCCGAGATGTTGCCGACCGGCCGACCTATTTGGCCCGCCTATCTCCTGACGGTGCTCGTCGCGGGACTTGGCCACTGGTATCTCAGCCAGTGGCGACGAGGGCTCGCCTGGCTCGCTCTCTACCTGCTCTCGCTAGCATTTCTCAGTGCTCGAACAATCTCCGGCGCGTTCGAACCCGGCGACCCGTTCGTCCTCACGGCACTACAGATACAGGACGTCGCCTACACCGACGTCGCCGTCCCCCTGGCGGTGCTAGTGGTGGCGCTGCTTGACGTCTACCTGATCGGATTGACCCGCACGCCGGGTCGTCGACCGGGGCCGGTTGACGGAAACGGCTCGAACGGCTAGACGCGCATCGTCTCGCCGAGTTCGGGGGCAGAAGCGTCGACGCCGTCCTCGCAGAGCGTGGTCGCGAACGCCTCACACCGGTCGCCGTGATTTATCAGGACTCGACGCTCCCGGTATGGCTCGAGAAACGCGGCGAGTCCGTCCGCGTCGGCGTGTGCAGAGAAGTCGTATTGCTCCACTCGGGCGGCGACAGGCAGCACTCTGCCGTCGAACTCGGCCCGGCCCGTCTCGAGGAGTTCCCGGCCGGGCGTCCCCTCGACCTGATAGCCCGTCAGCGCTAGTTTGTTCGTCGGATTCGTCCTGATCGCCGGTACGTACGTCATCGCCGGCCCGCCCGAGAGCATCCCGCTCGTCGTCACAATCACCGTGTTCTGTGCGGCGATCCGCTTCCGTTGGCCGTCCCGACCGGTGACGAAGCGGGCGTTCGACGTCGCCCGTCGGAGCGCAGCCTCGTCACGGACGAACTCGGGATGGCGCCGAAGCATCCGGGTCACGTCTTTCCCCATCCCGTCGACGTAACACTCCACGTTGTGGGCCGCACAGACCATCAGCATCTCCTGTGTCCGGCCGATCGCGAACGCCGGGACGACGACGGTGCCCCCCTCCCAGACGGTCGTTCGGAGGCTCTCGACGAACCGCTCTTCGACCGTCTCGCGGGGCTCGTGGGTGACGTCGGCGTACGTACTCTCACAGAGCACGACGTCAGCCTCGGGCCGCGCGGTCGAGGCCGACACCAGACGCTGGTCCGTGGTGTGAAAATCGCCCGTATAGAGCAGCCGCGTCTCGCCGTCGTCAACGAGGACGTGGGCACTCCCCGGGATGTGGCCGGCGTTGTAGAGCGTCACCGTGTGGCCGGCCGCCTCGAACGATTCTCGGTAGCCGTGCGTTTCGGACACCTGCGTCACGCGTTTTAGCTCGGCCTCGGTGAACGGACAGTCGTAGGTCCCGCCATGGAGTTTGAGCGTATCCCGTGCGAGGGTGAGCGCCAGCTCTCGCGTCGGCGGCGTCCAGTGGATCGGTGGCCGCCGGTCTCCCGAAAGCAGCGCAGGAATCGCCCCAACGTGGTCTAAGTGGCCGTGGCTGACGACCACCGCTTCCGGCTCGACGTCGCCGACCGGAAACTGCGGCGGGGTTCCGGTCTTCATCCCGTAATCGAGGAGCAGGGAGTCGTTTACCAGGATGGCACTCCGGCCGACCTCGCGAGCGCCGCCCAGAAACCGGATCTTCATCGTCGGCGCTACCCACCCCAGGGCTTTCCCTCCGTCGATCTGCGAGCCTGATGCCGTGAAAGCGTTTTACCGACGGACGTGGTCGATCCCCGCGTGACACCACCCCGTGACCCCGCCGACCACAACCCCAGTGACGATTCCAACGCCGATTCGGCTCCCGCCGACGAGCATCTCGACCTAGACGACAGTGAGCGCGAGGCGCTTCACGACCTCCAACTCGGCGTCGAGTACGCCCACCGCGCCTACGGCGAACTCCTCACCTTCCACCACAACCTCGGCCACGCGATGGATCGAATGGCCGACGCCGAAGACGCCCTTCGGGAGGCGGGCCACGACGATGCAGCAAACGCCCTCCGCGACAGCCATCTCCCGGCGGGCGCACTCGACGAGCGCTGGACGTACGAACTCGTCGAGGAGTTTTCGGACTCGTTTCTCGATCCGCTGACGGCCTTCGAGGACGACGTTCGTGACGAACTGGCCGACGGCATCGGCCACGTGACCGAGCGCCGCCAGCAGCGTCGCGTTCGAGAGCGGGCCGCCGAATCCGTCGACGACGGCGGATCACCCCCTCCAGGGCAGAACTGAGTCCGTTTTACGGTTCCTCGAGTTCGATATCTCCAGGAACGTAGAGTCCGTCACCGCCATCCCACGAGTCGATCTCTCCGGTCGACGGATCGAATCCGGGGTGGTGGTAACTGGCGTCGATAGCGGGAATGTATACCGCGACGAATCCGCTCGTCCCCCCATCCGTCTGCGCCTGAAGTGGCACGCCTGGATCGAAATCATCGACCGTCCCGCGATCGAACGCGGTGATTTCGCCCGGTGGACGTCCGTTGCCGTTGCCTGTTCCCGCACCCGGGGCGTCGTTTCCCTCCTCGATCTCGGCGGCCGTCCAGTAGTCGACCCCGCCCGATCCATCAACCCATTCGGGGATGTGGATGTTTCCGCTCCCGGCGAACGTCACTGGCTCGGCAGCCCCGCAGGTCACCTCGATTGCCCGGCTCTTAGTCGTCCTGGCGGCGACGCCCTCCCCTGTGACTGCCACGTCGAAGAGCACGGTCGCCGACGCCCCCTCCGGGGCCGCGCAGTTGACGGCGACTGTGACCGGAGCCGTCTCGCCGATATCCAGCGAGTCGGGATACTCAAGGTCGCTGGCGGAGAGGGGGCCGTCTACGTTGACCTCGAACTCCGCGATCTCGATGTCGGATTCGAACAGGTTGCCGAGTTCGACGATCGTCGTCTCTTCGTGTGGCGGACTGGCGCCGACGTCGGTGAGGTCGACGTCGCCGTACCGTAACTGCAAGACAGCCTCGTCGTCTCCGACGACGTCGATCGTCAGATCACGTTCGGCTCTCCCCGTCGAGAACGCGCTCGAACCAATCAGGAGCGAACTGCCGCCCGTGACCGCGAGTGTCCCGAGCACGAACCGACGGCGATTCATATCGGACCACCGGCCAGTCCCGTCGGGCCGTCGGTAGTTCGTACGTCACCTCTCCGAATCAGGATCGTCTGTATTGTGCTCATCGGTTGTCGACCTCCAGCGGTTTCTCGTGCGCGCCGAGTCGCATCCGGTATCGGTTGTCGTAGTAGTGCCAGAGCGCTGAGACGCCGAACATGGTGACGAAAAAGACGCTCCACATCAGAGTCGTCAGGAACGTAAACGGATAGACGTCGGCGACGATTCCGACCAGGCTGACCGCGCTGAGTCCGACGACTACGACGTAGTACAACCCCCACGGAATCCCCCGATTCGGGAGGACGTCGACGTAGAATCGGCTCTGTGCGGCGACGTCTGTCAGGCGGATTTCCCCCCGTTTCGGATGGTATTCGACGAACCCGCAGTCGTTCATCTTGGGTAGGTGGAACTGTCGGAGCGCGTTTTGCACCCGCTTTCGCTCCTGCGGGGTGAGCTGCTTGACGGACTTTCCGTTTTCCCAGCTCGCGACCTGATCTGTGAGCTCCCCAACCGACACGCCGCCGTGATCTCTACCTGCCCGCGTACGCCGTCGTTTCAGGTAGTGAATGACGAACCGTCGGCGCTGGTTACTCAGAATTTCGAGAACCGTATCTCGGGTGAACCGCTCTCGTTCGACTGACTGCCCCGTGGTTTTGCTAACTTCCCCCATCTCCCTACGGGCGTAACAATCGAGAACACAGTTAAGTATGAATACAAAAACAATCGTGACCTTCACATCAATCTAACATATTTGTGTCAGGAAATCTGCTCTCTATCTACGACCACCTAGAATACGGCTACAACACGGAATGTAATGGCTTGAGGATTGGTGTACTTATCTCGAAAATAAGATAGTTCGATAGCAATGATTGTCCAGAAATAAGCTATTAACCGACTGGTCAATCTGACGATGTCGGACTCGGTGATCGCCAATCACTGTTTGGCCAGTTGACATAGGGTCTTTCCCGATCTAAGGAGAGTGTCTGTCGTCGGTCAAAACAATCTCTTCGGCGACTACTGGCTTTCTTTCCGATATTATTGTCTGTACATACCAAAGTACACGACTACTGATCAGTCGAATACGCGTCGACGAAGACGAGTGGGCGGAAGTGAGTCGTCGGATGGGTCGACGCACGACAACGAGGTTGAAAATCAATGGAACGACGAAAATTCATGATCGGACTCGGAAGTGCAGCTGCAGGAAGTGCCGCGCTCGTTGGAACGGGCGCATTCAGTGCTGCTCGAGTCCCTGATCGAGAGGCAACGATCAATGTCGCAAACAACGACAAGAAAGGCGGAATCGGTCTGATCCCTGGAAACACCGACATCGCGTACATGAACGAGGCCGGCGAGTTGGAGATCGATCTCCAGAAGGGTCTCAGCAACGGTGGTACCGGGATGAACCCGAACTCGACGTACTATCTCGGCGGGAAAATGGACGAGACCCTCGATTACTACGAGGTCGGGGTCGACCCGGAAGACCTCGACGAAGAGGTCTTCGAGCGGCCACTGTTCTCGGTGCGCAACCAGTCCGGTGAGGACCGACACGTCCAGTTCGATATCGAGCTGAAAAGCGCTCCGGACGGTGCTTCTATCAGCGCGTTCGCGTGGCAGTACAGCGGTATTGAACAGGCGAGTGTCCTGTCTGTCGAGAACCCAGGTGATACGGACAGCGGCGGTCAGGTCAATCTGAGCCCCGGCCACGAGTTCGACGTCGTGATCGTCGTCGAATCTGGCTCGGACCCAGGACAGATTGAACTCGAGATTACAATCACGAGCGGCGCAATCCGGTAATAGAGCGCTGTCTATCGCTTTTTTGGACTCTTTTGCATTACTCTTCAGCGGAGAAGCCGTGCGTGGCTCGCCACTGGGGTTTGAGATCGCGCTCGCGAGACGGCATCTATGTGCTCCCCGAATGGAGTGACCGTGAGTATCTACCAGCACCAGTGAATGTATGTCTAATATGAAATTAACTGAAGATGATGTGTTGGTAGCGAGTTGATACTAAAACCGTTTGTCGGCATCTGCATCGAACGCGACGTAGACTGGTGTGTGAGTGCAGAATCTTCGACGATGCGATCCGCGAGGGAGTTACCATGACCGAACCGAACACGACGGCACGGACGATTCTTCACTGGGCGGGCATCCTCGCCTGCATAGTCGCTCTCCTCTCACTGCTGGCCGGACACGTTCTCGGAGTCCCTGTCCTGTTCAGCTACGTTGAGACCGGCAGCATGGAGCCGCCAATCGAAACCGGCGACGGCTTCGTTGCGATTCCGTCGGAGGTCTCCGGAGATGTCGAGGCGGGCGACGTCGTCGTCTTCGAGGCCCAGGAGATCGAGGGTGGCGGGCTGACGACACACCGCGTCGTCGAGGAGACCGAACACGGGTACGTGACACAAGGCGACGCGAATCCGTCTACGGACCAGGAAGTCGGCGAACCACACGTCACCGACGGGCAGATCGTCGCGACCGCCTGGCAGGTCAACGGCGAGCCGGTCACGATCCCGCATCTCGGAACCGCTGTGATGGGGATCGAGAGCGGGCTGGAGTCGGGTCAGTCCTGGTTGGCGTCGCTGTTCGGTACGAGTGCGTTGCTCGGCACGCAGGGCCTTGCGTATCTCTTGCTCGCGTTCGGGCTGGGTGTCGTCGCGCTCTCAGCCGTCCTCGACCGCGGGAACGCGACGAAGCGCGTTCGCGACCGGAGCCGCTCGCGTCGCGACGTTTTCGACGCCCGAACGCTCGTCATTGGCATGGCCGTACTCCTCTGTATCGTGACGTTCGCGACGATGTTCGCGATGTCCGGACCGACCGAGGTCGGAATCGTGAGCGCGGACTTCGACTCCGATCGACCGGACGTGATCCCGGCCGGCGAGACCGAGACGCAAACACGGGAACTTCAGAACGGGGGTGTGTTGCCGGTCGTGACAGTACTCGAGCCCACGAGCGAGAAGATCGCCGTCGACGACGGTGGTGAAGCGACGCTCGATCGGGGCGAGTCGGTAAATGCGACGATCTCGGTCACCGCCCCCGACGAGACGGGGTACTATCTGCGGTCGCTCTCGGAGTACCGTTACTTCGCGGTGTTGCCGACGTCGGTCGTCCTCTCGCTGCACGCGATCCACCCGTGGGTCGCGATGGCGGCGGTAACCGGGACCATCGTCGGTCTGGTCGCCCTTCCGTTCGCCCTGTTGCTCGGAGTCGGCCGGATTCGAACGCGGACGCGCAGGCGCACGGAACGAGCGAGCGGTTTCAACTGGTGAGAACGATGCATACGACAGCGAACACGAACGCGGGGGGTATCGACGATGAACATCAATAGTGGCCGACTGATCGTCCGCGCACGGACGGCGCTGGACGAGTGGTTCGTCCTCGTCGTCGTCGCGTTGCTCGCGCTCAGCCTGTTCGGCGGCTGGGCAGCGTACGGCGCCGTCGGCGACGATTCCACGGACGAGCAACAGCGAACCGTCGACGCCTGGTCGACGACTGGCGACTTCGAGCACGGGGCGGAGGTCCGAGAAGAGAACGACGTCTTTGCGGTCGGCGAACACCTTGAGGATCGATCGCTGTACTATACGGAGGTCATGCCGATCCTCGAGGGTGAGTTCACCTACGCCTACGATGCCCCCAGTGGCGACGTCGCGGTCGACGTCGACCTCGTCCGCGTCGTCCGTTCCGTCGACGGCGAAGACGGCGAGCACTGGTCGGTCGAGGAACCACTCGCATCCGAGAGCGAGGACGGTGTCGGTCCCGGGGAGGAGCAGACGGCGACGTTCGACGCTAACGTATCGGCAATGGACAATGAGGCAACGGATATCGAGGAGGGCCTCGGTAGCTCCGAGGGGACGCTCGAGACGGTCGTCTTCGCACACGTCTCTCTCGAGGGGAGTATCGACGGCGAGTCCGTCGAGCACACTGACGAGTACGAACTGGTCGTCGATGCCGACGGCGACACCTACGCCCTAACCGGACCGGAAGACAGCGAGTACGTCGAGCAGCGAACGGAACTCGTTTCGAGCACTGATTCGGACCCTTCGACAGCGGCGTTTGGTCCGCTAGCTGTTCTTCTTGGCGCTCTTGTCGCCCTCGGCGCGATCTGTGTCGCCAAGTATCGGGGCGTTTTGGCTCCCGACCAACAGCAACTCGAACTAATCGCGACTGATCACGAGCGAGAACGATTCGCCGACTGGATCTCGCGTGGGACGCTACCTGAGACGGTTTGTAACCGGCCACAGATCGGGGTCGCGTCCCTTGAGGAACTGGTCGACGTCGCTATCGACTGCGACCGGCGCGTGATCGAAGACAGGGGCGGGTACTACGTCATCGACGGTGACGTGATATACCACCACGAACCGCCCGCTACTCACTCAGGTTCGCGTCCGAACGGGACAAATTCTGTCGGTTCAACCGACACTGACGCAGACGCTACCGACGAACGAACGAATTGAGAGTCTCGCAGGCGAGGGGCGGCCGGGGGCTGTCGAGAGTCGGACTTTGACCTGACGGGCCAAACCTGGGGGTGTTTCGTCTGTTCTCTGGAGATCACTCTCATTGGATGCTGCTATCCTGACTATATTGGCGTATTCTACAGACAATATGGAAAATACTTATTACACTGTGTAAAATACGCTTTACATATAATGTGGATCGATAGATCACGAATCGCCATCGTCGCGATCGCCGTTGTCGGACTGGCTCTCGGATTCACCGTCGGCTACCTCGACCTCGACGTGCCGATTCTCGGCGTCGTCCTCGGGTTCGGGGCGATCGCCGGAATCGCGATGTACTACTACTACAGAACCCAACAGCGGACCGGCGCCGTCGACGAACGGTACGTCCGCATTCAGGGTCGTGCATCGATGGGAACCGCCACCGTCTTGCTCGTCGGCGTCGCTCTGATCGCCGCCACCCTCTCGTTTACCGAGATGGCGCTCCCGGTCGAGTGGCTCCTCTGGGGGCTCGTCTTCGGGGGGATTATCGTCGACGAGGCACTGCTCGAACTGTACCGACGGCGCATGTAATCATGGAAAACAATCTCAACGTCTGGCGGGCGAAAGCCGACGTCACGCAGGGCGAACTCGCCGACGAGATCGGCGTCTCCAGACAGACGATCAACGCCATCGAGGGCGGACGGTACGACCCCAGCCTCGAACTGGCGTTTCAACTCGCCACGTACTTCGAGTGTTCGATCGAGGAGATTTTCGAGTACGATCCCGAACCGTAGGCAGAACGAACGATCCGTTCGAATCGGAACGGTGGCCGGATGCGACGACTGTCGTCAGTCGTCGGCGGGTGCGGCGCCGGCGCCGCCTTCGGCCTGGGCTTTCGTCCAGGAGAGTTTGCCACCGGCTGCGAGAATGTCGCGCTCGCGCTCGGAGGCGTCGAGCGTCGCGGTGTACTCCTCGTCGCCGTTGACGCGGACGGTGAACGCCTCGGTGCCGTCGGCAACGGCGGCGGAGACGTCCTCGACGATCTCGACCTCGTCGCCCTGATCGATGCCCTCGTAGGCGTCCTCGTCGATCACGAGCGGAACGATACCGAAGTTAAACAGGTTCGCGCGGTGGATCCGGGCGAAGCTCTGGGCGAGGACGGCTTCGACGCCCAGATACATCGGACACATCGCGGCGTGCTCGCGCGAGGAGCCCTGGCCGTAGTTCTCGCCGGCCAGCAGGACGCCGCCGTCGGCGTCGGCCGCTCGGGAGGCGAACTCCTCGTCGACCCGCGAGAGGGTGAACTCGGAGAGCTTGTCGATGTTCGACCGGTACATCAGGATGTCCTGGGTCGCGGGGATGATGTGGTCGGTCGTGATGTTGTCGTCCATCTTCAGGAGGACGTCGCCTCGAACGTCGCTCGCGATCCCCTCACGAAGCGGGACGTCGCCGATGTTTGGACCCTTGACGAGGTCGTCGTCGACGGCCTCGTCGGGACTGATGAGGTCCGTCTTCGAGCCGTCGTACTCGTCGGGCAGCTCGATGCCGGGATCCTCGAGATCGCCGAGTTCGTCGGCCAGATCCCGTGGGTCGACGATCTCGCCGGCGATCGCCGCGGCGGCGGCGACTTCCGGCGAGCAGAGGTAGACGTTGTCGTCTTCGATCCCCGACCGGCCCTCGAAGTTGCGGTTGAACGTCCGCAGCGAGACGGAGTCGGAGGCGGGGACGTGGCCGATGCCGATACAGGCGCCACAGGTCGCCTCGGAGAAGTTGACGCCGGCGGCCATCATCTCCGCGACCCACCCTTCACGGGCGAGCATCTCGGAGGCCTGCTTCGAGCCGGGCGCGACGATCATCTCGGTCTTCATATCGACCTCGCGGCCCTCCAGCATCTTCGCGGCCGGGAGGACGTCTTCGTAGGCGCCGTTGGTACAGGAGCCGACGATGACCTGCTCGACGTCGGTGCCGGCGACCTCGCGGACGGGCACGACCTTGTCGGGCATCGACGGCTGGGCGATCAGCGGCTCGAGATCCGAGAGGTCGACGACGATCTCGTCGTCGTACTCGGCGTCGTCGTCGGGCTGGATCTCGACGTACTCCTCGGCGCGGCCGACGCGTTCGAGGTAATCCTCGGTCTGCTCGTCGGTGCCGAAGATCGACGTCGTCGCGCCGAGTTCGGTGCCCATGTTGGTGATCGTCATCCGCTCGGGTGCGGTGAGGCTCTCGGCGCCGGGGCCGGTGTATTCGAGAATCTTGCCGACGCCGCCTTTGACCGAGAGGCGACGGAGCATCTCCAAGATGACGTCTTTCGCGGTGGCCCAGTCGGGCAGTTCGCCCTCGAGGCGGACGTTGACGATCTCGGGCATCTCGATGTAGTAGGGTGCCCCACCCATCGCGACGGTGACGTCGATCCCGCCGGCGCCGATGGCGAGCTGGCCGAGTCCGCCAGGCGTCGGCGTGTGGCTGTCCGAGCCGAGCAGCGTCTTGCCGGGGGCCGCGAAGTTCTCGCGGTGGACGTTGTGACAGATCCCGTTTCCGGGGCGAGAGAAGTGTGCCCCATAGGTGCCAGCTGCAGAACGAAGGAAACGGTGGTCGTCGGTGTTTTTGAAGTCGAATTGGTAGGTCTGGTGGTCGCAGTACTGTGCGGCGATCTCGGTCTGAACTTCGTCCAGTCCCATCGCCTCGAACTGGAGCCAGACCATCGTGCCGGTCGTGTCCTGGGTCAAGACCTGGTCGATCTCGATCCCGATCTCCTCACCGGTCTCGAGTTCACCCTCGACGAGGTGATCCTCGAGAATTTTCTCCGTGATCGTGTGTCCCATAGCGCCTGAATCTCGGCTTTCCGTCGTGATAAATCCAGCGTGTTTCTATCTAACACTGCTCGAAAAATCCCTCACTGCGACCACGTTTCGGCTCGATTCGTTCTCACCTCTTGCCTTCGCAGATTCGTCTGCCCCTCTTCGGCTCGAAACCGAGCTACCGCCGCCGAGGTACCTCGCGTGTAACGATGCTGGCCTAAGCACGTCGTCGGCGTCGACCTAGAGATCGTCCACAGTGACAGTTACCTCCGCTGGAACGTCATCCTCTTCATCCGTAATCCGAATGAGGAACGAATGAATCGCACTATCACCCGGAACGTCGCCGCTCACTTCCACCCCAAGCGCGATCTGGAGTCTACCGTCTTCACGCACAATCGAATCTAAGACGAGATCCGGTTTCGGTTGCATTCTGTTCTGTACGAAGACGAGATACGACTCCGCAAAATCAGTGTCGGCAATGAACGCGGAGACCGCTTCCGTCTGCTCGAGCGTTGTCTCGGCGGCCGTTTTGGTTTCGATGATCGTCTCGTATACTGTGTGTGTGTCGATCACGTCGTCCTGATCTGAACGAACGTCATCCTCTTTGTACATCGTCTCAACAGCCATTCCAGCGGGAGTCGTCGCCCCCTGAACTGATTGCCGATACCAGCTCCACGTGGAGTAGCCGCCGACGGAGGCGACACTGGAGCCGACAAACGCGAGGACGGTTCGGCGGTTCATGTTGTTCTATTGTTGACCATCCAGCATATGTTTTTTATACAACATCTGACAGCAAAACCTCTCTCCACGAACAGCGTGACGGGTTCGGCTACACTACACACAACCGGGAACGCGAACCCTTTTCTCCCACCCACCACGTTGTCGAGCGTATGTTCCGTGCAGGGAGCTTCGTCGCCGACCACGTCTCCCCGACGACCGCCGAGCAGGTCCAGCCCAACGGGGTCGACCTCACCCTGGAGATCGTCTTCGAGCAGCGCGAACCCGGGCGGATCGGCAGCGACGGGAAGTCCATCGGCGAGCGCGTCGCGCGTCCGTTAGAGGAGTTAGACGAGAAGATGCCCGAGACCTACTATCTGCCACAGGGCTCGTACGTCGTCCGGTACGGCGAGCGCATCCACATCCCGGAGGGACACGTCGGGTTTCTCTACCCGCGCTCGTCGCTGCTTCGTAACTCCTGTATGCTCAACACCGCAGTCTGGGACGCCGGCTACGAGGGACGCGGCGAGGGTCTTCTGCAGGTCCACCACGATATCGAGATCGAACGCGGCGCCCGGATCGCCCAGCTCGTCCTCGCCGAAGCGAACCACGAGAGTACCTACGACGGCAGCTATCAGGGCGAGAACGTCGATTGAGGTCGTTGGTCTCAGCTGCGGGCCAACTATCTCGATTGCACCCGGCCGTCTCGGCTACGGGCCAACTATTCCGACTCCGGTCGACGGCCAAACACCGTTCCGACCCGACCTTCGAGTACGTCCGCCACAGATACCGTTTTCACGCTTCGTCGGGTAGCTAACGTCACGCCGATGATGGCTACCACCCACGTTCTGGCCGGGCTGGCGCTTCTCGCGCCGGTGGCCTACGCGGTTCCCGAGCTAGCCCCGGCGCTCGCCGTCGGGGCCATCCTCGGCGGGCTCGCGCCGGATGCAGACCTGCTGTTGGCTCACCGGCGGACACTCCACTTCCCCCTTCTCGGTGGCGCGGTCGCGGTCCCTGTGGTCGCTCTCGGTACTCTCTGGTCGACCCCACTCACTGTTGGCGTCGCCGCGTTCGCCGTCGCCGCGTGGCTCCATGCGGCGAGTGACGTTCTCGGCGGCGGTCCCGAGATGGATCCCTGGAACGACGCCAGCGGGCGGGCGGTCTACGACCACCTTCGGGGTCGGTGGCTCGCCGCCCGCCGGTGGATCCGGTACGACGGCGCCCCCGAGGACGCCGTCGTTGCCATCGCGCTCGCGGTTCCAGCCCTTCTGGTGTACGACGGCTGGGTGGCTGTCACGGTCACGGGTGCGATCGTCATCTCGATCGGCTACGCACTCGTCCGCCGCCGACTGGTCGACTTCACGCCCGAGTGGCTCGAGTAACCGTCTGTGACTTCACGTGGTATCTGTCGCCGACGAGCCGGAACCCTGATAACCGTTCTGTCGAAGCGGTTCGTATGGCCGACTATCTCGTCGCGACGACCGTCCACCTCGTGTTCGCCGCCCTCTGGGTTGGAAGCGTCTTTTATGCCGCATTTGTACTCGTTCCGCTCGCCAGAGACGGCGCGTTCAGCGCAACCGCTCCGCTCTCGGTCGCCGCCGGACGGCTTGCCCACATCTCTCGGGCGAGCGCGCTCGTGCTGTTGCTCTCGGGCGGTCACATGGCTGGAGCGGCCTACACCGCGGACAGCCTCTTCGGATCCACCCGGGGCCAACTCGTCCTCGCGATGGTCGCCCTTTGGTTCCTCATGATGGTGCTCGTCGAAATCGGCGTCGCTCGGTTCCGGTCCGGTCTCGACGAGCAGAAGCTGCGCGAGCCCGCCCGAAACGCCCAGCCCGTCCTCCGTGCTGCAGCGCTCACCGGTGTTCTCCTCATGATCGTCGCCGGCATGCTCTCGGCCAACGTCACTCAGGTCCTGTAACCGACGCTATCGTTCACGAATTGTGTCACGTGTGAACAACCCACTGATCCGAAAATTACTTAATCGGTTACTGTAAGGTAGGGCCATAATGATCAGGGGCAAAGACGTGGCGTTTTCGCTGCTCGTGGTCGGAACCGCTGCGGCGGCCGGCTACGTCCTCCAGTCGGGTCGTACCGCGGATCGAACGGCTCGCTCGAAAGCCGATATTGGCGCGCGAATCGTCGACCGCGTTCCGGCGAATGCGACCGTCGTCGACGTCTCACACGAGTATTTTACCAGGCGGCCGTCGCTTCGCGAGGCGATCGAGCGCGCGGTTCGAACCGACGCCCGCGAGCAGTGGGCGAACGTTACCGTCGAGCGCGACGGCGCCTGGTCGGTCGTCGACGCTATCCGGACGGCACTGCCCTACCACGAGGGCGACGGCACCGAGTACAACGGCGTCTACGTTCGATGTGGCGACCGCGTCGTCGTCCTCAACGCGATTGGCTGGGCCAGAGTCGAAGAGCCGCTGCGTTGAATCGACGCGCTCGACCAACACGGCACGCCACCCCGCCGCGTGACTGCTGAACCGTTTTCGCCACGAATCACAACCACTACCTCACCCCACCACCGAGAGACGCGCATGCAACTGGGCGTCATCGGACTCGGACGGATGGGACAGATCGTCGTCGACCGCGTGCTCGAAGCCGGCCACGATGTCGTTGCCTTCGACCTCGAACCGGAAGCCGTCGCGACGGCCGCCGACGCCGGCGCCGATCCGGCCGACTCGATCTCGGATCTCGCAACGAGCCTCGACGACGGGGACCGGAAGCGCATCTGGCTGATGGTGCCCGCCGGCGGGGCCGTCGACGCCGCACTCGACGAGCTCGAACCCCACCTCGATGCCGAGGATATCGTCGTCGACGGCGGCAACTCCTACTTCGAGGACTCGGTGCGGCGCGCCGAGTCCTGCCCCGCGGCCTACCTCGACTGTGGCACCTCCGGCGGCCCGGCCGGCGCGGAACTGGGCTTCTCGCTCATGGTTGGCGGTCCCCAAGAGGCCTACGCCGAACTCGAACCGGCGTTCGATGCGGTCGCGACCGGCCCCGACGGTCACGAACACATGGGGGCTGCGGGCTCCGGGCACTACGTGAAGATGGTGCACAACGGCGTCGAGTACGCGCTGATGCAGGCCTACGGCGAGGGGTTCGAGCTCCTCCACGAGGGTCGGTACGATCTCGACTTAGAGAACGTAGCCTCCGTCTGGAACAACGGTGCGGTCATCCGCTCGTGGCTCCTCGAACTCTGCGAGGAGGCGTTCCGCGAGGAGGGGACGGACTTGGGCGACGTCGCCGACCGGATCGAGGGCGGCTCGACGGGCACCTGGACGGTCCAGGAGGGGCTCGAACAGGAAGTGCCCGTGCCGCTGATCTACACCGCCCTCGCCGAACGATTCGGCTCGCGGGCTGACGACGGCCGGTTCGGCCGCCGACTCGCCAGTCGACTGCGGTACGGCTTCGGCCGCCACGAGGTCCCGAGACGAGAGTGAGACGGCGAATCAGTCGGCTCCGTCTCCCCCAAAGCCGTGCGAACAATTAACGGCGACAGAAGGTTTTTGCCGTGGGCGCCACTACGTGCTTGCATGCGACGAGATGACCGCGACGAACCCTTTGACGACCTGTTTCGTGAACTCGAGCGGATGATGAACGAGATGATGGATGGGGGGAACGTCGAGTTCAACTCCAGCGGCGCCGACACCGGCTTCGGCTCGGACACCCACGTCGACGTCCACGAGGGCGAGGACGAACTCCGCGTCGTCGCCGACCTTCCCGGCGTCGAGAAAGACAATATCGATCTCGAGTGCGACGGCGAGACGCTGACCATCTCGGCCCAGAGCCGCCACCGACAGTACGACGAGCGCATCTCGCTGCCGACCCGCGTCAACGAACACACCGCCGCCGCCACGTACAACAACGGCGTTCTGGAGGTCGTCTTCGAGCCCGCGGACGTCTCCTCGGACATCAGCCTCGAGTAACACCTCTTCGTCGCGTCGGTTCTCTTCGTTTTGTGAAGTGTGCGAACGACGTGCCCCTGAGCCGTGCTTATCTTTCGCTCGCGGCCGCCTCGATTGTGGCCGCCAGGCGGTCGTAAAATCCCGGCTCGTACTTGGTCTCTGCATCGATCGTCGGCCGCGCGTTCGTCTCGCCGACCACGACTCGATCGTCAGTGACCAGCAGGTCGACCCCGAGAAACGGGATCTCGAGCTCGCTGGCCACGCTCTCTGCCAGTTCCCGGAGGTCGGGTTGCAGGTCGACCCCCGTTGCCACGGCTCCGCGGTGGACGTTGTGCTTCCATTGCCCCTCGGCGACCGCATCGTCGGGCAACCGACGTTCGACGGCGCCGACGTACTCGCCGTCGAGTACCATCACGCGGTAGTCGGTGGCGTCAGGGAGGTACTCCTGGACGAGAAAGGACCGATCGCCGGTCGCCCGGTAGTCGTGGACCAGTGAGAGGTAGTCACAAATCCCCAGAAAGGAATCGACGTCGTGGGCCTTCGCGACGCCGACGCCCCGCGTCGTCGAGTTCGGTTTGACGACCACCGGTGGGTCGAACCGCGCGAAGACGTCGGCCAGTTCGGCCTCGCCCACCTCGTTCGAGACGTAGACGGACCTGGGAACCGGCAGATCCGCCCGCCCGAGACGAGCCAGTACCGCCGCCTTGTTCCGGGAGGTCAGCACGTCGCGTCGGTCGTTGAGCCACGGAATATCGAGCAGTGCGTCCGCAACCCCGCCTTCCATCACCCGCCCGGGATAGACGAAGCCAACGTCGTAGTCGCCGGGCGACCAGGGCGGGTCCGAGAGATCGACCGTGCGCTCGCTCGCGGGCACGTGGTGGACTGTGATCTCTCGCTCGGCCAGCGGTTCGCGCATCCGCTGGAACGTCTCCTGGTCGTTGGCGACGGCGAGCTCGATCATACCCTGACTCGGGACGGGACCGGCAAAAAAGAGTCGCTGACCGCGGTGTCACGTCGTTGCGGTCGCTGGTTAGCGACGAACGCTCAGGGTGAGCGCTCGGATCGGTGGGTCCGGATCCATCGCCGGAGGACGGCCTCCTTCCAGAGGAGCATCCCCGAGAGTGCCAGCCCCGGGAAGACCAGACCCTGGATCAGTAGCTCCGCGGCCCACACGTCCGAGAGCGGCGAGTAGAGATAGCTCCCGAGAGCGACGGCGAACAGCACGTGAATCGAGCGATGGATCGATCGGTCCCACGGCAGCGACGTCGTCACGGACCCATCACTCCCGGTGGTCGTCTGTCGACCGTTCTTTGAGTCACGATTCGGTGCGTTCCACAGCGGTCGAGTTGCGTCATGGGACATCGTTTATTCGCTGGGGTTACGAACGTCTGCCCAACATGTTGGCCAGCCCACTCACGAATTCGAGAGGGGAGAGAGCTCGATGATCGAGGCACGATTTCGGCTGCAACTGCCGACCGATCTCTGGATCACCGAGGTTTCGACGTCGTTTCCGGACGCGACGTTCAGACTACTCACTGGCGTACCGATTGGGGACACTGCGCTCGAACTGGGCGAGATCACGGCTTCGGACCCCGAAGCGGCCGGTGAAGCCGTCCAAGACCACCCGGACGTCGTTGCCTACGATCGGCTCTATCTCGACGACCAGCGGACGATCGCACAGTACGAGGCGACCGAACAGCAACTCTACGCGTTTCTCGGTGATTCGTCGCTTCCGCCGGAGTTTCCGGTCACGGTCCAGAACGGTGCCATGGAGTTCGACGTGACCGCAACGCGCGATCACTTCGAGATGCTCGGCGCCGGGCTGGACGCGACCGGCTACGAGTACGAACTCCTCTCGGTGGTCGAAGGTCGAGATCCAGACGCGCTGCTGACCGATCGCCAGCGAGAGTGCGTGACCGTTGCACTCAGGGAAGGCTATTTCGAGGTTCCCCGGTCGTGTACACTCGAGGACGTCGCCGACCGAATCGGCGTCGACAAATCGACAGCGAGCGAGACGATCCGTCGCGGTGCTGCCGAGATCCTTGAGTGGTTCCTCGTCGGGCGGCGTCCGCACCCAGCGTAGTCCGGCTGTCCGACCGTGCTGTTGCCTGCTCGACTCAGGTCCGGAGTTCGCCCGTCTCGATAGGCCCAACATGTTGGGCTAACTTCCACGGCGATACAGCCTGGATGGGAGAGCAATGGACTCCGCCGAGAACCAGCCTACTGATCACCGCCCGGCGAGCAGGCTCGTACCCTGGGTACGGCTACGGAGCGTGAGTGCAGAACTGAGACGCCGAAACGGAATTCTCTGGGGCGTCTCACTTGCACAGATGATCCTGTTCGCCGCGTTTCTGGTTGGCATCGTGATTGACGCGCGAACCGTCGGTGGTGACCCGGTGTGGCTCAAACCAGCGACGTTCGCGGCGTCGATCGCCATCTTCACTGCGACGCTCGGCTGGATCGGAACGCACCTCCCCGTCAGTGATCGATTCCTTCGAATAGTTTCGATCGGCGTTGCAGTCGCCGCGTTCGTCGAAATCGTGCTCATCGGTGGCCAGGCAGGTCGCGGCGTCGAGTCACATTTCAACGACTCGACGACTCTCGACCTGTCGATCTATGTGGTAATGGGTGTCACGATCCTCGTGATGACCTTGCTGGTCGGCTGGCTCCTCGTTCGGTCGTGGGGCCGCTCGTTCGATGTTTCCCCGGCGTTTGCCTGGGGTATCCGGCTCGGAATCTTGCTGTTCGTCCTCGGTGCGCTCGAGGGTCTAGCGATGGTCGCGTTCGAGACCAGCGCGCTCGATGGCGGCGCGACGATTCCCGTCGTCGGGTGGGCGATAGCGGGGGATTTCCGTGTTGTACACTTCCTCGGCCTCCATGCCTTGCAGGTGCTTCCGCTCGGTGGCTACCTCGCCGGAGTTGCCGGCGAGCGTGGTCTCCTCGAGCGACCCTCCCGAGCAGTCGTTCGGTTCGGCGTCGGCTACGCGCTGCTCCTTCTGGTGGCGTTCGTGCAAGCAGTTTCCCCCGTGTTCCCGTGAGCACTGCGTTGCCGGTGGCTATCGAGCGAGGGATACGCGTGAAAAGCGGGTCGGTCGATTACGCGACCAGCAACTCTTCGCCGCGCTCGACGACGATGCGACACGGCGGCGAGATCTTGTTGTACGAGCGTCGCAGCGCGTCCTTTGCGAACTCGGCGTCGTCGACGTCACACCAGATCGTGAAGATGCGCTCGCCGGCCTGGATTCGCGCGGCCGTGCCGACGATCTTCCCGAAGGACTGGCGCATTCCGTCGGAAACACGGTCTGCACCCGCACCCGTCGCCTGCTTGTTCTCCCGGATGACGTGGTGGGGGAACTTCCGGAGGATCATCTTGTAGTTGCCCTCGCCAGCGTTTTTGAGCATGTGGCGGTTTGCCGAGAGGCGGGATGCCTCGAGGCTGCCGTGGCGAATCTGGACTTCCTCCTCGGTGACGAGGCTGATCTGGACGGGGTACTCGTCGGGGTCGGTGCCGACGTCGCCCATCTTGTGCTGTGCGATCTTCGAGCCGGGGATCCCAGTGATGTACTCGCGGCGCGTGTACGCCGGCTTACTGATCTCCCGGTACATGGAGGCTGGCTTGTCTGACATGGTGGTTACTTACGAAAACGGAGTGCTACCGCGCGGATAAAGGCTTCGAACCGAATTCGACTGCCTCCGCCGACCCCTCGACGCGAGTCGTCTCGTCAGCGAGGCTCGGCGCTCGGTTACAGCGGCCGGTCGTTCGGTATGCCGTCGGCGTGTTTAAGGCGCTTCCACCGGTATCGTGACACATGTGGAAGAGCTTTCGGATCGGCTCGGTGTTCGGAATCCCCATCAAGCTCGATCTCACCTTCTTGTTGATCCTTCCCCTGTTCGCCTATCTCATCGGCGTCGAGATCGGCGCGCTCGTTACGATCTTGAACGAAACGATGGGTGCCGGCATCGACCCGGAGGCGGTCACCGGCGGGACCACGCCCTGGCTGCTCGGCTTCGCCGCGGCCATCGGCCTCTTCGCAGGCGTCTTGCTCCACGAACTCGGCCACTCCGTGACGGCACAGCGGTACGGCTTCCCGATCGACTCGATCACGCTCTGGCTGCTTGGTGGCATCGCTGCGCTCTCGGAGATGCCCGACGACTGGCGTCAGGAGTTCAACATCGCCCTCGCCGGCCCGATCGTCAGCGTGCTCGTCGGCGTTGGCTCCTACGTACTGTTTTTGCTCACGCCGGAGTCGATCGACGGCGCCCGGTTCGTCCTCGGATATCTCGCGGTGTTGAACGTCGCACTCGCCATCTTCAACATGCTCCCCGCGTTTCCGATGGACGGCGGTCGAATCCTGCGAGCTCTCCTCGCACGAAATCGGCCATACGCGCGGGCCACCCAGCAGGCGGCGGGCATCGGGAAGTTCTTCGCGGTGCTCATGGGATTGTTCGGCCTGCTCGCGTTCAACATCGTCCTCATCGCCGTCGCCTTCTTCGTCTACATCGCCGCCTCCAGCGAGGCCCAGCAGGTGACGATGAAGGCGGCCTTCGAGGGAGTAACCGTCAGCGACATCATGACCCCTGTCCGTGATCTCCACACCGTTGATCCGGAAACGAGCGTCGCCGAACTCATCGGACGGATGTTTTCGGAGCGCCACACCGGCTACCCCGTCCTCGACGACGGCCGACTGGTCGGTCTGGTGACGCTCTCTGATGCCCAGGAGGTCCGCCCGGTCGAACGCGACGCCTACACCGTCGGCGACGTCATGACCACCGATCTGGAGACGATCGGTCCTCATTCTGACGCGATGACTGCGATCCAGCGAATGCAGTCGGAGGGGATCGGTCGCCTGCTGGTGGTCGTCGATGCCGACACTGTGATCGCCGACTCGACATCCCCGTCCGAGAGCGGATTCGGCCCGTTCGACTCCGGATTCGGTACTGGCGACTCCGGATTCGGTACTGGCGATTCCGCAGGCGGGTTCGGCGATTCCGATCCCAGCGTGGGGGAATCGGAGTCAGAACACGTCGGCGCCGAAACCACCTCGCCGCGCCACACAGACGACGGCGAGAGCGACTTCGTGGGGCTGATCTCCCGGTCCGACCTCATGACCGCGCTCAACATCATCCGCGAGAGCGGCGCGAGCGCGCCGACGGAGACGTAACACCGCTCACCGCACGTCGTCAAGCGCCACGTACGAACCCTCCTCGGCCGAGATCCAGCTCGTCGTCAGCCGCCGCGGGACGGACGTATCGAAGATCGTACAGACATCTGGTTGCGTCTCGTTCCGTTCGATGCGGGCCCGACAGTCGGGCGGGCGCAGATCCTCGCCGTCTGGATCGGAGCGTGAACGCATCGCTGGCACTCAGTCGGCGAGTCCGACTTCTCGTTCGGCGTCGACGCTGACCTCGCCCATCTCGTTGACGAGGACGGCGAGGTCGAGGTCTGTACCCGCTCGAATGAGGTGATTCAACGTCGTCGTCTTCCCCGCGCCCAGCGTCCCGGAGAGGACGGTAACCGGTGTCGAGTTGCTACCCATATGATGGTACTATCGCCCACAGTTATGTTATGTCTTATTATCTGAACCACTATTTTTATTAAACACGCCGACCTCTCCCGAGATGAACGGATCAATTTCGCATGGCCACCTCACAGCACTCATCAACGATCGACTGCGTCGTCGTCGGCGGCGGTATCCACGGAACCTACCTCGCACAGCGACTGCTCGACGAAACACCCATCGAATGGGACCAACTTGCGATCGTGGACCCGAACCAACGCCTCCTCGCTTCGTTTCGGAAGAAAGCCCGCGCCTGCGGGATGTCGGCGCTTCGCTCGTCGTTCGTTCACCATCTCGGCACCGAACCGTTCGGCCTCGAGTCTTACGCGGAGTCCGTCGGCCGGGAAGACGATCTCGTTCCAACGGTCGACTACCCGCCGCGGCCGACGCTCGATCTCTTCCTCGAGTACGCCGATTACGTCATCGAGCGTCGCAATCTCGAATCGCTTCATATTCAGGCCCATGTCGACGCGATCCGCGACCACTCCGATGGATCTGGCCTCCGACTCGAGACCGACCACGGTCCGATCGACGCGCGCCGCTGTGTGCTGGCGATCGGCCATGGCGGTCGGTATCACCGACCCGACTGGGCTGCAGGGGTTGACCGCGTCACTCACGTCTGGGACGGGTTCGATCCCGCTGCCGACGTCTCTCGGACCGCAGTTGTCGGTGGCGGAAGCACCGCAGCCCAGCTCGCGCTCGACCTGACTGAGACTCAGTCGGTGACGATGGTGAGTCGCCACCCGCTCGAGTGGGAGATCCCAGAGGCCGATCCGCCCTGGATCAACTGGTCGCACGTCGAACGGGAGCTTCACGTCCACCCGCCGGGCTCCCGGCGACGGCTCGACGTCGTCGAGGAAGCCAGGTACGACGCGTCGGTTCCGACCTACCTCTACGATGCCTTCGACCGCCGGCTGGGAGACGGTTCACTCACGCTCTCACAGGGCGAGGTGGAGGCGTGTCGCGTCGAGAACGAGTCGGTTCGCCTCCGTCTCGCGGACGGTGCGCCTGTCGATGCCGACCGGGTCGTCCTCGCGACCGGGTTCGAGCCCGTCTTCGACCATCCCTTCGTCGACCGTGTCGCCGATGCGCTCTCGCTAGCCCGTGGTCACCGGGAGATGCCCATTCTGGACGACGAGACGCTTGCGTGGCGGCGAACCGACGGCGAGTCCGCTCCCCTCTACGTGTCGGGTGCACTGGCGCTGGGAACCGTCGGTCCGTACGCGCCAAATATCCCTGGTGCGAGACGAGCCGCGGACCGAATCTCGTCGGCGATCGCCCGTCACGCGGCTTCGACGGCGCCGAGGCCCGGTTACGCCAGCGCGCGCTGATCCGGGGGAAGGATGGCGTACTCGACGGTGCTCACTCCAGACACGCTCCGAAGCTTCGAGACGAACGCACCGACCTCTTCGACCGTCCCCTCAGCGACGAACAGTTCGAGACACGCATCGCCCGCGTGGCTGTGGACGTTCGACGTGACCAGCTCTTGATGGCTGTGTCGCAGTTCAGATAGCCGCGTTTCGGCGTCGGTCTCGTGGCCAAACACCGTCGTAATCGTCGCGACGATCGGCTCCCCCCCGAGTTCTGGCTCGTCGAACTCCGTGAGTAGGCCGCGCGCTCCCTCTCTCATGGCCTCGCTTCGCCCACTGTATCCGTACTCGTCGATGAACGTATCGAGTTCCTCGAGTAGCGATTCGGGCATGGACACGCTGACTACCGGCATTGTTCGGACGTCACGGCCGATGCGGATATGTTTTGTTATGACACTACTCTCAGTTCGTAATAACTAACAACTTAGTATCTTGGTGTGGTAAATTGGCCCGATGTCGGACACAATTCCAGTTACCGTCCTCTCGGGCGCCCTCGGCGCGGGCAAGACGACCACGCTCAATCACGTGCTCACGGCCGACCACGGCTACGACGTCGCCGTGCTGGTCAACGACATGGGTGAGGTCAACGTCGACGCCGAACACGTCGAGCGCCAGTCGGAACTCTCCCAGCGCGACGAGGAAATCATCGAGCTCTCCAACGGCTGTATCTGCTGTCGCCTTCGGGGCGACATGCTGGAGGCGGTTTGTTCCCTCGCTCGGAACCGCGAGTTCGACTACCTACTGGTCGAGTCGTCCGGTATCTCGGAGCCGATCCCCGTCGCCCAGACGTTCGCCCTCGGATTCGAAGACGCCGACTACGATCCGACCCAGGACTACCACCTCGACACCATGGTTTCGGTCGTCGATGCCCACGCGATGTACCAGGGCTTTGACTCCGGAGCCACGCTGGTCAGCGACGACTCGGCCGAGGGGACCGATCGCGTTCCTGAGACGGTGTTGATGGACCAGATCGAGTTCTGTGACGTCCTCTTGCTCAACAAGTGTGACCTGGTTCCCGACGCCGAACTCGACGAGATCGAGGCCGTACTCGGCGTCCTCCAACCGCGGGCCGAGATCGTTCGCACTGAGTTCGGTCAGGTCGACCCGGGTGAGATCCTCTCGACCGGCCGGTTCGACTTCGAGGTCGCCCAGGATTCGGCCGGCTGGAAGCACGAGCTTCAGGAGGGTCACCACCACGACGCAGCCGCCGAGGAACACGGCGTCGAGTCGTTCATCTTCCGCGCCGACCGGCCGGTTCACCCCGCACGCTTCGCTGACCTCCTCCGGGAACTTCCCGACGCGATCATCCGCGCGAAAGGCTTCTTCTGGTCGGCGGGTCGAGAGGATATCGCGATGGGACTCGACAAGGCTGGCCAGTCCGTTCGCGCAGGTCCAAACGGCCGCTGGATCGCGACCCTTCCCGCCGAACAACAGGAACGATATCGGCAGGCGCTGCCTGACCTCGACGACGAGTGGGACGAACAGTGGGGTGATCGCGGAACCGAACTCGTGTTCATCGGCCGTGAATTCGACCCGTCCTCGCTCGAATCGCGTCTCGAGGAGACAGTGCTCTCTGCGGAGGAGATGGACGCCGATTGGGAGGCGCTTCCTGACCCGTTTGGCCGCGACGAGCAGCGCGAACTCGCGCTCGCAGACGACTGAGATGACAGTTCCAGTCACCGTCCTCTCGGGTGCCCTCGGCGCGGGCAAGACGACCACGCTCAATCACGTACTCACGGCCGATCACGACGCCGAGATCGCTGTCGTCGTCAATGACATGGGCGAGGTCAACGTCGACGCCGACCTCGTCGAGCGACGCGTCACGGACGACGGCGAGGTCGTCGAACTCTCGAACGGTTGTATCTGCTGTGGCATTCACGGCGAGTTCGAGCGAGCGATCGTCGACCTCGCGCGCTCCGAGTCGTTCGAGTACCTGCTGGTCGAACCCTCCGGTATTTCGGAACCGGCGCCCGTCGCCCGGCAGTTCGTCCACGGTCACGCGGGTGCGTTTTACGACCTCCACAGCGTCGCGACCGTCGTCGACGCCCGGCAGTTCCACGACGCCTTCGCCGGCGGCGTGGTCTCGCGGCACGGCGCCGACGACGGCGACCGGCCGCTCTCGGATCTCATCGCAGCCGGTGTCGAATTCTGCGATACGATCGTCCTCAACAAGGTCGACCTCGTCGACCAGACAGAGCGCCAAGAGGCGATCGACCTTCTCCGCACAGTCCAGCCCGACGCCGAGTTACTCACGGCCGAGTTCGGCCATGTCGAACCCGAAGCGCTGCTCGCTCCCGACGCTCGCTTCGACCTTGAATCCGTCTCCACCTCGGCGAGCTGGAAGCGCGCGCTCGAACACCATCGGGAGCACGACCACGACGACGGACATCCAAATCACGAGGCAGATGAACACCACCACAGTACAGACGACGATGACCACAGCCACGCTCACCCACCAGAAGAGTACGGCGTCGAGAGCTTCCTCTACGAGGCTCGTCGGCCGATGCACCCTAAACGGCTGCACGAGACATTTGCCGAGCTTCCGACGAGCGTCGTGCGCGCAAAGGGGTTTCTCCACGTCGCGGGGCGGCCGGACCACGCCCTGACGCTCTCGCTTTCCGGCCCCGAGGCCCATATCGAGGTCGTTGGCCGGTGGATCGCATCGCTTTCAACTGACCGTCAGGAGCGATATCAGGACGACGAGGCGATCGACTGGGACGAGCAGTACGGCGATCGCAAGACCGAACTCGTCGTAATCGGCCGAGAGATGGATATCGATGATATCAATGCTCGGCTCGACGACTGTCGATGCACTGAGATGGAGCTCGAAGATCAGGCCACGATGGAGAATCCGTTCCCGGCTCGGGAGGGGGAGACGCTCCAGCTATGACGCTGTACGGTATCGGACTTGGACCAGGTGACCCCGGACTCGTGACCGTCCGCGGGCGTGAGATCTTAGAGCGCGCCGAAGCGGTCTACACCCCCGGCAGACTCTCTAGACGCGTCGCCAGCGAGTACGTCGAGCCCTCCCAGCTCGCCGACCTCGAGTTCCCGATGACCCGCGACGAGGACGAACTGCGCCGCGCCTGGAAGGACGCCGCCGAGGTCGTCGCACCCGCGGCCCGCGAGAGTGACGTCGCGTTCGTCACCCTCGGCGATCCGAACGTCTACTCGACGTTCGGTCACCTCAGACGGACGCTCGAGCGATTTCATCCCGATGTATCGGTCACCGTCGTTCCAGGGGTCTCGACCGTCACCGCGTTCGCGACCGCCCTCGACGTCGAGATCGCCGCGGGATCCGAGCTGACGCTTCGGGAGGCCGCCGACGGCGCCGCACCCGTCGGTCCCGACAGGATGGTGCTGTTCAAAGTTACCGACGTCCCGGAAACGCACCGAAAACTCGTCGATGCGGGATACGACGTCCACTACGGTCGCCGACTGTTCATGGACGACGAGGAGACGGTGCTTACCGACGATCCCGACGAACTTACAGACCGAGACTACTACACCGTCGCCTACGCAGAACGCGCGGATCTGGAGACGGACGCTCCCGACCTGTTCGAGTAATCGTTGCGGATCATCGCTCCCGCGATCGATTTGCGACGATCAAACTCTCAGAAGAGACCCAGCACGAATCCCAGGCCGACGCCGATGAGGACGATTCCGGTAAGTGTCGGCAGGTACGGCGTGTAGCGCTCGATGCGCTCCCGATGGGTTTGGTAGCCGGCGATCAACAGCAGCGTCGGCACGAGGATGGCGACGATCACGGCAAGCGAGTAGATCAGCATCAGTTCCAGGCAGAACGGCGTCCCCGCACAGATTGCTAAGATCTGGATCGGTTCTTCGTGAGCGAACCCGAGCACCAGCGCCGTGACACCGAGGGTCCACAGCCCGCCCTCGGCGTGTGCGCTGGTGAAGTGTCCGTGGCCGCCGTCGAGTCCGGGACCTCCATCGGTGTCGTGGTTATGATCGTGCTGGCTGTCGTGGTC
This sequence comes from Halobacteria archaeon AArc-dxtr1, assembly GCA_025517425.1. Taxonomy (NCBI): domain Archaea; kingdom Methanobacteriati; phylum Methanobacteriota; class Halobacteria; species Halobacteria archaeon AArc-dxtr1. The sequence goes on along the minus strand of JAOPJY010000002.1, from coordinate 45,039 downwards.
GTGGTGATGCTCGTGATCGTCATGGTCGTGACCGTGGTCATCGGTACCGTGCCCGTGATCGTCATGGTCGTGTCCGTGGTCATCCGTACTGTGACCGTGATCGTCATGGTCGTGACTGTGTCCTCCCCACACCAGCTCGTAGACGCCGAGCGCGATCAGCAGGCCGCCAGCGAGGGGCTTCATCCACGGCCCCTCGGCGAAGGCCGCAAAGGAGCTAAACCAGTAGTAGGCGAGCACGAGCGCGACGCTGCTGATCAGATGCCCGATTCCGAGGACCAGCGCCGCAACCGTCCCCTGTAGCCACTGTCGCGGCCGCTCGAGCGCGTACAGCGCAGCGATCGGCCAGCCGTGATCGGGCAACACGCCGTGGACGATTCCGAGGGCGACCACGCCAGCCACTAGCCCGATATCCATACCGCACACTCGGGACACGTCGCGTAAACAGCTTGTTACTACCGATCCTGGGATTTCGTACTAATGAAAGCGATAATGTGGTCGCGGCCGCTGGTTCAGGTATGCGAACGAGCTTAGCCGTCCCCGACGACGCGCTCGCGGAGTTCGACGCCACCTGGCAGGCGGAGGGCCTCGATTCGCGCTCGCGAGCGATCCGCGAGGCGATGGCCGAGTACGTCGAGCGTCACGAGGTCCTCGAAGACGTCGAGGGGACCGTCACCGGCGTCGTCGTCTTCGACTACGAACACGAGCGCGTCATCGAGCGCCTCCACGCCGTCCAGCACGACCACCAGGAGACGATAATCTCGACCAGCCACGCCCACAACGGCGACTGGTGTCTCGAGACGCTGTTCGTGAAAGGCGATGCCGAAGAGGTCAGACAGCTCATCTACCGGTTGAAGGACTTCGACGGCGTCCAGCGGGTTCGATCGATGTTCTTGTAACAAGTCCCTGCTGGGTTCTCTTCTCGAAAATGACTTGCTGACAGAGCGCTTATTTCAGCTCCGCCACAACTATCTCATAATGTCTGAATCAGCCGACCGACTCCGTCGCTATCTCGAAGACGAACTCGGAGAGTGCCGAAACGAGGACCTTCAGAAGCGTCTCGCTGAGCTCGACAGTTTGGAATCAGTGCTCGATGTGCGTATTATTTCAAAAGACGTTCAAACGCTGTCTGCGCTTGGTAACGAGACGCGATACCGACTTATACGACTCCTCGTCGAAGCCGATGGGGCGCTTTGTGTCTGTGAAATCACACCGCTCGTCGATGTTAGCGATAGTGCTGTGAGCCACGCACTCTCTACCCTCGCTGACGCTGGTCTCGTGACGAAACGAAAAGAGGGACGATGGCGCAAGTATCAGGCAACGAGCCGTGCAAATGCACTGCTGACCGTCCTCGACGGGTCTCGGTAATTTCCACTTCGATTGCTGACCTGAGAAAATACGTATTGTCTACCTGGTCCGGATCGGACCAGTACTTATTTATTTGAGCGAGCGTTCAATTGATCTGTGCCTCAATCAATGTCGGATGATCAGGCGGTAGATGCTGCGTCCTCCGAACCGGAGACTACCCCTCTCGAAAGAGTTAGTAGCGAAAGTAAGCGACAGCGCGAGGGATCAGGAAGTGGGTCAGCGTACGGTGTTCGAACGGGTGAGTCAGACCTGCTCTTCTTCGAGGGGATTCTTCCCGAGGAATCTGGTGTTGTGATGAACGAACACTCAATTAAAGACCAAGCCGACCTGTGTCTCGACCGGCTCGAATCGATGCTGTCAGCACGGGATCGCACACTTGAGGATGTGATGAAAATCGAGGTGCAGTTGACTGAGATAGACGCACGGGCGGCTGTTGATGCGGTGTATCAGGCCAGATTCGACGGAACATATCCACCACGTACGACCGTTGGCGTCTGCTCACTCCCTGGCAACGCTGCTGTACAACTCGATGTAATCGCTGCTGACGAATAAGATTCCATTTACATTAATGGGCATAGACAACCTTCCGATACGAGTAGCGTGTCGAATTGGTGCAGTGATTGGTCGCTGTCAGTCGGAGGTCGGTTACCGTGGGTAGTCTTAAACACGAACACGGGGCAGACTGCGACTGTCCGGACTGTGGTGATCCGCGGTCGATGGATTTCCTCGACAAGTACCTGACCGTCTGGATCTTTCTCGCGATGGGACTGGGAGTCAGTCTAGGGTACGTCACTCCAGGGATCGTCGATCCGATCCAAGACTACTACCTCGTCGAAATCGGTCTGATTGCGATGATGTACCCGCCGCTGGCGAAGGTCAACTACGGCCAGCTGCCGCGGGTGTTCAGCGCGTGGCGTGTACTCAGTTTGAGTCTCATCCAGAACTGGCTGATCGGACCGACGCTGATGTTCGCGCTCGCGGTGATCTTCTTTAGCGGTCTCGTCCCGCCGTTTCCGGCCCATCCAGAGTACTTTCTCGGGTTGATCTTCATCGGAATGGCCCGCTGTATCGCAATGGTGCTCGTCTGGAACGACCTCGCCGACGGCTCCTCGGAGTATGCTGCTGGACTGGTTGCGTTCAACAGCGTCTTCCAGATCATCACCTACGGGGTGTACATCTGGTTCTTTGCGCTGTTTCTGCCACCACTATTGGGCATGGACGCGCTGGTCGCCGGCATCGGGACCTTCGACATTACGATCGCACAGGTGTTCTGGGCGATCGCGATCTTTCTCGGCATTCCCTTCGCCGGTGGGATTCTGACCCGGGTCGGTGGCGTTCGATCCAAGGGTGAAGAGTGGTACGAAAAACAGTTTGTCCCGAAAATCAGCCCCATCACACTGATCGCGCTCCTGTTTACGGTCATCGTGATGTTCGCCACGCAGGGAGAGAACATCCTCGCCCAGCCAACCGACGTCGTCTGGATTGCCGTCCCGCTGACGATCTACTTCGTGCTCATGTTCCTCGTGAGCTTCGCGATGGGACGGGGTATCGGCGCAGACTACTCGACGACGACGGCCATCGGCTTCACCGCGGCGTCGAACAACTTCGAACTCGCGATTGCGGTCGCCGTCGCCGTCTTCGGCGTCGGATCCGGTGTCGCATTTGCGACCGTTGTCGGCCCACTGATCGAGGTGCCCGTCCTCCTGGCGCTGGTCAACGTGGCCATCTACTTCCAGCAGAAGTTCGACTGGACTGGCTACGAAACCGGTCAACTCGAGAATACGACGTCTGCGACCGACGACTTGACGTCGCCAGAAGCAGATGATTGATTCGATTGTCGTTTCCAGGAGGTGATCTCGGTAGGATTCCTGCGGCTCGCGGATTTCTCGCCGAAGGAAGTCCGGGTGCGAGAATCGAACCACGGTCGTTTCGCTCACTGCGTTCGCTTCACTCCCTGGTTCGATCTCGGTCGGACTTTCGACTCCTCCGTGAAGTCGTCGTCAGAAAGTCCGGGTGCGAGAATCGAACCCGCGTCTCAGCCTCCACAAGGCTGAAGGATAACCACTACCCCAACCCGGACACGGTGTGCATTGATACGTACTCGTGGAGCGAGTGAAATACATTACGTTCTGGCCGACGCCGTGTGAGTGGCTGGCGAACGGTGGGCTTTTTTCGCTCGCTCGCGTAGCTCCGCCAACCCGTGGCGATCACCGACAAGATCTACGTCAAGAACCACCGCCAGCTGAGCTCCCAGCTCGAGACGAACATCCCGAAGGGGGCGTTCAAGGGTGCGACGCTCGATATCCTCTTTCGAGGCGACGGACTCGAGAAGTTAGACGATGCGACCCGAGACCGCGTCCTCGACTTCGCTGAGGACTTTCTGGACTGTGGCTGCGACGACAACCCCTACTGTGGCTGTCCGGAACGGAAGTTCGTCAGCTACTTGCTCGACCTGCGAGCCCAGGGACTCGGCCCCGACGCCATCGTCGACGTGATGAGCGACGACTACATGGTCTATGCCTACCCCGGCGACGTGCTCTCCTTTCTCGACAACGCGGTTCGAACGCTCGAGGCGGCCGAAGGGCTGGCCCGCGTCGACGGTGCCCCAGAGAAGCGCGAGGAGATTCGACAGGCAGCAACCGAACTGACTCGGTAGCTGGCCGATTACCTAGTAGCTGGTCGACCACTCGATACCTGCTCGGCTAACGAGTCCGTCTAGTATCACCCCTACCGTAACTGGAAGGACTCTTCCTCGTCTAACTCGTCGAGCAACAGGACGTCGTCGCCGCCGTCTTCGAGTTCGTCGCGTAGATCCGCAACGTAGGCCTTGTGCTCTTCTAACTGCTCGCGGAGGTGTTCGGCCTCGAGCTCGAGACGTTCGTGCTCGCGGACGAAGCTCTTTGGCACTTCGACAGACGGTGGGAACGTCGCCTCCGATTCCGTTTCGCCGCGTTTGGCGTCAGGGACGACGGTCACTTGCCCGTCGTGTTCGACCAACAGGTCGACGTAGTCGCGAAAGACGGCCGAAAGCGAGATATCACGTTCCTCGGCGATATCCTGCAGCGACTCGAAGGCGTCCTCGTTCACCCGGAACGAGATCGTCTTATTCTTGTTCCCCATCACCAGTCCATCAGTGTTCGGAACACTTAACGATTCGTCAGACAGGCTCGATGTCGACGATCGGTCCGCAGAACTCAACTTTCGTGTTTTGTTGCCGGCCTCGAGGGTGATGTGGGTACGCCGACGAGTCCTGTCCGGCCGTCCGTCCCGTCGGCGCTTTTCGCTGCCGTCGAGTCGCCAGTCTCGTCGGTCGGTGAGTCGTCTCCACTACCTCCGGGCAGCGTCGGCTGGTGGTCCCATATCGGTTCTCGCCGTCGGTCGGTCTCTCAGGGTCGATTCCGCTGTTGAACAGCCAGTGTACTGTGATCGCCCTCGGCCAGGACTGTGTCTTCGGTGCCGAAGCGCTGTACTCACGCTCCGCTGGTAGTCACAGCGTCGAAAAACGGGAGCGTATGGTGTGTCGTCCGCGGATTTTCCCTGATCAGGCCGTCGCGTCGGCCTCCTCGAGACTCTCTAGGGCCTGGACGACCGCACGGCGGTAGTTCTCGACGGGCGAGTCGTACTGCTCGCGGGCCATCTGGGCGTACTCGTTTCCGGGTGCGGTCGAGCCATTCTCGGGCGCTTCCTGCTCTGCTTCCCACGCTTCGAAGGACTCGATACGGTCGAGCGTCCGCTCGGCGGTTTCGACCACCCAACGGTCACGGGTGGCGGCGTCGACGACCGCGATGGTCTCCGGCCGGAGCGAGACGTTGACGGTGCCGTCGTCGGTCTCGTAGGTCCGGGGTTTGCCGACGACGGTTACATACGCTGGCGGTTCCGCGTCTCGGAGGACGGCGGCGGCCTCGGGCTGGTACTGGCCGGCGTAGACGAAGAACGTTCCCGTCGGGTCGACGACGCGGCCGCGCCAGTACTCGCTTTCCTCTCCGACGTCTTCGGTCTCGGTCAGGGTGCCAGAGACGAAGACGCGATTGGCGCGGTCGCCCGTTGGAAGCAGCGCGTAGTTCGGCGCGCGCTCGTCGTCGCTCTCTTTGAACGCGTACGTTGCATCGTTGAATTCGGCGGCGAAGGCGCGGCGTGCGACCTCGCGGGTGAGTTGTGCCTGGCTCATCTCACATCGACCTCGCTTTAATCAGCAGTTCCTCGGCATCGACCGGCCCGTCGAGTTCGGAGACGTCGTCGGCCAGTACGTACCGGCCGAACGTCGGCCCCTCGACGCGGTAGTAGGTGCCGAGGATCGTCTCGCCAATCTCGTCTGCGACGACCGTCGTGTCGAGGGCGTCCATCGCCATCTCCTTTGCCTCCTCGAGACTAATTCCCGTCAGCGATTCGGTGGCCTCGGCGTCGAAGATCACCTCGTGGGCGTCGATGCCGTCGTCGAGGACGCCCTTGATCCGGAGATCGAACTCACCTTCTCCCTCGCCGTGTTCGTTACAGCGCCCGTTTTGGAGGACGCGGGTGCAGTCGTCTTCGGGGCAGCGCTTGATCAGCCCGGAGCCACTTTGCATGTCGACGAGCGCGCCTTCGACTTCGCTCGTATCGTCGCCGACTTCGATCTCTTCATCGAGTTCCTCGATGACGGTTGTGCTGTTGAGTTTGACCGAGTACCGGCCCTGATACTCGTCGGTGACGACGTTCCGAAGCTCGTAGACACCGCCTTCCTCGAGCGCCGGGAGGTCGGATTTGGCCCACTTGGTGAACTTGATCGTCCCCGTCGGATCGCCGAGCAGGCCCACCTGTGCGACGGAGTCGCTGCGGGGGTCCCACAGCTCAATCACTTTTGCGGTCAGGTCGATCCACTCCTCGGGTTCGTCGACGTCCTCGACGCTGACGGCTTCGCTGCCACCGCTCGCGATGTCTTCGCGCTCTAGACCCGCCTCCTCTAGGTAGTGGTTCGTGACGCTGCGGCGTGCCTCGTCGATCGGTACTTTGTATTCGCCGACGAGGGTGTGCAGTCGCTCCTCGACGTCGTCGACCGAGACGTCGATATGGTCTGAAAACTGGTCGTGTACGTCTTCTGCGTGTTGTCGTACGTCGCTCATAGTGTCTCGCCTCCTCCTGGGTTTCACTGGGAGGCACATCGAGTTTCGCTCCCGATGGTATTTAAACTGCCGCCACCGGAGCGAAAGTGGTTCGATCGCGACCGCTCGCGCCCGAGTTCCGTTCCAGGCCCGATTTCGGCGACGAACCTATGTGTCTCCCGGTCGAACCACGGGCGAACGATGGCAGACGAACGGCGGCTCGAGCGCTTCTTGCGCTCGAAGCTCCAGCAGGTGGGGTCGCAGTACGAGGAGTTCCGGCGCTCGACGGACGCCCAACTCGACGAGGCCCGGGGCGCCTACGAAGTGGCCAAGAACGCGCATGCCCTTCCGACTGACGAGAAGGGGCGTGCCCGAATCGTCTGCCGGCGCTACGCCGAACAGCGAGCCGCGAAACTCGACGATCAGTACCGGCCGGCCTGTTACGAGGCCGATCATCCGGATTGCGAAGGCTGCGCCGAGGACGTCCGCGCCGGTCGGATTGAAACCTGGTAGCCCCGGAGTTCGGTTTATCGCTTCCCTTACTGGAGCACCATAGACGTTCTGGTGGGGCCGGCGCCTTCGAGTGAGTGGATCTCCTCTGTGACCACCGTTAGTAGATCTTGCGTCGAGCCCGCCTCGACGGTCGCGATGATGTCGAACTCACCGGCAACGATGTTCGCCCGTTCGACCCCCTCTATTTCCCGAAGATTCGCCAGCACTGACTGGGACGTTCCGGCCGCGGTCATCATCAGCAGATACGCTTCTACCATCGATTCACCTCGTCTACCCGCGGCAACCGGCGGCTACTGTCTGCTCTGTGACTCATCTGTAATCAGCACTCCCACACCGTCCAGCGATAAATAGGGCCGGTGGCTCCGTCGGATGGCGACCTACGAGCGGTACTGCTCGAGAAGCCACGGTTTAATGTCGGTCATCGCCGGTTCCTCCGGTGCCCTCAGGTCGGGGCTGAGGAGCACGGGCCCCTCTTCTGGCGAGGCCGGCGGCAGCCCGTGACTCCCCTCAATCAGCGAGGCGTCGAGCGGAATCAGGCTCATCCGATAGCGGAACCCGAGCTTCTTTTTCGCCAGGATGGCGGCCGCCTTGAGCTTCGGGAAGCGAAGCTCCGGATCGTAGAACATCTCGACCGGGTCGTAGCCGGGCTTATCGTGGATTGCGACGCTCCGTGCGTAGTCGGGCGCGCGGTCGTCGTTGAACCAGAAGTAGTAGGTAAACCAGCTGTCGCGTTCGGCCAGCGCGACCAGCTCTCCGGATCGTGGGTGATCGAGGCCGTGTTCTTCCTTTTCCGCCTCACCCCAGACCTCGCCGACGCCGTCGACCTCGGAGAGGAGGGACTTCACCGCCGGAATCTGGTCGGGATCCCGGACGTAGACGTGGGCGACCTGGTGGTCTGCGACGGCGAACACCTCCGACTGGTGGACGTCGAGTTGCTCACCGAACGGTCCGTACCGCACCTCCAGCCAGCCCTGTTCGCGGAACAGCCGGTTCAGGTGAACCGGCCGGGAGACAGGCGTGATGCCGTACTCCGAGAACAGCACGAGCTTCGTGTCGGTTTCCTCGGCCGCCTCGCGGATCCGTCCGACGTACTCGTCGAGCGTCGCGAGCGCCTCGCGGGACTTTCGGTGATCCGGTCCGTACTTTTGGAACGGGTAGTCGAGCACCGGCAGGTACGAGATCGTCAGATTGGGCTGGCGCTCCCGGAGCGTCTTCGCCGTCGCGTCGGCGATCCACTCGGAGGCGTCGGGACCCGACTGTGGTCCCCAGAACGTGTGGAACGGGAACTCCCCGAGGTCGTCCTTCAGGTCCTCTACGTACGAGCCCGGCGCGCCGTGGATGTCGAACTCTTTGCTGCCGTCGGACCCGTACCACGGCTTCGGGATCACCCGATAGTCGGCGTCGAGTGCGCCCTGGCTGAACCACGAGAAGATCAGCGCGGTGGTAAACGAGTCGCCGAACTCCTCGGTTGCCGCCTCGTAGATCGTTTCCCCCTGCATCAACTGGCGCGCCTGCTGCCAGACGCGGATCTCCTGGGTGTCGTACAGCCAGCCGTTGGCGACGGCACCGTGCTCGGCTGGCTCCGTACCAGTCAGGACCGATGCCTGTGGGGTGAGCGTGACGGCCGGGGTAACCCCCTCCAGTGGCTGCGCGCCGCTTCCACCCTCCTCCTCAGCCATCGACTGTAAGACCGGCGTGTGGTCGCCGATTAGTTCCGGCGTGAGGCCGACGGCGTCGATCAGACAGATACGCGTCGACGTCATTGCGGCCTCCGTGGCGTGATGGCGACAGCCCCGTCGGTTTCGCCCCCGCTATCCACTGCGTGGGACGACCCCATCCTGTTTGGGTGCCGGTTCGCCGCGGTTGCACTGCGTACCAGACTGTCCATACTCCAACGCATTCGAACCTAGTTACTAAACTGGTACCCTTCTTCTGACTCCCGTGTGCGAGATGAAATTGGGAAGATGAAGAGAGGGGTCTTGGTTGTACGCTGCAATAGACACCGAGACGAAGCTGGTTCTCGATCTCGCGTTGTTTGGTCGACATGGCACCGATCCGGCAGCTGCGTTTCTGCATCGACTTGACGAGAAATACGATCTCTCCGACACCGTATCTCTCGTGGATCAATTCGGCTATCGGACTACCCTTGCTCGATTTGGATTGGGCAGCCGGGTCACCTACACCGAGCGAACCCTCATCGAAAAGTATCGAAATGATAACTGATGAGATACGCAACCGGGTCCGCCGGGAGTGGCGTCAGTTGCGCGGCGATTTGCTGTCGCCGCTCCTCCTCGGCTTGGCTCTGAGGCTGTGCACTACAATTGTCAGTTGTGGACATTCATCGGATAGCTACGTTCCATGTTATGCGGGAAAAATAACAAATACATATCCGTTGGATTTTCTCGCAGGATGAACGACCTCACCGGCTTCCAGCGTGATCTCCTGTACGTGATTGCAGGTGCCGACCAGCCATCGGGCCAAGACGTGAAAGAAGATGCTGAGGCGTACTATGAGGGGGAAATCAACCATGGTCGGTTGTATCCGAACCTCGACACACTCGTGAATAAAGAGTTGGTCGAGAAAGGGCAACTTGATCGGCGGACGAACTACTACGCTATTACCGACGCGGGAAAACAGACTCTCCAGGAGCGACGGGAGTGGGAAGAGCAATACGTTGACGTTTGATCCGTGCGGTATTCGCCAGAGCATTACGTTCACCGATTCCTACTTTTTTACCGACAAGAAGGGTTATAACGGCGGAATCGAGTTTTCTACTCATGTCACCTGAAACTGGTTTGCCAAATCTCGTGACGATCGTTGGACGCGGTGTTCCATCGAACTACGAAATCACCGTCGACGGCGATATCGAACTGGTAGGGACCGAATCGCCCGAGAAATCTGCAGTCGTGACGGACCACAGTGCGGAAGGGGCAGTCGATACTGGCGTGCTACGGTTCCGGTTTTCTGGGGAGATGGCGAACGTCCGGCTCGTCGACTGGAACGGAGTACCCGCACCGGACTCACCGAGCACACCGGATGTCCACGTCGACTACCACGCTCCTGAACGGGCGGGCAGGAACTAGTCGAAACCCACCTCCACGTTCGAATCGACGACGTTTACCTGTTTACCCCCCCTGGCAGTGGCCTACCGCCGAAGCGGTGACCTTGTCGATGGACTCTCGTTCGAACTCCAAACAGGAGTGGTCGTTAGATGCGTCGCTCACGTTCAATGTCCTCGACTTCAGGGTAAGCTGCCTGTTGCCCACTCCATCGGGACGTTTGCTCGATGGTGATCTCTAAAGAGAAGACAGCACAGTTCTTTCGGCGGTAGTTTTATTCTAATGGCAATAGAGTAGCTAGCACGACTATGCGTGAAAATAACGTGCATGCCGATCTGGGGGGGATGGAGGAGAGGCATGGTACTGCTGGGGAACTTGGGAGCGGGCTGGGCTGCGATTCGAGGTGAATATATGAGTCAAGAGATGGCGAAAACCGTGTTCGGATCTGAGGTAGAGCGAAAGGAAGACCCGGAACTCATTAGCGGCGATGCACAGTATATCGATGATATTTCGGAGCCAGGAATGGTCCACATCTCCATCCTCCGAAGTCAATACGGGCACGCCAAAATCAACGGAATCGATACGAGCGCAGCTGAGGATGTTGAGGGCGTACTGGATGTATTAACGGCAGAGGATTTTGAAGAGGCCGCGTTACCAACCCCCAACAACATTCCAGTCATTTGGCACTTCCCTGAGGAGGATATTCCCGAGGAGTTCTGGAAACGAGTAATCGTTGGAGATACAGTCCGATACCAAGGGGAAGCGATTGCAGTAGTCGTTGCTGAAGACCGATACGTCGCGTACAATGCGCGTGACCGTATCGAAGTCGATTACGAACGGTTAGACGTTGTAACCGACCCGTACGAGGCGCTGGCAGATGACGCACCAGCCCTTCACGAGGGAGCAGAAGACAACGTCGTATTCGATTGGGAGGAAGGGGACGCAGAGCAATCGGAGGCTGTTTTCGAGGACGCAGACCACACGTTCGAGATCGAGTTACCGAGTCAGCGTATTCTTCCGACGTCGATCGAGACTCGCGGTGCGATTGCGAAGTACAATAAATCGAGTGAGAAGTTAACGGTGCAGATGACGAGCCAGAATCCGCATCTCCATCGAAATCTGCTCTCCCGGGTGTTGGAATTGCCGGAGAACAAGATCCAGGTTATCGCTCCGCACGTCGGCGGCGGGTTCGGGAGTAAGATCTACCACTACGCAGACGAAGCGATCGCTTCCTGGCTTGCGATGTATCTCGAACGGCCGGTGAAGTGGATCGCGCCGCGTTCGGAGACGAGTCAGACCGACGCACACGGTCGCGGATTAGCACAAAAAGGTGAACTCGCCATCGATAGCGACGGGTCGGTGCGCGGAGTTCGTGTCGATGGCGTTGTCGACGTCGGGGCGTACGTTTCTTGCTTGCTCCCTGCGCTACCGACTGACGAGTACTGGGGTGTGTTCTCCGGTCCGTACGATTTCGACACGGCTCACTGCCGGATCCGTGGCGTGCTGACGAACGCAGCACCGGTAGACGCGTACCGAGGCGCGAATCTCTCAGATGCTGCACACCTGTTAGAACGGTTACTTGATACCGCTGCCCGCGAACTGGATATCGACCCCGTCGAAATCCGTCGGCGGAATTTCGTTCCCGAAGATGCGTTTCCGTTTGAAACGGTAACTGGGATGCTCTACGATAGCGGAGCGTATGAAAAGGCGCTCGACAAAGCGGTGGAGTTGGTCGAGTACGACGAGTTACGGGAGCGCCAGGCGGAGCTCCGCGAAGAAGACCGGTATCTCGGGATCGGGATCGCGTCGTTCATCGAGATGTCGGGGCTTGGTCCCTCCGACATTTGTGGGATGCTCGGTGCGAAAACCGGCTACTGGGAGAACAGTACAATCCGTGTCCATCCGGAAGGGACAGTGACCGCGTATTGCGGCACCTCCGGGCACGGACAGGGCCACGAAACGACGTTCGCACAGATCGTCTCGGATAAACTCGGTGTCCCGTACGACGATATCGAAGTTATAGAGGGCGATACGGATCAAATCGCACACGGGCAGGGGACGTACGCGTCTCGAAGCGGCCCTGTCGGCGGTGGTGCGATAGCGCAAGGTGCGGACAAAGTCGTTGAGAAGGGACGCCGAATCGTTGCCCACCAGTTAGAAGCGAGCGAACAAGACATCGAGTTCGAAGATGGTGAGTTCCATGTTCGAGGCGCTCCAGAGCGATCGATGACGTTCAAAGAGGTCGCAGCCACCGCGTATCTCGCTCATGATCTCCCCGATGACCTCGAACCCGGGCTGGAAGAGTCAGCGTTTTACGACCCTGAAAACCTGACGTTCCCCTTCGGAACGCATATTGTCGTCGTCGAGGTCGATCCCGATACGGGTGAAGTAGCCTTCGAAAAGTACGTTGGCGTCGACGATTGTGGCGAGCAGATCAATCCACAAATCGTGGAGGGGCAGGTCCAAGGCGGGACTGCGCAGGGCATCGGCCAGGCGATGTACGAAGAGGTGCTGTACGACAAGAACGGAAACCTGCTCAACGGGACGCTTCAGGATTATACGGCCCCGAAGACAGTTCAAATCCCGGAGATGGAACTCGAAAGCACTGTCACACCGTCACCGCACAACCCGATCGGTGTAAAAGGCGTCGGGGAAGCCGGAACGATCGCGGCACCGCCTGCAATCGTGAACGCAATTGTCGACGCTCTCGAGCCATTCGGTGTCGATCACGTCGATATGCCGGCCACTGAAGAGCGTGTCTGGAGAGCAGTCCAGGAAGCAACCAGCGACGGGGAGTAACACCCCGTCGAATGGTCCGAGTGTTACGACGAGAGTGTTCCGACGATCACGGCTGATAATCGACTTTTCGTTCGCCTTCTGCTCGATAGATTGTCGTTTCTCCAGGGTCGGTTTTGGCGATCGGTTGGCCCTCGTTTAGAACGAGCGTTCGTGGAGAGCGCATCCGAAGGACGTTGAACGGGTCCGGGCCGTCGTAGACGACAAGCGATCCCTCATTGCCTTCTTCAATTCCGGACGCTTCGGCACCGACGATTTCGGCGTTCGAATCGACGAGCATCTCCCAGAGTGCGTCCACGTCGTCACGTCCGTTCATGTGGGCGTAGTGCAACAGAACGAACGCAGCTGTGACTGGATCACCATCACCGTAGTGATACCACGGGTCGATGATATCGTCTTGGCCGATGCCGACGGTGACGCCGGCCTCGCGTAATTCATCGACTCTGGTGTGGCCTCGCCGCTTCGGGTAGTCGTCGTACCGGCCCTGCAAGACCTCGTTTATTGGCGGGTTGGTGACGACGCTGACGCCGCTCTCTGCGAGCATACTACACAACTTACTCGCGTAGGAGTTCGAGTACGAGTGCATCGCCGTTACGTGGCTTGCTGTCGTCCGGTCACCGATCCCGCGCTTCAACGCTTCGCTGGCTAACACGCCGGTAAATCTCGATTGCGGATCGTCGGTTTCGTCGATGTGGAGATCGAGCGGAAGGGTTTCTTGTTCAGCGATGTCCACCACCGTTTCGATCTCGTGTACACCATCTTCTCGAGTGTACTCGTTGTGAGGGATGCCGCCGACGATGTCGACGCCCATATCAATCGCGTCGCGAAACAGGTCCAGGTTGGTTTCGTCCGTGTACAGCCCACTGATCGGGAACGCAACCAGTTGTAACTCGACAAGGTCCTTTACCTCGTTTTGAACCTCAAGAAGCGCTTCGACTCCGGTCAACTCCTCGTACGTGGTATCGACGTGCGTTCGGATGCGGGTGACGCCGTTCGATGCGAGCCACTCGATCGCTCGCGTCGCGTTCTCTTTGATCTCCTGTTTCGTGATCTCGTGTCGCAGATCTTCCCAGAGACGCCAGCCTTCTGCGAGGGTTCCCGGCTGATTCCACTGTGGCCGACCAGCTGTGAGGACCGCATCGAGGTGCGTGTGCGGTTCTGATAACGTCGCCGTGACCAACCGCCCGCCACCGTCGTACCGGTGATCCTCGTCGAACGCCGCGGCGTCTCCCTGCCCGGCAGGGGCGATTCGGTCGATCCGCCCGTCTCGGATCTCGATGTCGACCGCGTCTCCATCGCGTGTCCGAACGTCACTTACGAAGTAGTTTGACATATGCTCACACATGTGGTGGTATCGCAAAATAATTCCGGCACCGGTTACGTAGAGTCGGTGTAGCGAAAACACACCCGTCAGACACTTCGCACACTCGTGAGACGCATCGATCGGGCGTGAGACTAGGACAACTCTGCGAGGATAGAAAGTCGTGCGTCCCGCACGACTACTCAGTGACCATCCGCCCTGCTCGCTGCACGCTCTAACGCGCGCTCGGTAAACGCACCGAGTAACTGAAGGCGGAACTCACCCGACGTTCGCTCGTCATCCATCACCATGTACTCGTCGAGGCTATCGCCTGCCACGTCACCTGCAGCCGAGATCGTGTCTGCTGCTAGCTCCTCGTCGACGAGCACGTCTTCGACTTCCGGGAGACGAACACCGTGATCCATCACGCCGTTGGCGGCTACCCGCGCCTCGGTAACCGTTCCGTCTTCGAGGGTGAGACGGGTAGCCACACCGACGAGTGCATACCCCGAAGCCGGATCTGGTTTCTTGACGTAACTGCCGACGGTTCCGTCGTGCGGAACGGAAACAGCCGTGACGAGTTCACCGTCACCGACAGCAGTCGTGTACATGCCGTGGAAGAAATCATCCGCAGCGACGTCGCGCTCACCATCAGGCCCTCGAACCGTGATCGTTACGTCCGAAACGAGCACCGCAGCGGAAAGGTCTGACGCTGGATCCGCATGCGCGACATTGCCGCCGATTGTCCCGCGATTTCGAACCTGCAGGTCACCGATATTCTGGGTTGCCTCTGCGAACGCGGTCGCTTCCTCCCACAACCGTTCGTCATCTACGACCGCCGCGTAACGAGTGAGCGCGCCGATTCGGGTTTCGCCGTCAGAGCGCTCAATTCCGCTTAGCTCATCGATGTCATCGATGTCGATTATCCGCCCCGGACTGGCGAGTCCGCTTTTCATCATCGGCAACAAGCTGTGCCCTCCAGCGAGGAGTGTTGCTTCAGGATGCTCGGAAAGCAGCGTGATTGCCTCCGAAACACTGCCTGCACGGTGGTATGCGAATTGATCTGGGTACATTATCACTCACCTCCAATTAACAGGTTCTGCTCCCGTCATCGGTCGCGTTCCTCCCCGACTATTCCACCATCAGTCAGTTCCGTTTCTCGCATCTCCTCGGCTGCCACCTCGACAGCATCGACGATATTTTGATAGCCCGTACACCGGCACAGATTCCCTTTAAGCGCCTCTCTAATCTCCTCCCGATCGGGATGTGGGTTGTCCTCGAGAACATCGACCGCAGCCATGATCATCCCGGGCGTACAGTACCCACACTGCAAGCCGTGCTCTTCCGAGAAACTCCGCTGAAGCGGGTGATCATTATTCTCGGAGAGGCCTTCAATCGTAGTTATTTCAGACTGGTCGGCCTGAACCGATAGAACGGTACAGGCTTTCACCGCGTTCCCGTCCATACTGACAGTACAGGCCCCACACATCGTGGTCTCACAACCAATATTTGGGCCGGTATACCCCATTTCGTCTCGTAACGTGTGGATCAACAACCTGTTTGGTTCGACGCTCAACTCGTACTCGTTCCCGTTGACTGTGAGTTCGATCTCTTGTTTGGTCATGGTCAGAAAAGGTTGGATACTCGCTCCCGGAGGCTCCCATCGGAGTCATCAGTTAGATCTTGCATTTCGCTCTCTACCTGACTGAAAAACCGGCCGACGACACGGTTTGCAACGGGATTAAGCATTCGCTGACCCAGTTGCGCGATCCGACCGAATACGTCAGCCTCACTCTCCCACTGGATGTTCACTCCCTCGTCCGTCTCGATGAGTTCCATCTGCGACTGCATCTCGAAGGAGCTGCTAGTGGCGTCTCCTTGGCCGCTAGCTGTCATCTTCGGGAACTCCCGTTCGTCGATAGTCACGACCGTATCGAAAGTCGGCGAGACGTTTCCGACACTGATCTGCATGCGAGCAGCGTACCGCTTTCCCTCTTCGAATGCTCGTTCAGCCACGTCTTCCGGTTCCGCTGCCGGGAGGGTTTCTGGGTCTTCGTCAGGCCACCGTGCATCCAATTGGTCAAAGTCTGGGTTTTCGCCCTCTTCTAACGCGACCAGGAACTGACACCCCGGCAACGCCTGTTTTATCATGACTGGATCGGACAGGGCTAACCATGCCTCTTCAGCTGAGGCACCCTCGATGGATTCCGTCCCGCTAAACTCCATCGAGACAACCCCTCTCTGTGAGTGTGTCTTGTTGACTCATGTCTTTCCCAGTGTTGACCATTAGTATCTCGGATACCAAGTTAACTGTTGGTGGATAAATACGTGTGTAAAAACTCCGATATTATACTCATTGAAGCGCAAACAATGCCTGTTCGACAGGTGGAATTGCGACAGAGTGTGGAGGAGGGCACTGCCGAGATGAGGAGTGGAGGACGTGCAAGAAGTGGCGAGAAATGCTCACTCAACTCACCAACTCGTTCAGAGGGCACTGTCTAGTTGGGTCAGTTTGAGAAGCGAGCAGGCCGTTGAGTTAAGTTGGACTAGAACGCTCACAGAGCGTTCTGAGGACGCCTGTCAGGGCGTTCGCCATCCGTCTCCACACCATCGGTTGTTCGCTTCGGGAGACAACAATTATTGCCGAATTAGGCGCTGAACGCTCGCATGAAGCGGTTTGGAACTGGGTATCTCGGCTGGCTGACAGCGTTCCAGATCTGCCGAGGGCGAAGCCCTCGCGGGTCGTGGTTGACGAGACTGCTGTCAACATAAACGGCGAACGGCCTTGGTTATACGATGCAATAGACCTCGACACAACGTTGATTCTCGACGTCCAGTTGTTCGGCCCTCACGGCACCAATCCGGCGACTGCGTTCCCCGCATGGACTCCGCGAAAAACACGATCTCTCCGAGGCGGTGTTTCTCGTGGATCAGTTTGAATACCGGACTGCCCTTGCTCGATTAGGACTGCACGGTCAGGTTGACTAGACCGACCGAAACCTCATCGAAAAATGGATTCACACCTTCGAAATTCGAGTTGACCGTTTCTATACTTCGTAAGTGGGCAGTCGGCGGAGTGCCCGCAAATGGGTTGAACAGTTTGTGCATTACTACAACCATCAGAGACCGAATCAATCGCTCGATGGAACGACGCCAGTTGACGAGGTGCGAAACTAGACAGTTCCCGGCTCTATTTTGGTTATATCTCTATTAGATAATCACAAAGGTTGTACAACTCTCAAGATATATCTTGATTATTGCTGATCTTTATCCGCGGTGACGGCGTACGATTCCATTGGTGAGACGACTCCTTCGTCGTCGAGATAGGCCTTTGACGCATCCTTGACCGCTTGAATCAGTTCGTCCCGTACCGTTCTATCGATGGCCGCGATTGGCTCGGCTAGCGGTGAGCTGGCAGCCTCCCGGCGGACGAACTCCTCGACTGACGGATAGCGAACAGAACCGATCTCAATGGTGACTGATACGTCATCGAATCCTCCATCCCTTACGAGTGTTCGTAGCTCCTCTCCATTCCACGCGGGAAACGGAGCGCGCATCATCGTTCCGGCCTCGTCACTGATGTGGTGCTCCAGGGCGTCGGCCAACACCACGTATGCAGGATTGTAGTCGAGCGGTCGCCAGACACTCAGTGCCACGCACCCACCCGGTGTGAGAACTCGGCGCATCTCCTCGACTGCCGCGACGGGATCGTCGAAGAACTGGAGGGCCTGTTGACAGCAGACGATGTCGAAACTCTCGTCAGGAAACGGCAGGTCGGTCGCATCACCCTGTTGCCACTCGATCGATGGTTGCGTCTCTACAGCGGTTTCCGCCGCCACTGCAAGCATCCCGTTGTTGATATCGAGTCCGACCACAGCTCCACTCTCTCCTACTCGGGAAGCAGCACGACGCGTTACGATACCAGTGCCGCAAGCGACGTCCAGAACTCGATCTCCCGCCTGTACCTCGCTCGTCTCGATGAGGCGATCAGCCCATGGCGCAAAAATCGGCGGCACCAGATACTTTTCATAGGCCTCGGGAGCACTCTGTTCGAGTTGCCACCCAGTCGATTGGCTTGCGTGATTGCTCATGAGCGTTCACCACGAGCCAGATACGCTGCGAACGGAAGTATAACTGCCTAGTGAAATATTTCACGTCGTGAAAGCATGGGCGACGGGACTACTCCGGCTCGAATCGCATGGTTCGTCGGACCGAATCGATTGAGAGTAGATCAGTTGCGTCAGAGAGCGGTTGAGCCTCGTCCCGAAACTGGTCGTAATGGGACTCCGCCCACGTACGCATCGCGTCGCTTTCGGTGTCAACGAGCGACTGCAACGCTCCTGTTTCCGGATCGTAACAGCAGATGCTAACACAGTCATCGAACAGGCAGATCCCACACCGCTCGTCAAGTGGAAGGTCGTCGTGTAGCAAAATAGTGTAGTTGGCATGTCCTGCCGCGTTCAGGACTGTTCGTTCGTTCCAGGTGAGGAGATCCTCGAAAACGGCGGGTGGATAGATGTATTCACACTCCAGACCATCCACGACGTGGCCGAAAAATGGCTCCAGATTCCCCGACTTCAGTAGTGCCATACCAAACCCGCGCATTGTTCTCGTCGTCGTAAGTAATTCCGTGAGACGTTCGACAGGCTCGTAGGGATATGCTGGTCCTGGCTGAGAGACGACCACGTCGGTGAACAACTCGATGCTAAATCCGTCGATTTCGTGGGGAAGCCACGACCAAACCTCACGGAGTCGTCGCTGATACGCCATTGCGTTCCGAAACTCCGCAAACTGGTTGGCGACGAACTCGCCGAGTCCGGTTAGCTGATACAGATTCCCATCCCGGTCGATCCAGTGGCGATCTTGGAAGTCGGTGAGGATGCGGCCTATCGTCGGGGACGATGCTCCCGTTTCGGCGCGCAGATCATGCCGGTCACACGAATTCCTCGCCAGTGCATCAAGCACTCCCACGCGATGGTCAGAACTGACGAGGAACGCAATGTCGTCGAGTGCTCCATCCATGATCATGGTATGCGTTGGCGCGCATTAATCGTCTAGGCGCTGCTCTCGGGAAGGAGCTGCTCTGTGCAAGACACCTCATTATCGATAGGGGCAAACCAATCGTGACTTAATAGCTATTCTGCTGCAGCTTTTTTCTTGGCCTGTCTATAACAGCTTGAATGCCTCCACAGAGAACTCACAGTAGCAGATTCTGAATCTGTTTGTGACAAACCAATAAAAGCCTAGGCCGGGATTTGAACCCGGGCTCTCGTCCTTACCAAGGACGCGCTTTACCGCTAAGCTACCCAGGCAGGCATACGTTCGTTGACCGGAGTCGTCTTTATGGGTTTCGATTCCCGCCCCGGATGTGTCTGCGTGTCTCGGTCACGAACCCCGAAGCCCCAACCCCCCACTGCAACGAACCGCGCTCCCTTACGTGTCGGTCGCCGATGTCGCCCGATCGGTCGCGAGGCCATCGTCAGCGGGCGGCTCGGTGGGTGCGTACTCCACGAATGGGAGCTGCTCGGCCTCGGGTGGAAACGTTTGGTCCGTCGCGTCGGCAATCGCCCGGGCCGTCGCTAGCAGTTCCGGAGTCGGTGTCCGACCGACGGCGGCCGCGCCGGCCAGCGCCGCCAGTTCGAGCACGTCTCGTTCCAAGACCCCGTCGTGGCCGCCCCCCTCTCCCTCCTGAACGTGGGTCTCTTCCTGGCCGAACGCCTGCACGGTTCGAACGGCCTTCCCCGCGGCGTCAGTTCGTGCGAGGAGGTAGAATCCCCGGGCGACGAGAATATCGGCGGCCAGAATCTCGAGGTCAGCGTCGGTAGCGTCCTCGAGCGGTGGTGCGTTCTCCCCCGGTGTGTGTGGCTCTACGGCCGCCTCCCATGGCGCTTCGCGTGCTAACCGCCGGGTGAGTCGGAGCCCGTCGTAGATCAACTGGACGCCGGCGGCCTGGCTCGCGACGGCATCACTCTCGACGTCGGGATCGAGCTGGCGGGCGCTTTCGATCGCGAAGACACCAGGAGCCATCGACGTTCCGTCGAGTACGTCCGTCAGCCGGTCGCGTAACTGCGGCGGCTCGACGTCCGAGACGGCGTCACGGGCGGCGCGCCGACACGTGTCGGCCCTTTCCATCAATCGGGGGTTACGGCGGGGGAGGCAAAGACCTTTGGAAAGGGGGTCCGGATCGACGGAACCTGTGTGGTCTCCTGTGTCCACGCTACTCGAGGGGCTCGGGTGCCGGCGGGGCGGACCGTTTGTGCGCACTGGCCTCGTACATCTCGCGCACGTGCTCAACCGTCGATACGTCCACATCGAGCAGCCGAGCGGTCGCGGCCGCGGGGACGCCGCCGTCGATGTGCGTCGCGAGGATGGAATCTAACGCGTCGTAGGAAATGCCGAGTTCGTCCTCGTCGGTCTGGTCGGCCCACAGCTCCGCCGTCGGTGTCTTCTCGATCAGGTCGGTCGGTACGTCCAGATCGGCGGCCAGTTGGCGAACCTGCTGTTTGTAGAGGTTTCCGAGCGGGTGGCAGTCCACGGCGCCGTCGCCGTACTTGGTGAAGTAGCCCACTGCAGCCTCGCTTCGGTTGCCGGTCCCGAGGACGAGTCGGTTCTCGTGGTTCGCGACGAGGTAGTTGAACACCGCCCGAACTCGGGCTCGCGCGTTTCCGACCGTCACGTGGTCACCCTCGGCTTCGGGGTAGGCCTCGAGCAGTGCCTCGACGATTGGTTCGACTTCGACGACGTCGTAGCTGACCCCCAGCTCCTGGGCGACTCGCTCTGCATCACTCATGTTGTCCTCGCTGCTGACCCGAGCCGGGAGGACGAGCCCGTGAAGCCGATCTGCTCCCAAGACGTTCGCCGCGAGGTACGCCGTGGTGGTGCTGTCGATACCGCCCGAGAGGCCGAGTATGACGCCGTTGGCGCCCGACGTGTCGACCTGATCGCGAAGAAACGCCTCGATGTGTTCACGTCGGCGCTGCAGTTCCGACTCCGAGAACCGAAGATCGATCATTACCACAGTGTACGCTCGGAACGGCCTAATACTCTCTCCTCTGGGCTGACCGGTGGACGAACGGTCAGTTATGCGCTTCGGCGATCGCTGGGATCCGTTTCGGCACGAACGCTACGTTCAAGTTCCCGCCCCCGAAAGACGTTCGTGCGCGCCGTTGGTCCAGTGGTAGGACACTAGCTTCCCAAGCTAGTAGCCCGGGTTCGACTCCCGGACGGCGCATTCTGCTTCCGGACGGCGCATTCTGCTTCCGGACGACGCATTCTGTCCCCTCGAACCCGCTCTCTGGAGCACTACAGTTATGTTGGATCGCTGTGGCGTATAGGTATGTGCGCTCGGGTCGCCGAGGTGATGACTGCCGATGTGGTCAGTGCTGAGCGGACGACGGCGCTCGATACCGTTGCCAAGCGGATGATAGAACACGACATTGGGAGTGTTATCATCACGAACGACGGTGCTCCCTACGGAATTGTGACTGAGTCAGACGTCGTCGCGGCCGGCTACCGGATAGATCGTCCGTTCAGTGAGATCACGACCCAGGTGGTCGCGAGCCACCCGCTCGTAACGATCGAGCCGGGCCGATCGGTCAGGCTCACGATCAAGCGAATGCGCGACGAGCAGGTCAAGAAACTCGTCGTCGTCGAGAATCTGCAGGTCCGTGGAATCGTCACAACGCACGACCTGATCGACCACTACGGTGAGCTAACGCAGGAAATCGAGACAGTTCGGGAGCGACGTCGACGACGCGAGACCTCGTGGTTCGATTCGTAGGGGCTTTCCTATCCACCACGAAGAACTTCCCAGTCGACGAGAAGTCTCTATAGCCTCTTTTCTATTCCCGATAGTGAACCGAGTAGGTGACCTACCTGATGTCAACACAACCCTCAGAACGGACGCTCCGATCGGACCTACTGGGACGTAACGTCGAATTCGACTACTCCGAGACGTGGCTCGCTTACTCCATGCTCGGACTGCGACTCGTCATCGCCTGGGTGTTCTTGCAGGCCGGTCTGGAGAAACTGCTCGATGGCGGTCTTAGCGATCCGCTTTCGTGGTCGTCTGCCGGCTTCCTCGAGAACGCAGTCGCCGACGCGAACCCGCTACAGGGGCTGTTTCTCTTCTTTGCTGATTATGCGGCGATCGTCGATCCGATGGTAATCTTCGGTCAGATTCTTATCGGACTTGCGCTCCTGTTTGGGGTCTTCTTCCGCTTTGCCGCCCTCATGGGCGCCATCCAGATGCTGTTCTTCTGGACCGCGGCCTGGCAGGGTGGACTCGCGGCTGGACTCCCCGTCCAGAACGGCTACGTCATCGACAGCTCGTTCGTCTACATGCTGTTGCTGTTCGGACTCGGCGCGTGGGGTGCGGGTCGGCTGCTGGGGATCGATAGCTACCTTGAACAAACCGAGTTCGTCCAGCGCCGCCCCTGGCTGCGCTACCTGCTCGGGTAGCGCCCCACATCTTCTGACGGGCGAGCTGTCTCGAATCAAGCGAATCACAACGGTGTGACTCCGGACACGCCCCGAACTGCGCGGGGCTGAGAGCGACACGACCGTCGGTCTGCTACGCAGGAAGCGATCGGTGGCTGAAGACGCTACTCACCGATCGACGGGACGGAACATACGGACCGCTCACTGCGATTCGACGAGCCGGTCAGTGATTTTGGTGAATGTGGTCTCGGAGTCCGTCGGTTTCGTCGAACTGTTCGTTACACTCTGCACAGACGTTGTGATGCAACGCGACGTGCTGGGTAACGCCGGCTGCAGACTGGAACTCCGCGTCACACGTGGAACAGGCATACGACATTGCATTAGTAACTCAAGAGACACTGCTTAAAAACGGTTGCTAGCATATGCATATTCACACGCCATATTATTTAATAACCCTCTCGTCGACGGTAGCAAGCGACCTCGGCCGGTTTGTCGCGGATAGGCGGGAAATCCGATCCACCCAGGCTCTCAGAAGTATCCAAAGAGCGTCCCGATCAGCACGATACCCCACGCTGCGACGCCTGCAACGAGCAGATCGTTCAGCCACGAGTCCCGCGTCGCGCGCTTGGCCGCGCCGCCGGCGATCAGCCCGAGGGCGACGACCACGAGCATTCGCTGGACGACGACGTCGACGGGGAGGGAGTCGACGCCCATCAGTCCGTAGTCGAGCCAGATAGCGACCGCGAGCGAACCCGAGGCGACGACGGCTGCGTCGAGTCGACGTGTCAACCCGCGGGCGATTACGTAGGTGACGATCGGTAACCCGAGTGCAATAAACGGGTACAGCATCGCCGCGATCATGTGCATCGTCAGCGCGTCGACGGTCCGCTCTAGGGCGACGCCGCCGAGACGGACTCCCAGAACGATCGCGAGGATGCTCAGGGCTAAGATGATGTGGCCCGCTTCGACGCGATCGTATGCTGCTCGAAGACGACGCTTGTCCACGTCGGTCAGGTGATCATCCATCGCTCCGTCGAGCGCCTCAGAGGCCTGCTCGCGACGCTTCCGATGCTGTCCGCTCGCGAGGCCGAGCGCGACCGGAACGAGCGCCATTCCTACCAGGTCGACGTACGTCGCCCAGCCGTCGGCGTCGGAGGGGCCGGCGTTTTCGACGTTGATCCGTCTGATATCCTCCTGCCTGTCGACGCTTGGGAGGTCCATGAACTCCGATTCGATCTCGAGTTGGGCGCTCTCGACGCCGTCGACACGGTGGCGCAGCGTGAACCAGTCGAAGTGTTCCGTGTGGGCTTGCATCGCGACCCACTCGTCGTCTGCGTTCGGCGACTCATAGAGCCGAATGTGCATCCGCTCGCCGTAGTAATCTCCGTCGTCGAGTTGGAGTGTCTCGGTCATCCAGTAGGCATCGTCGCCGTCGCCTGGATCGACCCAGGCGTACCGGGTCGTTCCGGCGGCTTCGCCCCACTCGGTCCCGGTCGCGTGGTGACCCTCGTCCTCGAGGAACGCGTACGTCTCGGCCTCAGCGTCCATTTCGTCCTCGTCCAGTACCTCCCAATCGCCGTCTCCCTCTTCGGTCAGTTTCTCGACGACCGCGTCGGCGTCGCCGCGAACGAACAGGTTGAGTGGGCTGCGTTTATCGTGGGCCTCGCGCGCGCTCAGATACGCCCAGATCCCGCTCTCTGACTCCTCAAGCGCGAGGACATCCGGCGCTGGCTGCTGCTCTTGTTCGGGGGCGACGTCTGCGGTCGAGGGCGAGAACAGGAGCGAGGGGCCGCCGATGAAGAGAACGGCAATGGCGAGCAACGCGAGTCCGACGACGATCGACCGACGCATTAGTGACCGATAGCGACTCCTCCCTGATTAATCCACTCGCCGAGCAGCGCGTTTGCCACGGCAGAACGACTCCGTGGACAGCAGAACGCAGAGGTTTTTACCACGGGTCGGGTAGCCGACGATCATGGTCGTCGACGTCGGGATTGTCGCCCAGCGCGACAACGATCGAGCCCGCGGACTCGCAAAGCGGCTGGTCGGGGAACTCTCGCGGCCGGATACGGACGTCGTCCTCGACGAAGAGACCGCGGCAGTCGTCGGCGCGCCGGGCGTTCCCGTCGGCGAGATGGGCGGGTGCGACCTCGTTGTCAGTATCGGCGGCGACGGGACGCTGCTCTTCGTCGCCCGTGAGGCTGGCGACGCACCGATTCTCGGCGTCAATCTGGGGGAGGTCGGATTCCTGAACGCCATCCCGCCGGCGGACGCCGTCGAGTCAGTCACTGCAATCGTCGACGAGCGTCGTGAGACTGGTTCGGTTAGCGGACGCGAAGTCGCTCGGCTGCAGGCCAGCGGCGAGGGGTGGTCACTCGTTCCGGCGCTAAACGAGATCGTCGTCCACGGTCCGCGCCGTGGCCGCGGCGGCGGCGCCTGCATTACAATCGACGTCGACGGGCAGCGGTACGTCGAGAGCCACGTCGACGGGGTGATCGTCGCTACGCCGACGGGGTCGACCGCGTACAATCTAAGCGAGGGTGGCCCGCTCGTTCGCCCGCGGCTGGACGCGCTCGTGGTGACCCAGATGGCCCCCTCGGAGTCGATGCCGCCGCTCGTTCTCGACGCAGACACCGAACTCGAGTTGACGATTACCGATGCCGACACCGCCTACGCGATCGGCGACGGCCGGAACCGAAAGCGTCTGGAGCCGCCGGCCACCGTGACGGTAACGCTGGCGGACGATCCAGTTACGCTCGCGGGCCCGCCGGTCGACTTCTTCGAGGCTCTCGAGAAACTGGAGTGAGCCGACGCCTCGTCTGTCGGTGGCAGCTCAACTCGCTCCCTCGCCTGTCCCGCCGTCGGCCTCGCCGTCGACCTCTGTCCGGGCTGCTGCGGGGAGATTCGGATCGCGCCACGGCTCGCGCCCGTACGCCGGCAACTCCTCGTCGAGTTGGGCTTTTAACACTCGCCGAAGTCGGTTGAGACTCGTCGTATCGAGTCCATGGCGTTCGGCCAAGCGCTCGAACGTCGGGTCGTCCGTGATGTCGTGGGCGCGGTACTCCGCGAACAGCTCTTCCATCCGATCCGGAGAGAGCGCCGAGACGTCGACGTCGTCGAGGCCGAAGTACGCCTGCCGGTCGACGTCGACGACGTGGCGGATCACCACCAGCGCGACCGTCGGGATCGCCCGCTGACTGCCGAACCCCCGGAGGTCGATTGCGTCCATCACGCCCAGCGCCAGATCTCGCTGCCAGGGTGTCAGCTCTAAGGCGTTACACAGTGCCTGGGTCGTCCGTAGGCGATCGAGTCGGTGGGCGCGCTCGCCGTAGCCGGGCGTCGCCGGATGCTGCTCGTCGTGCAGTCGGCGGACGCTTTCGGAGACGTCGCCCTCAGTCGAGTCTGCACGGCCGATCACCGTCGCGCTCGGCGTGACGACGCCCCAGCGTCGAACCGTCGCGTCCCGCTGGAGGTCGGCGCGAGAGACCGAGCCGGCTCCGGCTCGGGTTTCGATGCGTCGCTCCGGACGGTCCGTGACGGTCGCGTGTTCCGTGCCCGCATCCTCGCTCATCTCGTCGGGAGGTGAGACGGGCAGACGGAAAAAGGCTCGCTCGTCGCCTGGGTTCGCTCACGCATTCCGATACGTTCCTCGGCTACTGAGTCGAGGCGGCGCCGAAGTCACCGCTCCCGGGTCGAATCGACCACAGAGCTATCGCTTCCGGAGAGAGGTACCCGCGAAAATGCCCTTCATAGCTCTACCTTGTGACCAGAAGCACTTAAAGAAACGTTCGGATGGCAAACCTGTTACTCGGCTGTTGTCCCCTCGAGTCAACTGCCACGCGCTTCCCACTGTCCTGATCCACACTGCCGGGGCTATCGCTCGAAACGGTGCTTCTCGAGAAGGCGACTTCCCGTCATAGCTCCACCTTGTGACCAGAAGCACTTAAACAGAGGCGCGGGCTGGTTCGACACTCACACAGTTCGCGCTCCGCTACTGGATGTATCGACTCGAAAAACTGGCCCGCAATCTCCCGTCATGGCTTCACCTTGTGACCAGAAGCACTTAAACAACTGCGCCGGATCGTTCCGCCCCCATAGGACTCCCTCCACCGAGGACATCCCGCCGGCGGAACTTCGCCTTTCGAAAGGGCTAATCCCATCCTGGCCCGAATGCGGCCAATGAGTCCACAACTTCCCGACGTGCAGGCGTCGGCCCCCGACGTCACCGTTGGCCTGAGTCAGGTCGGCGTGACCGGCGTCGAGAAGCTCGTCAAGATCGCCCGCGAGGGAGAGCGACCGATCGTCCTCACCGCCGAGTTCGAGGTCTTTGTCGACCTGCCCGCCTGGCGCAAGGGCGCAGACATGAGCCGCAACATGGAGGTCATCGACGAGATCTTAGAGGACGCCACCCGCGAGGAGGCCTACCGCGTCGAAGACGTCTGTGGCGACGCGGCCGAGCGCCTCCTCGAGAAACACGACTACACCTCCCGGGCCGAAGTCTCGATGGAAGCCGAGTTCATGCGCCGCGAACAGACTCCCGAGAGCGACCGCGAAACGCAGCATATGGTCGATATCGTGGCTGCGGCGACCGCCACCGACGAGGGCACCCGCGAGGAGATCGGCGCGACGGTCACCGGGATGACGGTCTGTCCCTGCTCGCAGGGGATGTCCGTTGCTCGTGCGAAACAGACCTTAGAGGATCTGGGCGTCGAGGAGGAGACGATCACCGAGTTCTTGGATCAGGTTCCCCAGCCGGGCCACTCCCAGCGCGGCCACGCGACCCTGACCGTCGAGGCCGGCGGCGACCCCGCGGTCGATCTAAACGACGTTATCGACATCGCTCGCGACTCGATGAGCGCGCGAATCTACAACCTGGCAAAGCGCCCCGACGAGGACCACATGACCTACGCCTCCCACGCGGACGCGAAGTTCGTCGAAGACTGCGTGCGTGCGATGGCCGAGGGCGTCGTCGACGACTTTGATCACCTCCCGGACGACGCCGTGATCACGATGAAACAGTCGAACGACGAGTCGATCCACCAGCACAACGCCCACGCCGAGCGCGTCGTCGAGATGGCGACGCTTCGTGACGAGGTCAACGGCGAACTCGAAGGCTGAGCCCCAACTCGCCTGATTACTACCTACTGACCTCGACTGCATAGAATCCGGACTGCGTCAAATCCGACCGGACAGACTCTGCAACCACTTAGAACTCGAGTGGCTGAGCTGTCTCCCAGTGTGGAAGGAACTCCTCGTGGACATCCGCAGCGAACTCGGGGTCTTTCAGATCGATCATCCCGAACAGTTCGTTCGACGACAGCGGGTTCGGCACCTGGATACAGACTTCCACGCCGTCGATGAGGGTAAACGAGCCGGTCACCCCGTCGCTCGTGCGAACCGAGAAGTCAGGTCGCGTCTGTAACTGTTCGCGGTACCGGTCGCCGACGCTCGGGGACAGCGAGCCGACCAAGTCGGGGCTCATCAGCAAGTCGACCGTCACGTCGCGCTCGAGCGCCTTCTCAAGCTGCGTTAGTACGTCGTCGCCAACCGTCCGAATATCGACTGCTGGGGCCGGATCGGCCGCCACCATGAGAATATCCCTGTCTGCCGCTGTGAGCCGCTCGAGCAGGAGGTCGATCGTCTCCTCGGGACCGACTGCCGCCGTCCAGAACTGCTCTTCGACTGGCTCGGCCGCGTCTAACTCCGCCGAGAGTTCGTCGACGATCGACTCGTACTGCTCGGCCCGGGCTTCGAGCTCCTGTTTCTTATCCTCAAGGAGGCGATCCAGCGCGGTCGCAGGCTCGACAGCCACGTACTTTTTCGGCCGGCTCGCGGTCTGGGTTCGGACGAGATTGTACTGCTCGATACTGTTGAGAACGTCGTAGATCCGTCCCATCGGCACGTCGCTGGCCCGGGACAACTCCTTGGCGGTTGTTGGACCCGTATTCAGCAACGAGCGGTATGCTCGGTCCTCGTACTCGGAGAGGCCGAGGTCTCTAAGGGTGGCCATACTGCCTACAATGCCACCGAACTGTGATAAACGATACGGTGGTTTACTGCTGTGGTGGTAGCTTTGTCACCCGAGCACGTCGCCGATTCGGCCGCTCAGTTCGGCTGGCGTGGTCGCGGGCTCTCCACGCCGATCGCCGCGCTCGGCGCGGGCCGTCCCCGCCGACACGGCCGTCGCGTTCGGGATGACCACGGTTTCGTGATCTGCTAGACGTAGCGCTGCCCGATGGAGGTCGCTGCCGGCGTCCGTCCCGACGCGGACGACCAGCGGTTCCTCGAGCAGCCGCGCTGTGACCGAGCCGTAGGCCGCGACGTCGGGGCCGAACCGATCGCTCGCTCCAGCAAATGCCTCGAGTGTCTCCCGTGCGACCCGTCGGTAGCGGTCTTCGCCGGTCACGATCGCCAGGTCGACCAGCCCGTCGGCCATCGCTACGTTCGCATCGAGTGGGCGGAACGGCCGTTGGAGCAACCCGACGCCCTCGGGTGGCGCATCGACGAACGAGTCCCCCTCGCGCAACTCGTTGATCGTCGCGTCTGCGACCGCCTGTGCATCTGCGATGGTTTCCGCACCTACCACCGCGTTGGCGGTGAGTAGCGCCCGGAGGGTTCGCGCCTGCGTCTGGAGGTGTGGAACACTGACGGTCGCGCCGGATCGGTCGTCGGTCCCCTCCGTCACTTGCTCATCAGCCGCTTGCTCATCGAGCGCTGTTCGTCGGTAGCTGACCACGCCGTCCGCGAGGTGGTGTGCTCGAAGCGACGACAGCGCACGCTCGCCATAGCGGCGGGCGCGCTCGTCGTCGGTGTAGGCCGCGTAGGTGAGCAACGCGTCGATGGCCATCGCGTTCGGGCCGGCCAGGACAGTGTCGTCGACGGGTGGCGTTTCTGTGGCTTCGCCGCCGTTCAGCTCGTCAGTGTCGGTTGCCGGCCCGCCGGGCGCCTGACTGTTCGCGAACGCTTCGATCCCGTCGTTCCAGAGGGTCGTCGTCAGATACTCGACGGCCCGCGCCGCGGGCGTTCGGTAGGTCTCGCGACCGGTGTGGAGGTACGCGTTCGCGAACGCTCGGAGCAGCGCCGCGTTCTCGTCTATGAGCTTCTCGCGCTGGAGTCCAGACCAGTCCCGTTCGGTCGCAAAGCGGTAGAAACCACCCTCGTGCTTGTCCGCCAGGTTCGCCGCGACTGCGTCGTACGACCGCAGCGCCATCTCGCGGTCGCGTTTGAGGGCGAACTCGAGCGCGTCCGGCAGCGGGAACTTGGGCTCGGTTCCCCAGCCACCCGCGACCTCGTCGAAGGCGTCGTCGAGTTGTCCGAGCATGGCCCCCTCGATATCGGTAGTAAGCTCTCCTGCCGGCGTCTCGTCGTCTCGGAGCGCTCGTGGAACCCGGCCTGCGTCTGCCCCTTTCTCGGCCCACATCTCGGCGACGCTATCCAGCACCTGGCGCATGCCGTCCGGATCCAGGTAACCGGCACCGGTCAGGAGCGTTCCGTCGGGGGCGAGAAAGACGGTCGACGGAAAGCCGCCCATGTTGTACCGGTCTCGCACGCGCGGTCGCCGATCGACGTCGACCCGGACCGGAACGAACCGGTCGTTGACGTTCGCCGCAATTCGGGGCTCTGCGTAGGTCTCTGCGTCCATCTCGTGGCAGTGATCACACCACGTCGCCGTCAGCGAGAGTAACACCGGAACGTCCGCCGCTCGCGCCTCCTCGAAGGCGGCGTCGTCCCAGGACCGCCACTCGACTCGCGTCGCGTCGTTCATACTCGGGCCAGGCGGGTGAGGCGCCTAAGGCCTTCGTTCGGACAGCGTACTCAGGCCTCCTCTGCCAGTCGCAGGTCGCTGTAGTGGATCTCGGCCTCGCCGACCGACCGGGTCACCGTCTCTCCGGTCTCGACGTCGACGGCCTCCTCGAAGATCGGCCCGTCCCAGACGAACGTGTGAAACTCGCCGTGCTCGCCACAGGGGTCGACGCCGTCGGGGAGGTCGTCTATGAACGCGTCGTCGAGCTCGCGACCGGCGAACGACGCGTCGAGCGCTGCATCGTCGACGGCGACGACCGTCGCACGAAAGCCAAGAGCGAGCCAGTCTTCGATCAGCGCGGTCGTGTCGCGTCCCCAGACCGGCCAGGTTCCGTCTACCGGACACGCCGCGAGCTGGGTTTCACGGTAGTCTCTGACATCTTCGAGAAACAGGTCCCCGAACGCCACCCGTTCGATCCCGCGTTCGGCGTAGTCGTGCATCTCGGCTTCGAACCTCGCCTCGTACTCTTCGTTCGACGGTTCCGGTGGGAGAGAGACGCAGTTGATCGGGAGGCCGATCGCTGCCGCTTGACGCTCGTACAGCGCTCTGTGCACGCCGTGTATCGAGCTTCGGTCGTACTCCTCGTTGATCGTTGTTAGCAGCTCTGTGACCGATTTGCCCTGCTCTCGGAGGGTGTACAGGGTGTATGCGGCGTCCTTTCCGCCACTCCAGGACAGCACGATCGGCGCCATTCTATCGCTTCGTTTGCGGACGGGGGCAAAGGCGTGTTGATTTTCGAAGTGAGAGTAAAGCGTTTTCACTCCCGGCGGGCTACGTCGGGATATGCTTCGCTGGATTCTGGCACTGTTGCTCATCCCCTTTCTCGACGCGGTGTTGCTGGCGGTCGTCGTCAGCCAGACCGGCGTGATCGGGTGGACGGGCATGGTGTTGCTGGTGGTGCTGACGGGTCTGATCGGTATGCTGCTCGTCCGCGCGGAGGGGAGACGCACGATCGGCAAGATCCAGCGCCAGCTCGCGGCGGGGTCACCCCCAACCGACGCGCTTCTTGACGGCGCCTTACTGATCGCTGCCGGCGCGTTCCTGCTCACGCCCGGGCTCGTTACGGACCTGATTGGCTTCCTGCTCGTGCTCCCGCCCACCCGCATCCCCATTCGCGCCGGGATCAAACGGTTCGTCATCGTCCCCTACGCGGACAAGAAGACGGATGGCTTCACGAGCGGCGCGGTCTGGACGGTCGGCTTTCCTGGGGGCAACGACGAGCCACAGTCGGCGTGGTCCGACTCGAGTGCGGCTGGACAGACTGAGGCCTACGACTTAGACGAGGAGTCTTACTCTGTCGAGTTCGGCGACGACGCGTCGACCCGTGAGACGGAGGACGACCCCTCTACCCGGTAGCGGTTCGCACGCGACTGGGAGAAAGAAACGCTTAAACGTACCACCCGGCAACTGGTGGATGCGAAGCGGGCCAATAGCTCAATCAGGTTGAGCGCCACTCTGATAAGGTGGAGGCTCTCGGTTCAAATCCGAGTTGGCCCATGCAGCTTCTGAACGCTTCTTAGACGCCCGATAACGCCAGGTTTAGCGTCCAACAGTTCCGTTCACGGCGATTGAGGAGATCGGTACCCCCTCGATTTCGCCGCTTAGCTGATCCACTT
Organism: Halobacteria archaeon AArc-dxtr1; assembly: GCA_025517425.1. NCBI lineage: Archaea > Methanobacteriati > Methanobacteriota > Halobacteria > Halobacteria archaeon AArc-dxtr1. Next base: position 13,069 of record JAOPJY010000002.1, on the reverse strand, counting down.
CTGATACCTTGGCCGCCCGTAACCCGCATGCCGGTAGCGAAAACTGTACTTTGAAGTACGATACTTTAGAGTATGATTATGCGAGGTATTATGGTTGGTGCTGCTGTATCGGAAACTATGCCCGGATTCGTGAATCGAACGGAGGAACTCTCGCGCCTATACGAACTCTATGATTCAGATGAGGCGGAATTAGCAGTCATTTTCGGACGACGACGGCTCGGGAAAACTGAACTCGTCAAGCAGTCTCTCAAAGAGTGCGACGAAGCAGTCCTCTTCCAGGCGAAACAAAAAACGAGCACGCTACAACTCCGGCAATTCGTCGAGGCGGTTTCGGACGTCTACCCAGGGATCACGCGGATCCGCGAGGAGTGGGAGTCGATCCTCGGCTATCTCGCAGATCAGGATGCGATTGTCGTTCTCGACGAGTTTCCGTACTTAGTTGCACAAGACGAGAGCCTGCCCTCCGTTTTGCAGGCGATGTTCGATCACGAACTCGACGACTCCAGTGCTACGTTCGTTCTCGTCGGCTCGTCGATCAGTATGATGGAAGAAGCTGCGTTACTGGGAAATAGCCCACTATACGGCCGCTCGTCGTTGAAACTGGACATCAGACAGCTTCCGTTCGACGCGACGATGGAGTTCTTCCCGGAAAACTACACAGCGGACGAACAAGTATTCACGTGGGGAGTCTTCGGCGGTGTTCCGTACTACCTTGAAGAAGTGGATCCAGAGGGCGACCTCGGCGAGAATATCCAGCGAACAATCCTCTCGCGTCACGGGACGCTGCACGACGAACCCGACTACGTTCTCCGAATGGAGCTCACGGAACCGACGCGATACTTCTCGATCCTAGAAGCGATCGCCGGCGGAAGCACGAGCCGAAACGAAATATCCGGAGCGACGGGTATCGATTACAACCAGCTCTCGAAGTATCTGAATCGCCTCTCCCGATTGCGACTGGTAGATCAACGCGTTCCGATTACCGAACGAAAGGAACGAACCAAGCGAAGCCGCTACCGCATCCGCGACCAGTTCTTCAGATTCTGGTTCCACTTCGTCTACGGTAGCGGTGACAGATATGAAGACTTCGGAGGTGAAGCGTACGAGATGCTTATCGAGCCGGAACTCGCGGACTTTGTCAGCGACTCCTTTGAGGATCTCTGTTGTTCTGCGCTTCGCACCCTGTATCCCGAATACGCGATCACGGACGTTGGTCAATGGTGGTATCAAGAGCACGAGGTGGACGTCGTGGGTCTGACGAACGAGGACGTACTGATCGCCGGGGAGTGTAAATTCCAGCGGTCTCCGCTGGACTACGACGCGTTCTCGAAGCTTAAAACTCACGTAGAAGAACTTCGATGGGCACCAGCTGGCGGTGGAGAGCGGAAGCACGAATACGCGTTGTTCTCTCGTAGTGGGTTTACATCGGCCGTCCAGGAAGCCGCTGAGAAACAGGATGAGGTGCGGTTGTTCACCGTTGAAGAGGTGGTAGAAGCGCTGAAATCGTAAGCGAAGGGCCAGAGAATCCGCTATTTCACATGTTCCCGATCCAACGTGCCGACAGCCTGGAAGATTCGCCCGCTATCGGTTCTGCTCGCGCGAGTAACTACTCGCGATGATCGCCCTCGCGTTCGATTCGGTGCCCGCGACCTCGCGAGTGCCACAATTGGGTGACGACCTGCACGACAACTGTGGTCTGGCCTTCATATTGCTGACGGGGTCAGAGCGTCGTTTCGGCCCATCTTTTGGCGCCGACTCTCGTGTTCGATAGTGTTCGACGGTGTTTCATAGTCTTGGATCTAATACACAATTCTTTTGTACTCCGACTCTCCAAGTCAGTATTGCATGAGTACTGAAACACCAATCTCGATGGCGTTCGATTACGAGTGGGAGTATTCTCCACGGGTGTCGGCGTTATTTGGTCTGTTTACGATCGTTGCGGTTCTGGGGTGGTTGGTCACGGTCGCGCTGACTGCGATCCACTTGTTTGCAATCCCTGCAATACCTTCGGATGCGCCGGTGCCGGGAAGTATCGAAGTGATCACGAGTCAGTGGGCGTACGTCTTCGGCGTTCCGTTGGCGACCCTCGGCGGGTTCTACTACCTGACGACGATCGGGCTCGCGCTCTGGTGGTTCGACACCCGACATCCGCTGTTGATCAAGATCCTGACGCCGATTACGGCCAGCGGCGTGGCGTTCTCGGCGTACTTCGTCTACCTGCAGCTGGGCGTCATCGGCGAGATCTGCCCGTTCTGTATGGTGTCAGCAGGAGCTACGGTCATCCTGTTCGCCCTCGAACTGGTGATCCTCCGTCAGAGTACGACGCCGCCGCTGTCGAGTATGGGTGGCGACCTCAGCCGTGTCCTCGGGAGCACGAACTACGCCGTCGTCCTCGTCCCGGTCCTGATGGGCCTGGTCACCATCGCGGCCCTGTTCATGGTGCCCCTGCTCCCGCTTCCAGAGATGGTTCCGTTCGCGTAACCGGCCAGTCGCACCATCAGACACTCTGTCTATCGAATTTACACAATACTTGCACAATCCCCACACCACTGTGGTATCGACCCAGCGTGAGTACGATGGCAAACCCGATGGCTGGACTAGTATAACTGGATCTCGTGTGCGAGGCGGTAGTGATTTGTGAATCGTCGTCGGAACAGTCCGTATGGAGATCGGGCTCACCGTCGGCGATTCGATCGATCGACTCGAGGCCACTATCGAGCCGTTCGACATGGCGGAGTTCTCTATCGGCGAAGGGACCGACCCTACCGAGATCGACGTAGACCGGCTCACGGAGTGCCTCGACGACGCGGACGCCGACCTCTGCGTACACCTTCCGTTCAAACAGGTCGTGGCCACACCGGTCGCGGAGATCAACGACGCAATCGTCGCGTACCTGGGACGACTCCTCGAGTGGGCCGGGGACGTCGGTGCCGAGAAAGCCGTCCTCCACGGCACGACGCGGAATCCACACGACACCGACCTGCGCCCAACGTTCGTCGAGCAACTCGAGGCGATCTCGTCGGCCGGCGCGGACGCCGGTGTGGAGGTCGTCATCGAAAACGTCGGCCACCAGAAGCTGGGCTTGCCACTGACCGTCCTCGGCGATCTCGCGCGGGAGTCCGAAACGCCGGTCTGTTTCGACGTCGGTCACGCCTACATGGAGGACGGAGATGACGGCGTCGATCGGTTTCTCTCGCGCTACGGTGACCTCGTCTCGCACCTCCACGTCCACGACGTTCGAAGTCGCGGCGACACCCACCTCCCGATCGGTGCCGGTGAGATCGACTACGGAATCGTGACCGAACACCTGGCAGGCTTCGACGGAACCGTCGCCGTCGAGGTGTTCACCGACGACGTCCCGCTGTTGCGAGATACGGCACGACGTGCTGTGGCCGCTCTCGAGGACCGTTCGTAAGTTCCGAGCCCTGTCGCCGACACCAGAATCTATATTCCGTCGCCGAAATAGCGCTATCCTATGGTATCATTCCGCACGATCCTGGACCGTTATTTCTGTCGACTCAGACCGGCCGATTCGGCCGATCGGCTCTCGCTCCCGCTCGCACGGGTCCGGTGCGGAGATCGAGGCGCTCTGTCGCGAGGCCGCGATGGTCGCCTTCCGCGAGGTCGCGCGATCTGTCCCCACAGACCACGTTGAGGAGGCGGTCGCGTCGACGACGATTCGATCCGAGCACTTCGAGGAGGCTCTCGCCATCACCGACGCAGAGCGCGAGGACCAGACGTAGCGTTCGATGCCGGCCGCTCTCGTTCCGATCTCGGTCACTCCTCTTCGTCGGCTGCCAGCGGGAACTTCGAGCGGGTTCGCCAAGCTATCGCCGAGTGTCTGCTGGCTGTACGCGGAACTGCCTGCGTAAGGATTCGATCAGTTTCCGCCGCCCGAGAACGGTAAACCCGCCCCGACCTAACCGGTTCGCAATGGTAGACGAACCGATCCTGCACTCGGCCGCGGACGTCGTCCACCCGGGTGGCATGCGTGCCGACCGGCTCTTTCCGACTGACGCCCAGGCACACTTCGACCCCTTCGTCGTCTTCGAGCACTTTCACATCGAGCCGTCACAGGGATTCGACACCCATCCCCACCGCGGCTTCGAGATCGTGAGCTACATGCTCGATGGAGAGATGGCCCACGCAGACTCGATGGGACACGAGAGCGTCGCTGGCCCCGGCGACGCGATGCGAATCACGACCGGCAGCGGAATGACTCACTCCGAACTGCCCGCTGGAGAGGGCGGTTGCAGCGGTCTCCAGCTGTGGATCAACCTTCCGCGGGAGGCGAAATCAGTCGAGCCATCGTATCAGGACGCCTCCCCGGCAGACCTCCCCGTCACAGCGCGCGACGGCGCGACGGTACGGACGGTGGTCGGCGATGGCTCTCCGATCGAGCTCCACACGCCCGTCACCTACGAGGACGTCGACATCGACTCCTCGTGGCGCTGGGAGGTCCCGGCGGAGTGGAACGGCTTTCTGTTCGCCCTCTCGGGGTCGGGAGCCGTCGACGGACGAGCGATCGAGGCTGGTGAGTACGTCCTCGCTCCCGCTGACGAATCACTCTCGGTCGAAACGGACGCCGGCGTTCGGCTCGTCGCCGTCGCCGGGCGTCCCCACGACGAGGCGATCCGTCATCGCGGTCCGTTCGTGGAGTGAGAGCGGGGGTTCGTCCACTGAACGAAAGTGCTGCTGCTCTCGGTTTGACGGACAAAAAATAGTGCAAGCACAGACTGACGAATTCGCGGTCGGACGGACGATTACCGAACGTCGATCTCACCCTCCATGCTCGCGTGCGGGAAGCAACGGTAGAAGGCCATCTCCTCGCTGGCCTCGAACGTCAGCCACTGGTCGTCGCCGGGTTCGCCCGTCAACTCCGTTTCGAGGTCGTCGACGACATCGCCGTCCTCGTCACGGATCTCGATGTTGTGGTTTCCACCGTCACCTTCGCTCCAGCCGATCGTATACTCCTCGCCCTCGGCGAGGACGAGCGTTGGGTTCTGGTCACCCTCGATCTCGTCGGGCGAGATGCCGACCCAGCCAGTTGTCTGCCCGTCCAGATCGATCGTCGTCCCCGGCTCGATCGCGTCCTCGGGAATGTCGTCATCGTCATCACCGTTTTCCTCGTCGTCCGCGTCGTGGATCTCCAACCCGTTCAGTTTCGCGTTGGGATCTTCGGTGTCGGGGTGGGACTCGAGTTCGATCGACAACTCGCCGTCGGTGACCTCGACGCCTTCGAACGTCTCCGGATGTGCGACGCCCGGCTCGCACCGGTACTCCTCTAAGACCGTCTCGCCTTGCAGGGAGACGTTCTGCAATCGGAGGTCGTCCTCGGGGTCGAAGTACGGCCAGTCGGAGAAGTGAAGCGTGACGTCGTAGACGCCGTCTTCGATCTCGACATCAATCCCGAACGCTTCCTCGCTTAGCTCGCTCGTGTACAGCAGGTCGTGGTCGGTGCCTTCGAACTCCACCTCGTCGGGATCCGCCGCGGAGGGAGTCACCCCGCCGGACGTGGAGACGTACGGGTTGTCGTCTGGAGATCGGTCGAACGCCAGTCCGTCGATCTCGACGTCGTCGGCGGTGTCGACGCCGCCAGCGTCTAACCCGTACGGCGTCGAAATGCCCTCGACTCGGTGAATTTCCAGCCCGTTGAGTCGGGCGTATGGATCCTCCGAGTCGGGGTGGACCTCGATCCCGATCGTGAGTTCGCCGTCGTTGACCGCGACCTCCTCGAACGTTTCGACCTGTGCCTCCCCGCGTAGTAATTCGTACTCCGCTAAGACCTGCTCGTCCTGCACGTAGACGTCTTGCAGGCGTGGCACCTGGTCGTCCTCGAAGTACGGCCACTCCGAGAAGTGAAGCGTCACGTCGTAGATGCCATCCGGAACGTCGATCTCGAAACCGAACTCCTCGCCGTGGATCTCGCTGGCGTACAGCAGGTCGTGATCGGTACCCTCGAACTCGAGCTCTTCGGGCTCTGGCGTGTCGCCGAATCCGGGTGCGGAGGTGTTTACGTCGCCGGTAGTAGCGACGAACTGGCTGTCGTCGACCGACCGGTCGAACGCCAGCCCGTCGATCTCGATGTCTCCCTCTGTCTCGTTCCCGCCAGCGTCTAACCCGTATGGCATCGACAGCTCGCCCAGTCCGTTCCCGTCGTCGACCTCGTCGGATTCAAACGGGCGGACCCAGGTGTTTTGGATCTCTACGTCGTCGCTGCTTTCGCGGATCCGAAGCGGCCGTTCGCCGCGTGGGGCGTACTCCCGCACGGCCAGTCCGTTGTTGGGGCCGGCGACTTCGAGACGCGTCTGGACGGCCACGCCGTTGAGCAGGGCCGTTACCTGCGCCGGGCTCGCGAGCTCGCCGTCCTCGAACCGCGGCGACTGCCAGAGGATGTCGAGCTGTTGCCACTCGCCGGGCTCGCGGGTCGCGTCGTGGTGGGGCGGGGCTTGATGCGTGTAGGCGCCGGCCCACTGGTCTGCCTCGACCGGGTTGTCGTGGGTGTCGACGATGTTGATCTCGTAGTTGCCGACCATCAGAACGCCGCTATCGCCGCGCCACGGCCCCTCGCCGTCGGCATCCTCGGGGATGCGGTACTCGAGGTGGAGCTGGCAGTCGCCGTACTCGTCGTCGCTCTCCCAGTCGCCGTCGCCGGACGACAGGGTGAGCGCATCGTCGATGAGGACGTCTGCGTCCTCGGGCGGCTCGCCGGTCGTTCCGGGTCCGCCCGCATCGATCCGTTCGGGCTCGCCTTCGCCGGCGGAAGTGTCGTACGTGGGTAGATCGCCCGGTTCGTCGATCTCGACCGGTCGTTCCGGCAGGTCGCGGTACCAGATGTTGCGGAACTGGACGACATCACCGTGCTCCTGAAGGAAGAAGGGCCACTCATCGGCGAACTCGCCGTCGTCCGTCATCGGATGACCGAACTCCTCGTCGTCGAAGTCGTTGATGCCACCCCAGTTTGGACCCGGCACATCGAAGTGGTACTTCGTCGGAACGCCGTTGAAGAACACCGTCAGCTGCGGATACCGCACCACCTCACCGTCGTCGAACTCTGGCGTTCGCCAGAAGATGTCGAACTCGTTCCACTCGCCGCGCGGTCGAAGCGGAAGCACGTGCGGATCGTCGGCTAAGTAGTACGACCCAGCCAACTGATCCGGGTTCCAGTCGCCGTCGTCGAGGATCTGGATCTCGTAGCGCTCCATCATGAAGACGCCGCTGTTGCCGGTGTCTTCGACGTCTTCGGGCAGTCGCCACTCGAGGTGGAGGTGACAGTCGCCTATCTCCTCGCCGACCCCGTCGATCTCTGGACGGAGATCGCCCGAATCCGGGACGGTCTCGAAGTAGCCGTCCTCTTCGATCCAGACTGGGTCGGCACCGGTCGGTTGCTCGCCGCTGGGCGACCAGTCGGAGTGCTCCCAGTCGTCCAGAGTGGCCTGGTCACCGTCCCAGAGCACCGTCGCGTCTTCAGGCGGCTCGGCTCCGAGCCCGTCTTCGCTGGGCTCGACGCGGTCGGGCCACTCTTCTTCCGGTGGCGGCTGGTACTCTGGTTGCGGTCCGTGGTACTCGATCTGGTAGAAGCCGTCGCCGTAGTTCGTCACGTAGGCTCGTCCGTCGGGACTAATCTCCATGTGGTGGGGCGTCTGGCCAACCCAAGGGGCGTCCGGAAGGAACTCGTTGAGTTCCAGCTCTCCGTCCTCGTCGAACGTGATGTACCAGATGCTCTGGTGGGTCCCGTAGGAGGTGATGGCGAACTGCTTGCCCTCGAAGAACGGCGGCAGTGCGTGCTCACCGTACTCCTCGTGGTACCGGTAGGTGGGGCCGGCGTTGTTACCACCCGATCCCTGAATCTCCGGCCAGCTTACCTCACCCGGGCGGGGCATGTCCGCCCACGCTGGCGCCTCGTAATGTTCGAGGGTATCCTGCCCGTTCTGGGGCTGCCAGATCAGGTCTGGCTCGTACGGCGGTAGTTCCTCGATTCCGGTATTGTTGCGCGAGTCGTTGCGAGGGTTGTCGATCCAGTAGGGCTGACCCAGTTCGCCACTGTCGTGATCGTATCGCCGGTAGGCGTAGTAGCCCTGGAAGTACGGCCAGCCGGCATAATCGGGTTCGCAGATGAGCCGGAAGCCGGCGATTCCCGATGGGCCGCGCTCACTGCTCGCCCAGGAGCCGTAGCCGGGGGAGTATGTCGCGGTAAAGAGAGACCCCGTGTGCTCGTCGACGGTGACGACGTACGGGTTGCGGTACCCCATCGAGAAGATTTCCGGCTTAAACTCTTCCTCGTCGAACGTCTTGCCGGTACGCTCCTCGTGGACCTCTTTCAGGTTGCCGTCCGGGATCGAGTAGCCGCCGTCCTCCTCGGGGGTGATCCGGAGGATGCTCCCGCGCAGATCGGCCGTGTTCGAGGACGTTCGTCCGGCGTCGTAGGCTGGATGCTGACTCTCTCGATCGTCAAGCGGCGAGTAGTCCGAGACGATCTCGGAGTTGTCGCCGAGTGAGAGCCAAAGGTTTCCGTCCGGACCGAATTCGACGGCGCCGCCATGGTGACAGCAACCGTCGTACTGCCACGGGATGCGGATAATCTCGGTTTCGGAGTCGGGGTCGATCTCGCCGCCGGTGAGCTCGAACCGCGAGACGAGCTTGTAGCCGAAGTACCCGACTTCACCGTCCCAGAACTCGTCGTACGGGCTCGGGCCGATGTCGTCCATCTCGTCTAGTGGCGGGTCGTAGTGGATGTAGACGTAGCCGTTGTTCTCGAAGTCGGGGTCGAACGCGATGCCCTGGCCGCCGGCTTCTCGAGAGTTGGTGTCGACGCCGCTGGTGCCAGCGATCCCGAAGAGGGTTTCGCGTTCGAAGACCATCTCTTGCTCTCCGCTGTCCGGGTCGACGTAGCCGACCTGGAACGGGCCTTCGCCGGTGCCGGTGTTGAAGTGGCCGCGGGTGATGTAGAAGACGCGGCCGTCGGGGGCGACCTCAATGTCCATGAAGTCGTCCTGGTCGAGGAGTTTTGTGACCTCGTAGTTGTCCCAGTCGGTCGCTTCATCTGGGTGGACCGTCACGTCGATATCGCGGTGCCAGCTGGTCTCTTCGGTTGCTTCCTCGACGGTGAGCGTGCCGGTCGCCTCGTCGTCCTCGGTGGCAATCGCGTGCACGTACTCGCCGGGATCGATGTCGCCGGTGTCGACGTCCTCGAACGTGACAGTCGTCTCATTAACGACGTGTGACGGGACACTCTCCGTATCTGAACTGAGAGAACTGGCGTCGACGTCAGCGGCGGCATCCTCGTCGGCGCCCTCGAGCGAGATGGTCTGGCTATCGACGACCTCGTCGTCGATGCGGAGCTCGACCGTCTGCGTGTCGTCTTCCTCACCGACGTTGGTGATCGTCGCCGACACGTCGAGCGACTCGCCCTGCTCGACGGAAGCCTCCTCGGGATCGAGATCGCTCACCGTGAAGCCGGTCTCGACGTGGAGACAGCCAGCGACCAGCCCAGCGATCCCCACTGCTCCGGCGGTCTGGACGGCACGGCGCCGCGCGGTACTTGCGCTCTCAGCGTCTGCGGCAGGCTCGACCCTGCCGCCCTCCTCGAAGTCGCCGGCATCGTAGACGATCGCATCCCCGTGCATCTCTTCGGGGTGGTTTCCGCATCGATACCCGGCCATCTCCTCGGTGGCGGTGAACTCGACGATTTCCGTCGCACCTGCCTCCTGGAGGACCGCGGATTCGAAGACGATCTCGCCCGATTCGTCTTCGATCGCGAAGCTGTGGGGACGGCCGTCGGCGTTGGTCAACTCGACGACGTACTCTCGGCCGGCGATCAGCGCGAGTGTGGGGTTCGTCTCGCCTTCGATCCCTCCATCGCTTCCGCCGATCCAGACGGGCCGATCGTCGCTCAACGCTCCGTGATCACCGTCGGCGCCCTCGCCAGCGGGCGCTGGTGCATCGGTACTACACTGCCTGTCTGCTTTGAGTGTTAATCTCTGTCTCTCAGAGTCCGACATGCCGATGGCAATACCATATAATGGTCAATAAGTATTGACTATTGCTTTCAGAGACTGTGACTGTTACTGAACATTCAAGTAGGGTGTATTAAACTTTTCACCAGGTGATTAATTCCGAAATGTTTGGATAAATACCTTCTCTGCCCAGATATTGGAGTTTTTCCGATTCCGAATGAATCTGTTCTCGTCGATCTCTCAGCGAATGCTCGTGGGCGCTTTCGCATCCCCCGTTGCGAACTGTATAAGTCCCCGGCTCGACGAGTGAGGCGCATGTCGGCGTCCGAGTCACGAGACAACAACTTCACGGCCGCATTCGACGGAGGCGTAGTCCCCGATCCGTCGACGACGGCCTTCATCGACGCGGCGACGGGTGAGCAAATCACGCACGGCGAGTTTACGACTCGCGTCTCGACGGCCGGCGCTGTGCTCCGCGACGTTGGCGTCAGCCGCGGCGACAGGGTGGCCCTCTTTTTCCCGAACGAACTCACGTATCTCGCCGTCTTCTTCGGAGCGATGCGAATCGGCGCCGTTCCCGTGCCGGTCAACATCCAGCTTCCCCAGGACACCGTCGAATACGTCGTTGACGACAGTGGCGCCGCGTTAGCCGTCACGAGCGGGACGGAGTCGGTCGCCGAGACGGCCGTCGCCGCGGCCGACGCCTGTGATCGCGTCCAGACGTTGTTCGTCGACGGTCCGCCGGGATCGGTGGTTGGGACGTCTGGTGGCGACCGTCTCTCCGCCGATGTCGACGTTCGCTCCTTGCCCGACGCGATGGCTGCGGCCGAAGCCAACGCCGCACCCGCTGCTGTCGCGTCGGACGATCCGGCGATGCAGCCCTATACAAGCGGCTCGACCGGCAAACCGAAGGGTGTGGTCCTCACCCACGGCGGTGTCGCCTGGAACACCCACACCGTTGGCGATGCCTGGCTCCTCGATTCGGATGAACGGGGGCTCGCCGCCACGCCGCTGTATCACAAGAACGCGATGCCGGGCGTGAAGGCCTTACTCGAGCGCGGGGGCAGCACCGTCGTCATGGACGGCTTCGAGCCCGAGGCGGTCCTCCGGGCGATCGATCGCTACGACGTTACGTTCATCACCGGCGTCCCGGCGATGTTCAAGATGTTGCTCGCAGAGCGCAATGCGGTCGCCAAGCACGATCTCTCGACGCTCTCCTTTGCGATCTGTGGCAGCGCGCCGGTCTCTCCCGAACTCCACGGCCGCTTTTCGGACACGTTCGACGCCCCGCTGCTCGAGGCCTACGGGCTGACCGAGGGTGGCCCCGTCGTCTCGCTTACCCCACGCTGGGGGATCAACAAACCCGGCAGCACCGGACTCTCCGTGCCCGGCTGTGAGACCATCGTCGTCGACGCCGAGACCGGCGAGCCAGTCGGGTCCGGTACCGTCGGCGAACTCCTCGTCTCGAACCCCGGCGTCGGGCGGTACCACGACCGTCCCGAGGAGAACGAGCGTGCCTTCGAGGAGCGTGACGGTCGCACCTTCCTCCGAACCGGCGACCTCGCGACGAAGGACGCGGACGGCTACCACTCGATCGTCGGGCGCGTCGACGACATGATGATCGTCGGCGGTGAGAACGTCTACCCGACGGAGGTCGAGGACCTACTGTTGACCCACGACGCTGTCGCGGACGTGGCCGTCGTCGCCGCTCCCCACGAGATGAAAGGAGAAGCGCCAGTTGCGTTCGTCGTGGTCGACGAATCGGGGGCTGAACCGAACACCACCGAGGAGACGATCAAGCAGTACGCGCTTACGAACGGCCCCGCCTACGCCCACCCCCGACGGGTGTTCTTCGTCGACGACCTTCCGCTGACCGGAACTGAGAAGGTCGATCGACAGCGCCTCGAGGCCGACGCCGAGAATCGACTCGACGGCGCGCTCTAGAAATCCCCGTACGGCTGTTCGACGCGACTGACGGGGCCAGACGATTTTTAGCGCTCCTGTGCGTAGCTGGCGTATGACCGTCTTTTCCGTCACCGAGGACGTCTACGGAATCACGCTCGACGACGCGGAGACCCTGTCTGCGTACCTGATCGTCGACGAGGAGCCGACGATCGTCGACCCGGGCACGGCAGCGGGGGTTCCCCAACTGCTCGACGCCCTCGAGGCGGCCGACTTAAGCCCCAATGACCTCCGCCACGTCGTGATCGGCCACTACCACTTAGATCACGCCGGCGCCGCACCGGAGTTGCTCGAGGCCGCACCGAACGCCACGGGCTACCTCCATGCGTCGATGGCCGACTGGCTCACCGACCCGGACCGATTCGAGAAACTGGTCTCGAGCACCGCAGACTCACTCGGAGAGCAGTTCGAGGCGATGGGCGCGCCAGATCAGCCCCTCTCTGAGGACCGACTCGTTCGTATCGAGGGCGACGGTCGCTCGCTCGACATCGGCTCGACGAGCCTCGAGATCGTCCACACGCCGGGACATTCGCCGGACCATCTCTCCGTCTACGACCCCGAACGGGACCTGCTGTTCGCCAACGAGGCGATCGGCCGCTACTTCCCGCGTGCAGACGTCTTCCACCCGCCAACGACCGTCCCCTCCTTCGACATCGAGGCCACTGCGGCGAGCATCGACCGGCTCGCGGAGATCGATCCTGAGCACGTGGCGCTCAGCCACTATGGCGTCCGCGACGATCCCGATGCGCTGTTCGAGACTGCCCAGGAGCGACTGAAGACCTTCCAGACCCGGATTCCCGAACTCTACGACGAGTCCGACGAGGATCTCGAGGAGACCGTCTCGCGGGTCCGCGAAGAACTGATCCGACTGGATGACGATTATCCCGAATCGGTGGCCGCGGGCCAGGCAGAGGTCTGTACCCACGGCGTTCTCCGAGCCGTCGGTCGGCTATAACAATCCGTTGTGTAGGCTGTGTACGCAGGGTTATGCCTGAAACTGAGCTCGGCAGTTCGGTCAGTACGTGTGCGAGTTGAACACGAGCATTCGCGCGAACGAGCGGTCCGAAGGACCTGGTAGTGAGCGCGATTCACCGGTCGAGCGGAGCGAGACCGGCTTTTTGGCATCATCAGAACCGCAAGCGGTTCTGATT